>NZ_JAPSHV010000198.1 GCF_031179385.1 Arthrobacter sp. | reverse complement strand
CCCACCACGCCGACCCGGTCCAGTTTGTCGCAGACGTTGTCGAGCTTGCGGTTGAACTTGGTCAACGCCCATCCGAGCCGCTGCGCCGCCGCCGCGGACGAGGGTATGGAACTGAAGCCGGTTCCCTCGCGGCGCAGCATGGGTTCGGCGAGCGCGACGATCAGCGCCCGCTGCGAATCCGTGAAGCGTACGGGGCCGATTGTCGTGGTGCCCGAGCCGTCGTCGACCTGCCGCTCCTGGCGGAAGGCAGGGGTCTTGAGGTGCACATCGAACTCGTAGGTGGTGGGACCTGCGGTGAACACCACGCGCGTCTGGCCGAAGACCAGCGGAATGCGCGCTCCCGGTGCCACCCAGGCCTGCATCCCGCCGGTGGTGTCTGCGACCGTCGCCGAGAGCATCGTGCCCACGTTGTTGAGCCACCAGATCCCGTTCTGATGGGCAATCTGGAGGAACTTGCGGTGCAGGTAGGGATTGTCGTCGACCTCGAGGTCACCCTCGCGGCCGATGTTGAAGGGCTCGTCGTCCTTCGGTTCATGCCATTCACCGCAAAAATCTATTGCAAGTTCCCCCACGGGTGTTCCCTTCAATTCATTCAGGCCAGCAGGCACGCACAGGCTCAGATGCTGTGCCGTTTGCCCGCACTATCTGTATATCAGTGCAGGTGGGACCGTCAGGGTTGGCCACGAGGGGCGCTTCGGTCTGCACGGTCCTGGACCATTCGCTCTCTTCCTGCACGGTCACGGTCCGGAAGCGATACACATCGCCTTCCTGCGGGTCCGGGTTCGTCCAGGTGAACACTACGTTGTTCCCGGACCCTTCACCCACGACGTCCGTGGGCGAGGGAACAACGCCCTCCACCCCCGCGAGTGCGTCGGGCGGAGGCTGCGTCGGCGCTTCGACCGTGGGCTCGTCCTGTGGTTGCCCGTTCATGACCGCGAAACCGCCGATTGCGACGCCGGCGAGCAGCACGAGCCCCACCAGGACGCCGACCAGCGGCCCCCGCCTGCGCCTGGCATCCGCCGGTCCGACGTCGTCCGTGTCCGCGTTCTGTCCGGTGGCGGCAGGGCGATGGAGGGTGGTGTCCATACGCATCGAGTCGGTGTGCGGCTCCCGCCCGCGCAGGACCGTCCGGTCCCGCCACGCGTGGTCCTCGGTTGCGTCATTCGCGCCTGCGTAATTCCCTGTTGCTGACCTGTCAGCGGTGGACGGGGGCACGGATGACGACGGCGGCGCGTAGGTGGGCAGGTCTCGCTGGAGTGAGCGGGCGGGCGCGGTGCCGGCCGCCGTCGGGAAGGTCGGTGAGTAGGTGGGCGACTCGGGATCGATGGAGACAACCTTGCGCACCCTGGTGGCTTCGGCGTCGTCGTCATCATCACGTACGTGTTCGGTGTCATCAAGCACTTCGAACGGGGTGACAGAGATGCCGAGTTCGGTCTGGATCCGCTGCAGGGTGAGAGCGAAAGAGTGTGCCGAGCTATAGCGGGCGGCGGGGTTCTTCGCCATCGCCGTGGCCAGCGCGAGCTCGAGTGATTCCGGCACGTCATCCCGGCCGATCGAAGCGAGCTGCATGGATCCGATCCGGTCCATCAGCATCCGCTGGGAGTTGTCCATCCCGGGAAATACGAAGGGCGAACGGCCGGCGAGCAGCGTGTAGAGGGTTGCCCCTAGGGACCAGACGTCCATGCGGACGCCGTCGACGCTGCCGCCCACGAATGCTTCCGGCGGCGACCACGGGATGGACATGCCGAGATCCTCGTCCGCGCCGCCGTCCGTGGTACCGGAGATCCCGAAGTCAGTGAGGGCAGGGCGGTTGTAGTCGGTCACCAGGATGTTCGCGGGCTTGATGTCGCGGTGCACGATACCGGCCCGGTGGGCGGACTCGACGGCGGAGGCAACCTGGATGCCGATGGTCAGGGTCTCTGCCAGCGACAGCCTTGCCTTGCGGTAGCGCACGTCCAGGCTGGGCCGTGAGCAGTACTCCATCGCGAGGTAGGAGTGCCCGTCGTCGGTGATGTTCGCTTCATAGATCGTGACGATGTACGGGTGGGTGGAGAGCTGGGCCATGAGGTTGGCTTCAGATTCGAATGCCTTCCGCGCGCCCTCCGTCAGCAGCCCTGAAACCAGTACCTTTACTGCCACGCGCCGGCGCGGCCGGTCCTGCTCGTACAGGTAGACATCCGAGAAGCCGCCCGATCCGAGCAGGCTGATGTAGCGGTAGCCCGGAATGTGCGGGGGCGGTGCGGCTGCGCGCCGTGAACTCATCGCAGGCCTTCGAAGCGCAGGAAGACGTCATCACCGAGCTGGGCTACGTCGCCGTCGAGCAGGAAAGCTGTCTCTCCTTCGCCGAGGCGGCGCGGCGGTTGGCCCTGGCGAATCAGCACTGTGCCGTTGGTGGCCTTGAGGTCGCACAGCAGTACGTGCCAGCCGTCGAGCCGCACCTCCGCATGCGAACGCGAAATATCGCCTCCGGCGCTGGTGACCTGCACGAGTTTGGGCATGCCGCGGCCCTGGACCCTCGATACCGAAGGTTGCCGGCCGATCACGATCGACTGGTCCAGCTCGACAACCTCGCCGGTCGAGATCCGCATGGTGCCGAGACTTGGGCGTCGGACCTCCCGCGGCTCACCGTCAACCGGCTGCGAACAGACACCGCAGGCCGACGCTTCGGGCGGGTTTGCATGACCCTGCGGGCACAGCCGCGCCAGCACCAGCGGCCCGGTGCCCGGCCGGGGCTCCGGCGAGGGCTGGACCGATGTGGGCGCTGGGCTCTCGAGCTCGCTGCGCATGATCGTCTGACCGTCGTGGTCATCGAGATCAAGACCGTCCGGCGGGACGCCGGGGCCGGCTGGTACCGGCGGAATGGAAACCGGTGCAGCCGGAACCGCAGGGCCGCCCATTGGAGGTATGGGTGAGCTGGCCGGCACGGCTGATGCCTTGGGCGGCTCAGCACTCCTGCGTGCCCAAGGCACGGAGTCGATCAGCTGACCCGGCGCAGGAAGCGGCACCGGCGTAGCCTCTGTCAGCGGAGCACTCTGCGGGAAAGAGTCGCCGACCTGGGAAACGTCAGGCCGCGAAAGTTCGGGCTGCGAAAC
>NZ_JAPSHV010000197.1 GCF_031179385.1 Arthrobacter sp. | reverse complement strand
CGGGAAGGGTCAGACTGACAGCGAGAGAGGTGGCGCGTCCGCCCATGGCGTTGATATCGCTGAGGTTCTGCGCAGCAGCCTTCCACCCGACGTCGAATCCCGTGGTCCGATAACCGTTTGCCCACTGCAGCCGGAAATCCATGTCCTGAACCTGGGTATCAATGGAAACAAGCACTCTGCCGTCCGGCGCTGCCACCAACGCAGCATCATCACCGGGACCCAAGAGGATGTCGGGGGGATAGTCGAAGCTGCCCCGCAGACGGGGCAGAATGCGCTCAAGCAGGGCAGATTCGCTCAACTGGGCAACGGTAAGAGGCATGATTCCACCGTACTTGGCGCCCTGGACATTTCGGCGACGCCTGTGAATAGCGCCCTCCAGCTGGGAGGGGAGCTTCAACGGCGGCCGGCGCGCCGTCGTCGTACGCGGCGGAGGACCAGCCAGCCGACCAATGCCGCCAACACCGCGTAGATGACGATGTCGAAGTACTGGGAATACTGGTCGACCAGGTGGTACTGGGTTCCCAGGAAGTACCCCAGTGCAATGAGGAGAACGTTCCAGACCAGACTCCCCGCGATTGTGAAAAGACTGAATGTGCCCATCGGCATGTGTTCTGCTCCTGCCGGCAGCGAAATCAGACTTCGGACGCCGGGGATCAGACGCCCGAAGAACACCGCCGAGCGCCCATGACGTTCAAACCAGCGTGCAGCGCGTTCGAAGTCCTCACGGTCGACCAACGGCAGCTCGGAGAGACCGCGCACCACCCTCTCCTCACCGAGCTTCGCTCCGAGCAGATACAGGAGAACAGCGCCCGCGTAGCTCCCGAGAGTGGCCAGGGCAAGCACGAGCATCGCATTCATGGCGCCCTGCTGGGACAGGAACCCAGCCAGCGGCAGCACCACTTCACTCGGGATGGGTGGAAAGACCGTCTCGAGGAGTACCAGGAACCCGACGCCGATCTCGCCGAGGGCACTCATCACGTCGGTGATGAGTCCGGTCAGTCCGGATTGCTCCTGGGCACCACCGGCGATACCAGCCTCCATGTGACGTACTCCCCTGCGGATAGGTGGCAGGCACCCATGGTACCGAGCATGGCCGATGGTCAACTGGCTGCACAACAACCACCGCAACCCCTTGAGTTCTCCCAATCACTGTGGGACCGTTTCACACATGGCAGGCGATGCGCTGGAGGTCAACAATCAGACCAGGATGCCTCTCGGTGCGCCCTACTGGAACCTATGGACAGCGTCGGGGCTCTCCAATCTCGCCGACGGGGTCTTCAAGATCGCGCTGCCCCTGCTCGCTATTCAGTTCACGCAGTCCCCCACTCTCATTGCGGGCTTGTCCTTCGTCGCCACGCTTCCCTGGCTGCTTTTCACGTTGACAGCCGGTGCTCTGGCGGACAGGTTGGATCGGCGCCGGCTCATGCTCACCGCCAACACCGCAAGGGCTGTCCTGCCTGCGTTGCTGGTGGCGGTGATCCTCTTTGATCTGGGCTCGATCTGGGTTTTATACGTCACCGCACTGCTGGTCGGCGTGGCCGAGACGCTCTACGACACGTCAGCGCAGTCGATCATGCCCCAGGTGGTGCACCGCGACCAGCTCTCCCGCGCCAACGGCCGGCTGTACGCCGTCGAACTGACCACCAACCAATTCATCGGCCCGCCCCTGGGCGGGTTCCTCGTTGCAGCGGGTGTCATCGGAGGTTTCCTGGTGCCAGCCGCCCTGTGGCTCGCTGCCGTGGGCGCTCTCTTCCTGGTGCGAGGGAACTTTCGTATCGAGCGCGAGCAGAAGACGACGCTCCGCCACGATATCGCCGAGGGGTTGAGGTATCTCTACAACCAGAAGATCCTGCGAACGCTTGCCGTCATGACAGGAACCTTCAACTTCGCATCGAGCGCCGCGTTCGCACTTTTCGTCCTGTTCGCGGTCGGGCCGGCGTCGGCCATGCAACTGTCCGAGGTAGGCTTCGGGATACTCCTGACAACTTCAGCACTCGGCGCATTCCTTGGATCCTTCATAGCCGAATGGGCCGAACGCCTGCTGGGCCGGTCAAAATCCCTGGCCCTGACGATTCTGGGTGGCTCGTTCTTCGTCGGAGCTCCTGCTCTTACCGACAATCCCTACATCCTCGGGTTCGTATTCTTCGTGGGCGGCGCTCTGGTGATGCTCTGGAATGTCATCACCGTCTCCCTGAGGCAGCGCATCACGCCGGATCGCCTGCTGGGACGGGTCAATAGCGCCTACCGGCTGCTCGCGTGGGGCACTATGCCGCTGGGCGCCGCAGCGGGAGGCCTCATCGCCCAGGTGGCGGGGCTGCAGGCGATGTTCGGCATCATGGGTGTGCTGACGCTAGCGCTGCTGGCCCTCATGCCGATCCTCAGCGACAAGGCGATCGACGCCGCGGACATCGAAGCGTAGGAATCCCGGACCTCCGTCCGGGCCCCGAGGGGAAGGCAAGGAATGGTAACTGAAGGTGATGTCCGGCACATCTGTCTGTCGTTACCCGGGGTGATGGAGCGGCCAAGTTGGGGTCAGCCTGCCTGGTTCGCCAAAACCTTGATGGCCCGCATCTGGGAACCGGGCGTGCTCACGGTGAAGACCAGCGAGCGGGAGGCACTCGCCGGCACGCACCCTGCAATCTACTTCTGGACACCGCACCACGAGAGATCTCCGCAACTGGTCCTTGTCCGGCTCACCCGGATCGAGCGTGACGAGCTCAGGGAATTGCTTGAGGAATCGTTCCTCCTCGCCGGTGGCCGAGTCATAGCGGAGTAGGTGTGGAACGGATCGGGCGGGCGGATGAACCGCTCGGCCTGGGTGGAACGGGACGCCTTTCGCGGCAGTTCCGGGCGGGTAGGACCGCTGTTTCCTCCCGCTAGGCTTGTCTATATGCCAACACATTCGCGTCACTTCGTGCGTGCCTCCAGCGCCGGCGCCCTGCTCGTGGTGTCGCTGAGTGCCTGTTCCCCCATTGTTGACGTCGATGCGGCTCCCGATGCGGCCAACCCCGCCTGCGCCGAGGTGATGATCGCCCTTCCGGACCAGGTGGCCGGTAACGAGCTGAGGGAAACCAACAGTCAGGGCACAGCCGCCTGGGG
>NZ_JAPSHV010000083.1 GCF_031179385.1 Arthrobacter sp. | reverse complement strand
CCAGGCTCAGTCGCTTCAGGTTGCTCTTGCCGGAGGCTTCGAGCAGGGTGCGTGAGACGGCGGTGGAACCGGTGAACGCCATGGCGTCGACGTCCATGTGGTGTGCCAGCGCGGCACCCACTTCGCGCCCGGTGCCGGTGATGATGTTGAGGACGCCGTCGGGAAGACCCGCCTCCGCAGCCAGCTCTGCCAGGCGCAGGACGCTGAGCGAGGTCTGCTCAGCGGGCTTCAGCACCATGGTGTTGCCCGCAGCGAGAGCGGGCGCGATCTTCCAGACCGCAATTTCGAGCGGGAAATTCCAGGGCACGACGGCGGCCACCACGCCCAGCGGCTCCCGCGTCACCAGGGCCGTGGCTCCGGGGGAAACCGCCGGCAGTTCGCCGCTTTGCTTGTCGGCGGCCTCTGCATACCAGCGCAGGGTGGAGATGGCGCCGGGGACGTCGACCGTCGTCGTCTGCAGGATGGGTTTGCCGCTGTCGAGGGTTTCCAAAAGCGCCAGTTCGTCGGCGTGCTGTTCCAGAAGGGCCGCGACTGCCAGGAGCACGTGCTTGCGCTGCTCAGCTCCGGCACGTGACCAGGATGGGAAGGCGCGGCGGGCGGCAGCGACCGCGACATCGACGTCCGCGCCACGACAGGCTGCAAGTTCGGCAAGGGTGCGGCCGTCGACTGGAC
This sequence comes from Arthrobacter sp., assembly GCF_031179385.1. Classification (GTDB taxonomy): domain Bacteria; phylum Actinomycetota; class Actinomycetes; order Actinomycetales; family Micrococcaceae; genus Arthrobacter_D. Next base: position 12,087 of record NZ_JAPSHV010000083.1, on the reverse strand, counting down.
TGATGGTTGGCCGGGTGAGCCGGTCACCGGCTGACGTGCGGCGACCGTTTATGAAGGCGCGGCCGTCGATGGATAGGGCGTCGGCTTGGCTCTGCCAGTTGGTGGCAAGGATGGTGCTGCTATTCACGGGTTCTCCTCGGTGGTGGATGTGCGGGTCTGGCTAGTGGGTAGGGCTTGGAATCAGGTGTGCCGGCAACTGCTTCCGCATGCGTGGACTGCGCTGCCCGAGCCGCAGCGCGGCAGAGGCGAGCATCAGGCACACGAGTTCGACACCCAGGAGGGCGAGCATTGCTGCGCCGTGGGATGTGCCAGCGCCGTGCTCCGTTCCGTGGTGGGTGCCGGCCCCCGGCATCGCGAAAAGTGCTAGGTGGATCAGGATCATCGCGATCCCCATGCCCAGCAGATGCTCCGCCGCGCGGGAGGTGCAGCGCCGTCGTCCCACCATTGGTGCCGCGCAGGCGAGGCACGCGACGGCCATTGCCGCCATCCACCAGGCCATCGCACCAGCTGGTCCCAAGGCTGCAGCAGCGGCGTGGGTTATGACGCTGACAGCCACCGCCGTGATGACGAGGCCACTTTGCATCCAGCTACTTGCTGAAGGTTGAATGCGCCACTGGATGAGCGAATGCATGGTTCTCCTGGTCCCAAGCCCCCGGAACGCACGGAATGCGCCCGGTCTGTGATGTGCACTACATCGAACTGTTGGTTGAACAGTTGTACCATCAAAGCCCTCCATGGAGGAAGTGTTGACAGGTGCAATCCGAAGCGCCTTGGGACATCGCCGGTGAACGGCTACCGAGCCACCTCGATGAGGATCTTGGACCCATCCCCGTTTCGCAGACCGTGAATGGAGGATTCAACGGCGGTGAGCGGTGCGGTTTCCACCCAGCCATCAGTGCGGTAGTGGCCCGCCGACATCGCATCGATGACCTGGTCGTAGTCCTCGTGGGTGTAGCCGTGCACGCCAAGAACACGGCGTTCGCCAAGAACCAGCACCGTTGGGTCGAAGTCGAAGGCCTTTTCGTGGAGGGCGACGACGACGAGCGTACCCAGGGGCCGAAGCCGCGGAAGAGCGTTGTTCAGGGCAGGTCCCGATCCGGCGGCATCGAAGATTGCATCAAAGGGCCCGCCTCCCGCGATCCTTCCGAGCTCGTCCGCCGCGTCGGGGGTGAACGGGTCATGCAGCAGCTCAGCTCCGAGCCCGGCAAGAACATCCCGGCGACCTGCCGAAGGCTCACTCACAACCACCTGCGCTGCTCCCTGCAGGCGCAACGCGTGCCAGAGTCCGATTCCAATCGGTCCTCCACCGATCACCAGAACCGATCGATCTCTCAGATCCCCGGCTGCCCGGGCAGCGTGCCAAGCGACAGCCATCGGCTCAACCAGTGCCCCCAGCTTCAGATCCACCTTTGCCGGGAGCACATGCAGTTGGGACTCCGGCACCACCGTGAACTCGGAAAAACCTCCGCCGTCACTGGCCACGCCATGGAAGGTGGCGTCGATGCAGGCGTTGTCGGTGCCGCCGTCGCAGGCGAAGCAATGGCCGCAACCATAGATCGGCCACACCGCCACCCGCTGGCCTATCCGCTCGGCGGACACGCCGGATCCGACGTCGACTACCTCACCTGCGAACTCGTGGCCGAGGATTTGTGGCAGTTCCGCGCCGGTCACCGGGTGGGGAACAGTGTAGTCGGTGCCGGAATGCTCGGGCGAGTAGTAGGTGTGCAGGTCCGAGCCACAGATTCCGGCGTAACCGATGCGCAGCTTGACCTGGCCGGCCCCCGGCGTCGGTTCGGGGACCTCCTCGAGCCTGAGGTCGTGTTTACCGTGGAAGCGAATCGCCCTCATGCCGCAACCGCCTGGGCGGTGTTGGTCGTCAACTGTCCGCGGTAGAAATCGTGGTCCACAAGCCCCGGGACGGAAATTCCGAAGCGTGAGTGGAGTTCAGCGAATACCTTGTGAAGTGCGGAGACCTGCACCTGGTTGGAGTTGCGACGCGTAGCCACATAGGATGCGTCACCGTTGAGATCCGGCCGGTAGCTTTCCCTGATGTACCGGAGGTTATCCGCGTTCTGACCTGTCACCAGTGCTCTGGCATCGTGAGCGGCCAATTGCACCAACTGGTCGAAAACAGGGAAGGTATTGCCGGAAAAGTGCAGTGCCCCGGCAAGGTATAACCCTTCTTGCCCCTCCACCAGAGCACCCAAAATGCTGCGGGGGAACCCGCCGTCGTAAGTGAGTATTCCTTCGGGCAGCCAGGGAATCGGCGCTGAATACCCGGTCGCCATCACAATGATGTCCACGTCTTCCCGGGTGCCGTCAGCGAATCTGACGCCGTCCGCGTCGAAGGCCACCACGTCCGGCTTCCAGGCGAGCAACCCGTGGGACATGTAGTGCAGCATCTGGTCATTGAGGATGGGATGCGTGGCCCCGAATTGGTGGTCCGGTTGCGGGAGGCCGTAGTTCCGCAGGTCTCCGACCGACCCTAGGACGACGTCCTGGATCTCCTGCAGGCTCTTGCCGTGCAGGGGCGAATCAGGCGCAGGGGTGAGGTCGCCTGAGAGCAGTGCTGCGGACGGAACGCCGTCATGTAATTTGGGCAGGAACCAGTAGCCGCGGCGCGTGGAGATGAAGGCCCGTTCCGCATGGGCGGCTGCGTCCGAGGCGATGTCGACCCCGGAGTTGCCGGCGCCGATCACCAACACGCGTTCGCCGTGGAACGTTTCCGGGGCTGTGTACTGGGCCGAATGGATCACGTCACCCGCGAAGTCCTCCATGCCCGGGTACTCGGGCAGCCACGGCTGCCATTGACCGCCCGTGGCCGCCACGATGCCCCGGTAGTCGCGCTGCGAACCGTCACTCAGGGACACACGCCAGAAGCGGCCCTCGGGCGAGTCGACGGGTGTCGCCCGTACGACGTCGGCGCCTGTGACCACCAGCGGTGTGATGCCGAAGGCATCGGAGAAGCCGCGGATGTAATCGCGGATCTGGTCCCATCGGGGGAACAGGGGGTACTCGGCCGGCATGGGGTAACCGATGAATCCCCCGTAATCCCGGTTCGAGATGAAGTTGCACGTCGAGTACATCGGGGTCCCCGGGTTGTTCATGTCCCACAGACCACCGGGGCCGCTATGACGTTCGAGTAGCTCTACCTCAAGGCCAAGCCGTATGAAGGCCCGGGCGGCCAGGAGTCCGGCGGGGCCGGCTCCGACGATGCCGAAAGTGGTGGGCAGTGCCATTCGTACTCCTCGTGAAACTGGTGGGTTGCTAGCTGTTGTCTTCCGCGATCAGCTCGGCGGCCCGTTCGGCCACCGCCATGATCGTGCCGACGGGGTTGAGCGCGGTGATGGTGGGGAATACTGATGCATCGACCACCCGTAAACCGGTGACACCGCGGACGCGCAGGCGAGGGTCAAGTACCGCCAGGTCGTCATCCTCTGCACCGATTCTGCACGTGCCGCTCACGTGATAAACCGTCTGGTGCGTCTGCCGGGCGATCTCCGAGATTTGCTCGTCGGTCGTGACCTCCGGGCCGGGAAATACTTCCCGAACAATTCGGGAGGCCAGGGGTTCCTGCTCCGCGACCCTTCTGGCATTGCGGATGCCCTGAACAAGCATCCGTTCGTCGTGGCCTTCAGGGTCCGTGAAGTAACCGTAGTCGATCAACGGTGCTGCGTCCGGGTCCGCCGATTCGATCCAGACCCGACCGCGGCTCTTGGGTTTGGTGATGTTCGGCGCCAGCGAAACGTTGGCTGCCGGAATGCGGGCTCCCATCCGCTCGGCGTGCACTGCCCAGGTATGGACGGGAATATGCGTGGAGATATCCGGAAACGGACCGTCGTCGACGGAGACGAGATAGCCGGCGTCCCAGCCCGTCGCGCAGGTTTCCTCAACCGGTTCGTGCGTTTCCCACACGACCAGACCTTCCGCGTGGTCCATCAGGTTTTCACCGACTCCGGGAAGGTCCACCCGGCAGTCGATGCCCGCATGTTCCAGCATGCGGCGGGGGCCGATTCCGCTCAGTTGCAGCAGCCGGGGCGAATCGATAGCACCGCACGCAAGGATGACCTCGCGCCGTGCTCGTAGGGGGACAGTCCTTCCCGACGCGTCGGTAAAGACGCACCCCGTCGCGCGGTTGTCACGCAGTTCGATCTGTACCCCGCGGTACCCATGGAGGATATCCAGGTTGGGGATGTTCCGGCCGTGGATGTAGGCGTAGGAGGTGGACGAGCGCTGGTTCGTCGCGGGGTCATAGCCGATCTCGAAGAAGCCGGCCCCGTCAACGAATTCATGATCGTTCCAGCGTTCCTTGACCGGAAGATCAAGTGCAAGTGAGGCTGATTCCACGACTTCGGCCAGGTGTGGGTTCCGGTCTGCTTCGGGGATCACTGATATCCGGGTGGCCAGCCGGTCATAGCAAGGCCAGAGTGCCTCCGGTCCCCACCCCGAGGCACCGAGCCCTACCCATTCCTCGAGGTCCGCGCGGAGGGGACGCCAGGTGATCATGGTGTTCGCGGTCGAGCATCCTCCCAGAATCCGCATGCGGGCCAGCCGGATATGGGAGTTCCCGCGTTCCTGGGGGACGCTGCGGTAATCGAGGTCGTATTCGCCTTCGAGCATCTCGTCCCAGCGCCGGATCACATTGGCCCGGGGTTCCTCCGCGTCGCTGCCTCCCCACTCGGCGAGTGCCACCGTGACGGACTCGTCCTCAGCCAGGCGTGCCGCCACTATGCAGCCGGCGGTCCCGCCGCCCACCACGAGGTAGTCATACTCGCGTTCTGCTGGACCTTCGGCAGCATCGACCGTTGTCATGTCAGACGACTCCCTGGTTGATATGGGAGAGGATCTCCTTGTAGTACCCGCGGAAGCTGGGATGGATGAAGGTCTCTTCATCCCGCGGACGGGGGAGGTCGATGCTGTATTCGGTCTTGATGCGTCCTGGACGTGAACTCATGACGACGACGCGGTCCGAGCAGAACACCGCCTCGTCGATGTCATGGGTGATCAGCATGACGGTCAGTTTGTGCTCCTCCCATACCTTCATCAGGAGTTGCTGCATAGTGCGCCGGGTCAGGGCATCCAGTGCCCCGAACGGCTCGTCCATCAGCAGCAGCTTCGGTTGGTAGGACAGCGACCGTGCAAGGGCCACGCGTTGCTGCATACCGCCCGAAAGCTGGGAAGGGAACATGTCCTCGAAGCCGGATAAACCCACGGACGCGAGGTAGTCCTTGGCGATGCGGCTACGTTCAACCTTCCCGTAGCCGCCCGGCTCCAATGCGAACTCGATGTTTCCCTGCGCGGTCAGCCACGGCAGGAGAGTTGCCTGCTGGAACACCACGCCGCGGTCACGGCCGGCGCCGAGCACCTGGGTGCCGTCGACCGTAACACTTCCGGAGCTTGGTTCCTGCAGCCCGGCGATGATGTTCAGGAGGGTGGACTTGCCGCACCCGGACGTTCCGACGACGGAGACGAACTCCTCTTCGTGGAAGTCGAGGCTGACGTTGTCCAGGGCCGTCACGTCCCCGAATGACATGTTCAGTTGGGAGATTTCAAGCTTCTTGCGAACCAACGTGCTCATTTAGCGGCCCTTCGTGTAGCGGAATAGCTTGCGGCCCGAGATGCGCAGGATCTGATCGCAGACGAGGCCGATGATGCCCAGGACGATGACGTAGCCGATGATCGTGTCGGTGGCAAGGAACCGCTGGGCCTGGGTGATGCGGTAACCCATGCCGCTGGTCGCAGCCACAAGTTCAGCAACAACCAGCCAGGTCCAGGCCCACCCGAGGGTGACGCGCAAGGCATCCCAGATTCGGGGCATTGAAGCCGGGAAGACAATCCGGAGAAGAATTCTGGTCCTCGACAGCCCCAGGGTTGCGCCCAGATTCTGGAACTGCGCGGGGACGGTACGCACGGCGTCGGAAACCATCAGGACCTGCTGGAAGAACGTGCCCATCCAGATGATCAGGAACTTCTGTGCGTCGTCGGTGCCTACCCAGAGGATCGTCAGCGGTACGAAAGCCACGACCGGCATGTAGCGGATGAAATCGATCACCGGCTCAATGACGGCTTCGAGCCGACGGCTTGCGCCGGCCAGCAGGCCGATGGGCAAAGCCATGGCGCTGGCCAGCAGGAATCCCATGAAAACGCGGTAGGTGCTGACCGCCATGTCTTCCCACAACTCACCGCTTGCTGCCTGCTCACCGAGTTTGCCCAGGACGGCCAGGGGAGAGGGGAGAAACAGGGGGTCGACCAGCTCGAGCGAGGCCATGAGCGTCCAGACGGCCACCAGGCCGCAGAAGGACAGGATTGCCGTCAGGATGTAGCTGCGCCGGTTGAGGTCCCTGCCCAGCGGGCTGGTGAATTTCCCGGCCTTTCGCGGTGTTGAGCTGGCCGGCCCTGCTGCTCTCGGATTTCCGGTTGTGGCATCGGTTTTCATGACAGTCACCGGGATCTCCTTACTTGGAGATGTTGCTGACGAAGGTGTCATCGATGACGCTGTCCAGGTCAGCGGTTTCGGAGATGATGCTCGCGTCGATGGCCGCTTCCTCGACGGACGGCAGGATCTCTGTCTTGTACGACCCGCTCAGCATCTCCTGGTTCTCCTCGCCGCCGAAGAACCTCACTCCCTCGAAGGCGGTCACAAGATCGGATGCTTCGGAACCGATCCCGGCGGCGATGATCTCCTGCGCTTCGCTGGTATTGGTGTTGTAGAACTCCACCGACGGCGCCCAGGCGCTGATAGCCTTCTGCACCGCATCCGGCTTTTCCTCCAGGGCTTTGTCGGTGACGATGAGGACGTCGCTGATCAGGCCTTCCTTCTCGGCGGCCGTGTACAGGATGTTGAAGTCCGAACCGGAAGCCTTCGCCTCGGAAATGTACGGCTCGTAAGTAACGGCTGCCTTCACCTTCTTGGACAGCAGCGCGGTGGCCGCTTCCGAGGGGCCCATCGGTACAGGCGTGATGTCTGAGATGTCCAGCCCTTCCTGGGTGAGGGCGTGGTTGAGCAGGAGGTTGCTGACAGAGCCTTCCTCGAACGCGATCTGCTGCCCCTCCAGGTCAGCTACCGACTTGATGTCGCTGCTCGTGATGATTGCGTCCGCTTCGCGGGACGCGTCGAGCAGGAGCACGACGGTTACGGGCAGGCCCTGCTCCACGTACTGCAGCGCGGTGTGGCTGGCCACGTTGGCCACGTCGACGCGTCCGGATGCTATCGCGGCGCTCATGTCTGCGTCATTGTCGAACATCGTCAGGGCGACGTCGACGCCTTCGGTTTCGAAGTAGCCTTGCTCTTCGGCGATGAACCAGGGGCCATATCCGAGCCACGGCTGAGTGGCCATCGTCAGGGAGTCGGCGGCCTCGCTGTCGGAGGCTTCTGTACTCCCCCCGCAGCCGGTCAGTGCGAGGGAGGCAGCAACTGCCCCGGTCAAGAAGATTCGACGAGAGAACGTGTTTGTTGCGTTAGCCATGATGAACCTGCATTTCTGATTTCCGCCGCCTGCGGAGTTGCCGGTAGTGGGGTCAGCACCAGCTTCCCGGCAGGTTCAGGACGCAATCAAATAGCTAGTTTTGGCGACTTGCATCAATTTTATTGATGTTAAGCAGCTGTCATCTTCACGAAACATGAACGTAACGGCCGCGCCGGTTCAAGGAGTCCGACTCTCCGATACGCGGCGGCATGCATGAGCAAAAGCTGCCGCCTTCCGTGAGAGCTGGCTGCCTGCCAGGGATGCAATTCCAACGGGCAGGGGAGTGTCGACCCCCTCGACGGAAGTCATCGCTACTTTCAGCCCGTCATAGGTCATGTCGTGTCTGGGCCGCTGGTTCAGTAGGGAGTAACCATGGCCGCGGGCCACCATCGCCCGTACTGCCTCGTAGTTCTCAAAGCGGTGTGCGATGTTCGGAGTCAATCCGGCGTTCTGGAAAATGGACAGAAAGTAATTCCTGCTTCCGGGCATATCCAGCAGCACCATCGGCTCACGGGCAAGCTCGGCAAGGGTTACGCTGTCCCGCAGCCCAAGGGGGTGGCCGGCGTCGAACACTGCGTAGATGGCGGCGTCGGCAATCCGGTCGAAGGCGATGTCCGGGCCGTAGTCGAAACCATAGGTCAACACCGCCTCCAGTTCCCGCCTCCTCAAGGCCTCCGGTATCTCCTCCGCATCCAGCTCACGGATCCGCAGCGCCAGTCCGGGATGTTCGGCATGGAGTCCGTCGTAGATGGCCGGCAACCAGAATGGGACGAGGGTCGAAAAGCAGCCCGCGACCAGCGTCCCGCCGATGCCCGATACGTTGATGGCATCCACGGCATCGTCAACGGCACGCAGCACCTCCCTGGCGCGTTCCAGAAATTCGGCGCCCTCCGCCGTCAGCAGGAGCCCCTTCGAACGACGGCGGATGAAGAGCGGGCAACCGAGCGTCGCTTCCAGGTTCGCTATCGCGGTTGAAACCGCCGACTGCGCCATGTACATCAACTCGGCGGCTTCGGTCATGCTCTCTACTTCGGCTGCGCGGACGAAGTAGCGCAGCTGCGTCAGGGACACGTCCCGTTGCTTCTGATGGGCCATGGCTCCACTTCCCTTCGTCGCGGATTGGTTTCGAAGATGTTTCAAAACTTCCGTATCCAATTTTCCGATATTTCTTACATTTCGAGTTGATGGCCGATTGCGTCGGGCCGGTCATCGGTCACTCAGCATGCTGAGCATCATTTGAGGCATCAGCAGCAAGACGGAGGGCTTTACCAAAGCGTGTGTGCCAGCTAACATCGATTTTGGTTGAACAGCTGTACTACCAAACGCCGATTTCTTTCAGGAAGTGCCATGACCCTTGAGACGCCGACCCTCGCTGCACTGGCGCAGCACCCCCTCGAACAGCTCACTGCCGAGGAGATCCGAGAAGCCCGCCGCATCCTGACTGACGCAGGACTGGTCGAAGAGACCACCCGGTTTGCTTACCTCGGGCTTATTGATCCGCCCAAGGGTACAGAGTCAGCTGCAGACGTCGACCGCAGGGTGCGCGTCATGCTGTGGGACGCTGCCCTTTCGCGCTCGCTCGATGTCCGCCTCTCCCTGACTGCTGGCCGAGTCCTCGACCAGCGCGAACTGGATCCCGCCGTTGACGGCCAGCTGCCGGTGCTGATTGAGGAGTTCGAGATCATCGAGGAGATCCTCGCCAAAGACCCGCAGTGGAACGCCGCGCTCGCTTCCCGCGGGCTCACGCCGGCACAGGTACGGGTTGCCCCTCTGTCAGCCGGCGTCTTCGAGTACGAGAACGAGACAGGGAAACGGCTCCTCCGGGGCCTCGGCTTCCGCCAGGATCACGCTAATGACCACGCCTGGGCGCACCCCATCGACGGCCTCGTGGCGTTTGTCGACGTCGAAAAGCGAAGGGTGGACCACCTGATCGATGACGGTCCCGTGGACGTCCCCGAGGTCAACGGCAACTACACCGAGCCCGCGATTCACGGCGAACACCGCACCGACCTCAAGCCGATCGAGATCACGCAGCCCGAGGGCCCGAGCTTCACCCTCGAGGGCAACCACCTATCCTGGGCGGGCTGGGACCTGCGCGTCGGCTTCGACGCCCGCGAAGGGCTGGTGCTCCAGCAAATCCACCACACGCACAACGGACGACGGCGCCCGCTGATCCACCGCGCTGCGATCTCCGAAATGGTGGTTCCGTACGGCGACCCCTCGCCATACCGGAGCTGGCAGAACTACTTCGATTCCGGCGAATACCTCGTCGGCCGGGACGCCAACTCGCTCAAGCTCGGGTGCGATTGCCTGGGTGAGATCACCTACCTGTCGCCGATCGTGGCCGACGACTTCGGCAACCCGCGCACCATCGACAACGGCATCTGCATCCACGAGGAAGACGCCGGCATCCTCTGGAAGCACACCGACGAGTGGGCCAAGTCCAACGAGGTCCGCCGCAACCGCCGCCTGGTGGTCTCCTTCTTCACCACCGTGGGCAACTACGACTACGGCTTCTACTGGTACCTCTACCTCGACGGCACCATCGAGTTCGAGGCCAAGGCAACCGGCATCGTCTTCACCGCTGCCCTCCCGGACAAGGACTACGCCTACGCCTCGGAGATCGCCCCCGGTCTCGGTGCTCCTTACCACCAGCACCTCTTCAACGCTCGCCTGGACATGATGATCGACGGCGCCACCAACCGCGTCGAGGAACTCGACCTCGTGCGGCTGCCGAAGGGTGAGGGAAACCCGCACGGCAATGCCTTCACGCAGAAGCGCACGGTCCTGGCACGCGAATCGGAAGCAATCCGCGATGCTGACGGCACCAAGGGCCGTGTCTGGCACATCAGCAACCCCGAGTCGCTGAACCAGCTCGGGCACCCAGTCGGCTACACCCTCTACCCGGAAGGCGGCCCGACGCTGGCGATGGCCGATGATTCCTCGATCGCTTCACGAGCGGCTTTCGCGCGGCATCACCTGTGGGTGACTCGCCATGCTGAGGATGAGCTTTATGCCGCCGGTGATTTCGTGAACCAGCACCCGGGCGACGCCGGCCTCCCCACCTATGTCGCCCAGGACCGCGACATCGACGGTCAGGACCTCGTGGTGTGGCACTCCTTCGGCCTGACCCACTTCCCGCGTCCGGAGGACTGGCCGATCATGCCCGTCGACACCACCGGCTTCACGCTGAAGCCGCACGGGTTCTTCGACGCCAACCCCACACTGAACGTGCCGCCGTCGTCGTCCGGGCATTGCGCGAGCGGAGCTGGCGGCACTGAGGATCCCACCGGCGTCGGGCACTCGGAGGCGGGTGGCTGCCACTAGCCGCCGGGCCACCGCGGGGGAGCGTTCCCCGCGGTGGTAGTGTGCACACGTTCGGGCGATGGGACCCGCAGAACCGAAGGAGTGAGCGTCATGCCTCGCTTGGTGGACCACCAGGAGCGACGCCGTTCGATCATCGAGACCACGTGGCGGCTGATCGCCGAGCAGGGGATCGAGAACGCGAGTATGCGGGACATCGCGCGGGAGTGCGGCTATGCGGCGCCGGGCGTCCTGGCGCACTACTTTCCAAACAAGGATGCGTTGCTGCTGGCGTCGTATCAGCTGATCTGCGAGCGGACCAACGAGCGGATCGACGCCGGCACCGCCGGCCGTCGTGGCCTAGCCGCGCTGCGCGGGCTGTGCCTGGAGATCATTCCGGCGGATCCGTTGACCGTCGTCGAAGCGCGGGTAGCGATCTCCTTCTGGCAGCGTGCGCAGACGGAGGAGTCGCTGCGCGCCGTGGGCCGCGATGCACTGCTGCACTGGCGGAGCCTCATGATGGGTTTCCTTGCGGAAGCAGAGCACGACGGCGAATGCCCGCCTCTGACTGACCCGGACTTCGTTGTCGATGAGCTGCTGAACATCATGATGGGGTTGCACGTGACGTCGATGCTGGACCCCTATGCGGTCACGGGCTCGCGGCAGCGTCACATGATGGAGCGGGCGCTGGCCCGGCTTTCGGCTGGGCAAGCGGCGGGTGTCGTTTAGGCCTTTTCTCTCTCTTTGGCCTGCTGCCTCGGTTGCCCTGCCGCGGCACGCTGCTGGCGCACGCTCTGAGCGACCGCTCGCATCCGCGCCGTCGGGCGCTGGGTTCGCAGCCGGGCCAGCACGATGCTCAGTTCCGGCACCTTGTCCTTGATCGCGACGGCGGCGACGTGTCCGCCGTCGTACGTTAGTCCGTGCTGTGGGCGCTGGTGCAGGATCGAGTAGCCGTGGCCGTTGGCGACGAAGGTGCGGACTGTCTCGTAGCTGGCGGAGCGGAACTGCACGTCGGGTTCGAAGCCCGCGCTGCGCAGGATGGAGAGCATGAGCTCGCGGCTGTGCGGGAGGTCGAGCAGGACGAACGGCTCCTCGGCGACCTCGGAGAGCGAGACTTCCTTCCGCGAGGCGAGCCTGTGTTCCGGCGGAAGGGCCAGGTAGGGGCGGACGCTGTCGACGGCGGTGACCGCTATCGCTTCGGGCAGGCCGAGGTCGTAGCAGAGGGCGAGGTCGGCCTGGCCGGTGAGGAGGGCAGCTGAGCAGCCGGTGGCGTCGGCTTCGGTGACCTCGAGTTCGAGCTTTGGGTGGTCGGCGCGGA
>NZ_JAPSHV010000196.1 GCF_031179385.1 Arthrobacter sp. | reverse complement strand
CAAGGTGTGGACCCCCGGAAGGGATCCGGAAAAGTTTCCGGTGTGCCCAACGTGCAAGGAAATTTACAATTCAATGCGTCCCGGAGATAAGTCCTAGGGATACCGCATGACAGAACGTCCGCCGGGCAGGGCCCGGCGGACGTTTGCGCGCTCGTGAGGAAGCCATGTCACAATCCGAGGCTTTGCCGCGCGGCGGAGCAATGTCCGCATCGCTGAGGCCCCTGACCATCGGGGTTATCGCAATCATCACGTGCGCCGCGTTCGAGGCGATGGCGGTGGTCACGGCGATGCCCTCAGTCGCTCAAGAACTCGACGGCGTTTCCAGTTACGGGCTCGCGTTCTCGATGTACCTCACCGCGTCGCTGCTGGGCAGCGTCCTGGGCGGTATCTGGTGTGACCGGCGGGGGCCGCGTCCCGCGTTGGCTGCCGGCCTTGCACTGATGGTCGCCGGGCTGGCGGTGTCCGGTAGCGCGCCGGCTTTCTGGCTGATGACCTTCGGTCGGGCAGTGTCAGGCCTTGGGGGCGGCTTCATGATCGTTGCTGTCTACGTGATCATCGCCAAGGCTTACCCGCAGCGGATGCAGCCGGTTGTGTTCGGCTGGCTGGCGGCGGCGTGGGTAGTGCCCTCCCTGATTGGACCGTACGTCTCAGGCGTGCTGGCCGAACAGGCGAGCTGGCGCTGGGTCTTTCTCGGGGTTGCTCCCGTTGTGGTTGCCGCATTTCTGTTGGTCTGGCCGCGAACGGCCAGCCTGCGCGTGACCGCCGCCCGTGAACCACTTGACGCCCCGGCGCGAAGGAACGCCGCGACCGGGGTCCTGCTTGCCGGAGGGGTCTTCGCTGCACAGTACGCGCTGACGAAGATTGCTGCCGATGGTTTTGCCGATCCAGTTTCTGCCTGGCTCCTCGTTGCATTGGGAGTAGCCGGCTTCGCAGCTGCCGCCGTTGCTTTCCCTCGTCTCCTGCCTACCGGTACCGTGCGTCTCGCGCCCGGACTGCCGAGCGTCATTGCCACCCGCGGGTTGCTGACCGTCGCATTCTTCGGCGCAGAAGCCTTTGTTCCGCTGATGCTTGTCTCCGCCCGAGGCCTGGACGCCTCGACCGCTGGTTTGGCCCTCAGCGCTGCCGCCATCGGGTGGAGCGCAGGCTCCTTCGTGCAGGCGAGGGTGAGTTTCCGTCGCCAGTGGCTGCTCGTCATTGGCTCCACCCTCCTGTCCCTGTGCATCGGCGGTCTCGCCCTCGCCGCGGCGGCCGAGGTCCCTTTCTGGGTTCTCGTGCTCGTATGGCTTGCCGCCGGCTTTGCCATGGGACTGACGCTTTCCAGCACCTCGGTTCTCGTCCTGAAGCTGTCAGCGCCGCACGAGCAGGGGCGCAATTCGGCGGCGCTGCAGCTCTCGGACCAATTGGGAGGTGTCATAGGAACGGCGGGCGCCGGAGGGTTGTTCGCCCTCCTGCGGGACCCCGATGCACCCGGACAGGTGTCCGTGTTTGTTGCAATCTGGTTGGCTCTGTGCGTCTTTGCGGTAGTCGGTATAGTGGCCGGGTTGAGGGCCGCCCGCGGTGACCGGGAACCCCTTGCCGCAACAACAGATCCAGGAAAGGTGCCGTCCCAAGAGTGAGCAATAACGCACTGTTCGGAGCCGGCCAGACCCTTCCTCCCGCGTACCCGGAGCGTGCTGCCTGGGGCACTGCACCCAAGCTTCGACAGTGGCAGGAAGAGGCCCTCGCGAAGTATTTCGCGAACTCTCCCCAGGACTTCCTGGCTGTCGCGACGCCCGGCGCCGGTAAGACCACCTTCGCCCTGCGTGTCGCCACCGAACTGGTTGACCGGCGCATCGTGAATCGCATCGTCGTCGTGGCCCCTACCGACCACCTCAAGCGGCAGTGGTCAGACGCCGCAGCCCGCGTCGGCCTTTCGATCGACCCGAACTTCCGTAACGCGGACGGCCGGCATGGTGAGGGCTTCATCGGTGTCGCTGTGACCTACGCCCAGGTCGCCAGCAAGCCGATGCTGCACCGGGCGAAGACCGAGGCGGCGAAGACGCTGGTGATCCTGGACGAGATCCACCACGGCGGCGACGCACTGTCGTGGGGCGACGGTATCCGCGAAGCGTTCGAACCCGCAACCCGGAGGCTAGCCCTCACCGGTACCCCATTCCGCTCTGACACCGCGGCGATCCCTTTCGTGGAATACGCCGAGGACGCCGACGGTATCCGCCGGTCCCGGTCGGACTACACCTACGGCTATGGCGATGCCCTCCGGGACCACGTGGTCCGCCCGGTGATCTTCATGGCGTACTCGGGCCAGATGCGCTGGCGCACTAGCGCGGGCGAGGAAATGGCGGCGTCGCTGGGCGAAGCGGCCGTCACGAAGGACATCACGGCCCAGGCCTGGCGGACCGCCCTGAACCCGAACGGCGAATGGATCCCCGCTGTGCTCGCGGCTGCCGACCGGCGCCTTACTGAGGTTCGCCGGGCTGTTCCTGACGCCGGTGGTCTGGTGATCGCAACTGACCACGACGACGCCCGCGCGTACGCCGGACAGCTCAAGAAGATCACCGGTGAGTCACCCACTGTCATTCTCTCGGATGATGCCAAGGCCTCCGGAAAGATTGAGGAATTCTCGGCGGGCGAGACCCGCTGGATGGTCGCAGTCCGCATGGTGTCCGAGGGTGTCGACGTCCCCCGGCTGGCGGTGGGCGTGTACGCCACCTCCACTGCCACCCCACTGTTCTTCGCTCAGGCGGTGGGCCGGTTTGTACGTGCCCGACGGCGGGGAGAGACGGCGTCGGTCTTCCTGCCGTCGGTGCCCAACCTGATGATGCTGGCCAACCAGCTGGAGGTGGAGCGCGATCATGCGCTCGATCGTCCGGATAATAACGAGGACGGCTTCGCGCCCGAAGAGGCCCTCATGGAAGCCGCCAACCGGGAGGAGAAGGCCTCCGGCGAGCTGATGAAGCAGAAGTTCGAAGCGCTTGAGTCGCAGGCGGCGTTTGACCGCGTCCTGTTCGACGGAGGCGAGTTCGGCACGGGCGGCGAGATGGGCAGCGAAGAGGAGCTCGACTTCCTCGGGATTCCAGGCCTGCTCGACGCGGACCAGGTGGGTGTGCTGCTG
>NZ_JAPSHV010000011.1 GCF_031179385.1 Arthrobacter sp. | reverse complement strand
AAGCTGCAGCGGATTACCGAGTGAATCGGTCAGGGCCGTTATGCGTGCCTCAAGTTCCGCTTTACTGACCTGCGCCACTGCTGGATCAGAAGCCGGAGCGGAAGAAGCCGGCGCAGTGGCCGAGGCGGTGCTTTCCGCTGACGGCTCGGCGCTCACACCGGCATTCACCGGGGCGGTGGCGCTGGCCGGCCCCACCTCGGGTTCTTCGCCACCACCGCTGCAGCCGGTAAGGAGCAACGCTGCTCCGAGCACGCAGGATGAAACAAGAGTTGATCGCATGATGTGGGCCCCCAGGTTGGCAGCGGCTTTCCGCTTGAGTACCGAAATAGTAGCCGCCGGTGCCCCTTGACGCCCCCTCCTGTACGGGAGTTTCGTTGGAGCATGGAGTGGTTGAGCGGCGTGCTCGACGCCGAAGGATACGAAGTGGGGCGGCAGATACTTCAGCGCGGGGTCGCCGCCATCTACCTCATCGCCTTCATCTCGGCCATCAACCAGTTCCCGGCGCTGCTCGGCGAGAACGGGCTGCTGCCCGCGCCACGGTTCATCGAGCGGGCAGGGAAGCGTGCCGGGCCCACGCTCTTCCGCTGGCGTTACTCCGACCGGCTCCTGTTGACGGTGTGCTGGGTCGGCGTCGCGATCGCAGCTTTGCTTGTGCTCGGAATCCCGCAGGCCGGACCCCCATGGCTGCCGATGCTCGCGTTCCTCATCCTGTGGGGGCTCTACCTTTCGGTCGTCAACATCGGCCAGGTCTTCTACGGGTTCGGTTGGGAGAGCCTGTTGCTCGAGGCCGGGTTCCTCGTGGCGTTCCTCGGATCCAACGAGGTGGCCCCGCCGTTCCTGGTGCTGCTGGTCATCCGGTGGCTGGTGTTCCGGCTGGAGTTCGGCGCCGGCATGATCAAGATACGCGGCGACCGATCCTGGCGTGATCTCACCGCCCTCTACTACCACCATGAAACCCAGCCCATGCCCAACGCCGCCAGCCGCTTCTTCCACCTCCTGCCGAAGCCGCTGCACCGCATGGAGGTCGCCGGTAACCACTTCACCCAGCTGGTGGTGCCGTTCTTCCTCTTCGCGCCGCAGCCGGTCGCCGGGTGGGCGGCCGTGATCATCATCGTGACCCAGGCGTGGCTCGTGGTCTCGGGGAACTTCGCGTGGCTCAACTGGATCACGATCGTCCTCGCCTTCGGCGCGGTGCCGGATTCGTTCTACGAAGCCTTCGGCCTCGCTATCGCGCCCGCATACAGCACGACGCCGGTCTGGTTTGCAGCCGTCGTCGTGCTGATGACCGTTTTCATCGCCTGGCTGAGCTGGCCGCCGCTGCGCAACCTGTTCGCCAAGCGGCAGCTGATGAACGCCAGCTTCAACCGCTTCCATCTGGTGAACGCCTACGGAGCCTTTGGCAGCGTCACGAAGGTCCGGAACGAGGTGATCATTGAAGGAACGCGCGACGACGGCGCACCCGGCTCCCGCTGGGAAGAGTACGAGTTCAAGGGCAAGCCCGGTGACCCTGGCCGGATGCCCCGCCAGTATGCCCCGTACCACCTCCGTCTGGACTGGCTCATGTGGTTCCTGGCCTTGGGGTCCGACGGCGGTTGGTTCACTCCGCTGCTCGTGAAGCTCCTCGAAGCGGACCCGAAGATCCTGAAGCTTCTCCGCCACGACCCGTTCAACGGCGAGCGCCCCCGCTATATCCGGGCTCGCATGTTCCGGTACCGCTTCTCCACGCGCGAGGAAAAGAGGGCGACCGGTCTCTGGTGGATGCGGGAGGAAGTCGGTGTGCTCGTGAACCCTGTCTCCCTCGGAGCCAACCAGCGACGCTGAGCGCGCAGATCCTCCTTTCGGGTGATGTCCCGACGGGGGCGCAGGACTAACCTGAAGTGCGGTTCTTGTGGTTTAGCGCCTTTAGCATGGCTGCCACCCCCCTCAGCACAAGAGGCCGTCCGCCAGTCAGCCCACTATTCGAGGAACCGGCTCCATGCTGATCAAATTGGTCCGCCATTACCTGCGGCCCTATGCGCCACTAGTCCTGGCAGTGGTTGCACTGCAACTGGTGTCGACCATCGCTGCCCTCTACCTGCCCAGCCTGAACGCGCAGATCATCGACGAGGGCGTGGCCCGCGGCGACACCGGATACATCTGGGACACGGGCATGGTGATGCTCGGGGTGAGCCTCATTCAGGTTGCTGCTGCCATTGCCGCCGTCTACTTTGGGTCGAAGGCCGCTATGGCGTTGGGCCGGGACGTGCGCAAGAGCGTCTTCCACCGGGTGTCCGGTTTCTCTGCCCAGGAAGTCAGTTCCTTCGGCGCCCCGAGCCTGATTACCCGCGGTACCAATGATGTCCAACAGGTGCAGATGCTCGTGCTGATGGGTCTGAACTTCATGGTCGCTGCCCCCATCATGTGCATCGGCGGCATCTTCATGGCCCTGCGTGAGGACCTCGAGCTGTCCTGGCTGGTGTGGGTGTCAGTGCCGGCGTTGTTCGTCGTCGTCGGGTTCCTGGTCTGGCGGCTTATGCCGCTGTTCCGAACCATGCAGGTCAAGATCGACAACATCAACGGGGTGCTGCGTGAGCAAATCACCGGCATCCGCGTGGTCCGCGCCTTCGTGCGCGAGCCCTACGAAGCCAAGCGCTTCGGCAAGGCCAACCGGGAGCTCACGGATGTTTCGCTCGCGGTGGGGTCACTGTTCGTCCTCATGTTCCCGGCCATCGGCATGATCCTGCACCTCGCCACAGCGGCCGTGCTGTGGTTCGGCGGCCTGCGGGTAGACGCAGGTGAAATGGAGGTGGGCGCCCTGACCGCCTTCCTGCAGTACCTCCTGCAGATCCTGGTGGCAGTCATGATGGGGACGTTCATGGCGATGATGATCCCCCGCGCATCCGTTTGTGCCGAGCGCATCGGCGAGGTGCTGGACACCGAACCGGCGATTCACGAGTCGGACCAGCCGCTGCAGCCGGCCAGCAAGGCCGGCGTGGTCGAGTTCCGTAACGTCACCTTCGCCTACCCGGGGGCCGAGGCGCCCGTCCTGAACAACATCAGCTTCACGGCCCGCCCTGGCCAGACCACGGCAATCGTCGGGAGCACCGGCGCAGGAAAGAGCACGCTGATCAGTATGCTGCCGAGGCTCTTTGACGTCGGCGGCGGCCAGGTCCTGCTGGACGGAATCCCCGTCACCGATATGGCCCGCAGGGACATTACCGAGCGCGTGGCGCTGGTACCCCAGCGCCCCTACCTGTTCTCGGGCACCATCGCGCACAACCTGCGGTTCGGCAACCCGAACGCGCACGACGACGACCTCTGGGACGCCCTTACGGTCG
Organism: Arthrobacter sp.; assembly: GCF_031179385.1. Classification (GTDB taxonomy): domain Bacteria; phylum Actinomycetota; class Actinomycetes; order Actinomycetales; family Micrococcaceae; genus Arthrobacter_D. The sequence goes on along the minus strand of NZ_JAPSHV010000011.1, from coordinate 37,846 downwards.
CCCAGGCGGCAGATTTCGTACAGGCAAAAGAACACGGGCTCGAGGCGCGGGTGTCACAGGGAGGAACGAACGTGTCCGGCGGTCAACGCCAACGGCTCTGCATCGCGAGGGCCCTCGTGGCAAAGCCCAAGGTGTACCTCTTCGATGACTCGTTCTCGGCACTCGACGTCACCACTGATTCGCGGCTGCGTGCGGCGTTGAAGCCGAAAACCAACGACGCCACAGTCATCATCGTTGCCCAGCGCGTCACCACCATCACCGAGGCCGACCAGATCCTGGTCATGGAACACGGTGAAATCGTCGCCCGCGGTACGCACGAGGAGTTGCTCGAGATTTCTCCGACCTATCAGGAGATCGTGGAATCGCAGACTACCGCGGAGGAAGTGGCATGAGCACCGACAAAGACCTCCGTTCCGACGCAGACCGGACCATCGACCCGGTGGTCGCCCCTACTCCGGGTGCGGCGGCGGATGCTGAATCGCAGGTGCTCGACGAGGAATTCCGTCCCTCTGAAGCTGACGGCGACATGTTCGGCGGCGTCCCGGCCAAGAAGGCCAAGCACTTCTGGCCCTCCGCCAAGCGACTCTTTGGCCTGCTGGCCCCGGAGAAGGCAGCCATCGTGGTGGTACTCGCGATGGTGGTCATCGCCGTCGTACTCAATGTCATTGCGCCTCGGGTGCTGGGAAGCGCCATGGATGTCATCTTCAGCGGTGTCATCAGCAGCAACCTGCCCAGCGGCGTGAGCCAGGAGCAGGTCATCGAGGGGCTGCGTGCTGAGGGGCAGGACCAGTTCGCGGACATGCTGACCGGCATGGAAGTGACCCCGGGTGTGGGTATCGACTTCGGCTTGCTGGGGCGCCTGATCTACATCGTGCTCGGCATGTACCTTGTCGCCTCCCTGTTCATGTGGCTCCAGGGCTACCTGCTGAACAAAGTGGTCATGCGGGTGGTCTACAACCTCCGCCGCGACGTGGAGGCGAAGCTGAACCGCCTCCCCCTGAACTACTTCGACACCCGGCAGCGAGGCGACCTGCTCTCCCGAGTGACCAACGACGTCGACAACGTCCAGCAGGCCCTGCAGCAGGCGTTCGCGCAGCTCATCATGTCGGCGCTGAGCCTGATCGGCATCACCGTCATGATGTTCGTGGTCTCCTGGCAGCTTGCGCTCATCGCCCTGGTTGCGCTGCCCCTGTCGGCCCTCGGTGCCGGGATGATCGGTGTGCGCAGCCAGAAGCTTTTCGCGGAACAGTGGAAGCACACCGGGCAGCTCAACGGACATATCGAAGAGTCCTTCAGCGGCCACGACCTGGTGCGGGTGTTCGGCCGGGAGAAGGAATCGCTGGAGATCTTCGACCAGAAGAACGACGACCTCTACAAGGCGTCCTTCGGCGCACAGTTTGTCTCCGGCATGATCATGCCGGTCATGCAGTTCATCTCCTACCTGTCCTACGTCGGCATCGCGGTGGTGGGCGGATTGCGCGTGGCGTCCGGTTCAATGACCCTCGGCGAGGCCACCGCCTTCATCCAGTATTCCCGCGAGTTCAATCAACCGCTGAGCCAGATGGCGGGCATGGCCAACATGCTGCAGTCCGGCGTGGCGTCCGCGGAACGCGTCTTCGAACTGCTCGACGCCGATGAGCAAGATCCGGACACGGCGACCGAATCCCTGCCCGAGCGGACCACAGGCCATGTCGAGTTCGAGCGGGTCAGCTTCAGCTACTCCCCCGACAAGCCGCTCATCGAGGACCTGTCCTTCGAGGCAAGTCCGGGTGAGACGGTGGCGATCGTAGGCCCGACCGGTGCGGGCAAGACAACGCTGGTTAACCTCGTCATGCGCTTCTACGAGCTTAATTCAGGGCGCATCACCGTGGACGGCGTGGACATCACGCACATCAGCCGCGCCGAGCTGCGCTCCAAGGTCGGCATGGTGCTGCAGGACGCCTGGCTGTTCGGGGGCTCGATCTACGAGAACATCCGCTACGGCAACCTGGACGCCACCAAGGAACAGGTGATGGAAGCGGCGAAGGCAACTTACGTGGACCGGTTCGTGCGCGCGCTGCCTGACGGCTATGAAACCGTCATCGATGAAGAAGGGAACAACGTCAGTGCAGGCGAGAAGCAGCTGATCACGATCGCCCGTGCCTTCCTCGCCAACCCGTCACTGCTGATCCTGGATGAGGCCACCAGCTCGGTCGACACCCGGACGGAGTTGCTGGTGCAGCATGCCATGGCGGCGCTGCGGACCGACCGGACCAGCTTCGTCATTGCCCACCGCCTGTCCACCATCCGTGATGCGGACATCATCCTGGTGATGGAGGAGGGCCGGATCGTGGAGCAGGGCAACCACGCGCAGCTCCTGGAAGCGCAGGGTGCGTATTACCGCTTGTACATGAGCCAGTTCGCGGCCGCTGCGGACCCGGTCTAGGTTTCGCTTCCAAGCTTCCGGTACGGCTGTTTGAATGGAGTAACCAGCTCCAAGGGGAACGTCATGACCTATACCAAGCTTCTGCTCACGGGTGGCACATCGCTGCTCGCCGGCTTCTTCCTGTTCGTGCTGCCGGTGCGCGACCTCATCAACGGCACGGGCACCGGACTCGACTGGTTCCTCGTCGCCGTCGGAGCGTTCCTCCTGGCGGAGGGACTCACCATGTTCTTCCTCGGGGAGCGGATGCGCAGGCGCGACCTGAGCCGGGACCTCAAGCGCTAGCTTTGTCATGCGGGTTCGTCATCGCCACCACAAGAAATACGACGACGCTGATCACGCCCTGCACCAGTAGCACCGGCAGCGCCACGGCTCCGAGGTAGAGGGTGAGCAGGACCGGCATCAGGCTCAATACCGTCACGTCAACTCCGCGCATGAGCGACGCCAGTTGCGCTCGGGGAACCGGACCGAACGGAGTCTCAACCGGTGGCGCAGACCAGTCGGTCGAAGGCCTCGTGGCGCCTCGCACCGTTCCCGCGCCCATCCCGATCCCGGCGAGTCCTGTCAGCAGGATGAGCATCGGTCCCGCCGCGCCAAGGACCACCAGCACGGCACCGAGCAGGATCATCCACAACGTCATGACGACGGCGGGCATGAACGCCCGGCTGGTTCGAACCAAAGCGGCGCTCACGGGAACCAGCCCATCAAGTTCCGGCACCAGCGCCGCCCTCCGCGCCACTGCCCCGAAGCCGGAGGATGCAGCGCATCCCGCGATTCCCAGAACCGCCAGCTGCGCGAACAGCGGCAGCCCGCCGTCCACCATCATCACCGCAGCACAGGCGACCAGCCAAAGCACCGCCGTCGTCGGTAGCGGGTGCAAGCGCACGAACGCGACGATGTCGGCGCGCAGCAGCGCCGCGAACGGCCGTCGGGAGGGTCGGGCGAAGAACCGGGAGCCGCGGCGATGAGCTGCCCGGTTCTCCGCGCGTACAGCACGCAGCAACTCGTTGGTATCCATGAAGTAGAACGAGGCTCCCACGTGCCCGGACACCGCGCCCGCACGTGCCAGCTCCGAGCCGGGCACAAGACCGGCCCGCGGCGAAACCAGGGCCACCAGAAGAACGGCCAGCACCACGGCGGCGCCTGCAGTCCATATCGATGGCACGAGAGCAGCACCCACCGCACCGCCTGCCACAACGACGCCGGCCGCCACCTTCAGTCCGACCGCACCGGGACGTTCCTGAAGCAGCCCGGCGATGCCGATCACCGCTGCGACAGCCGCCCCGAACGTGGCAGCGGCATACGCGTGCGTCAGCGGGCTGCGTTCAAGCGCGGTGAGGATGCTGAACGGCGCGTACACCGCGGCTGCGCCGGCGCCCGACAGGGCGGTCCTGCGCAGGTACGGCCCCCACACCATGGGCCGGCGGTCCAGCGGCAGGGAGAGCCACCACGCGCTCTCCGGTCCCCCGAGGGCAAGCGGTCCCAGCCGTCGGGACAGCACGACGACGGCGGCGAGCGCAGTGAACGTCAACATCATCTCAAGCGCCTGGCTGGGCAGGACAAACACCGGGTCGGTGATGAGGCCGCCGTCGGACGTGGCACGTTTCGCGAACTCACCCCGCAGGGCCAGAACGAAGGAAACCGCAAGGGCGGCCGCGCAGCCCAACGCAAGCACGCTGACGTAGACGTCGACGAACAGGTCGGGCAGCGAGGTGCGGGCGCGGTTGTAACGGCGGGCGGACCACCGGGTGAAGCGGACAATTTCTTCAGCCCGGTCGACCGCCGGGTGCGGTTCGGCAAGAGCGGTCATCGGGAGCCCGCGATGATGGCCGCCCCCGCATCGGGTGCTCCGAGTGTCACCTCGTCGTCGATGACCAGGCAGGACGAGGCTGTGTCCCTGAGCAGCTGCGGGTCGTGCGTCACGAGCACCACAGCTGTGCCGTTGTCGGCCATGGTGCGGATTCGACGGCCGAGCGCTTCACGCATCACTGGGTCCAGCCGCTGTTCCGGTTCGTCGAGGATGAGCAGCGACGCGGGACGCATCAGTCCGGCGGCGAGGAGGGTGCGCCGGCGCTGTCCTGAGGAGAGTGACTCGGGTACGACGTCGGCGCGGGCGTGGAGACCAAAGAAGGTCAGCTCCTCCTCCACAGAGGCTTCCGGCTCGGGCAGCGAATGGCCACGGGCCACCAGCAACAGGTGTTCGCGCACAGTCAGGGACGGAAAGAAGAGATCCTCATCAAAGACGGCGGACACCTCCCGGCGGAAGGGAACGGCGTCCGGGTTGGCCAGTAGTCCATGCACCTTCACGTCACCCGAGATGGGCACTTGACGCCCCGCCAGTGTGCGGGCCGCCGTCGACTTGCCCGCACCGTTGAAACCAACGACGCCGAGCACCTCCCCGGCAGCGACAGACACGGTAATTTCGCCGCAGACAGGCGCTCCCGCGTACCCGACAAGAAGGCGCTCAGCCTCCAGGACAGTCCCCCGTACAGTCACTCCTCCACCCTATCCGCACCCGGTCTTGAGCCTGCCGTAACGTTTCAACAATCCACCACGGGGCCACAAATCGGCCTACAGTTAATCGGGTGACTCAACCGCCTGCGTCCCAGGCCCACCCTCCCCGTTATATTCCCGGCATCAAGTACATCCTGATGCTGGGGGCATTGGCCGCGCTCCCGGCCGTCACCACCGACATGTACCTGCCCTCGCTTCCTGCTGTAGCCGAGGACCTCAGGGCCAGCCAGGCGGCCGTGCAGTTCACCCTCTCCGGGATGCTCCTCGGCGGCGGCGTAGGCCAGCTGGTGATCGGGCCGCTCTCCGACCGGTTCGGACGAAGGCTCCCGCTCATCGTCGGCATCATGCTGCACGTGGTCATCTCGCTGCTCTGCTCGGTTGCGCCCGACATCGGCACGCTCATCGTCCTGCGCGTTCTGCAGGGGTTCTTCAACGCGGCAGCTGCCGTCGTCGCCATAGCGGTCATCCGCGACAGGTTCGTTGGCTCCGATGCCGCCCGCCTACTTTCCCGCCTCATGCTCGTGATCGGTGTGGCCCCGCTGTTCGCGCCCACCATCGGTCAGGCGGTCGCGGGCCTGTGGGAGTGGCGTGCAGTTTTCTACGCCCTGGCCCTGATCGGCGCCGTACTCGTCGTGATCGTGTGGCGGTTCATGCCCGAGACGCTTCCCGAGGAACGACGACGACCGGCCCACCTCCGGCACGTCGCGGGCGGGTACTGGCACCTGCTCAGGAACGTCCGCTTCATGTCCCTTGCCGTCATTCCCGGACTCGGCCTCGGCGTGATCATGAGCTACGTAGTGGGATCCCCCTTCGTGTTTCAGGACCAGTACGGGCTGAGCCAGGCGGAGTTCGCCCTGATTTTCGCTTTGAACGGCCTGGCGCTGGTGCTGTCAGCACAGGTGAACGCAGCGCTCGTCCGGAAGGTCGCCCCTGCCCGGCTTCTGCGCACTGCCGCCGTCGCCCAGCTGGTCTTCGCGGTCATCCTGGTTGTGGTTGCGGCCACTGGATTCGGTGGCGTGGTCGGTTTGATCGCGTGCCTGTGGCTGGTTCTTGGAACCCAGGGGATGATCCCGGCGAACGCCTCAGTTCTCGCGCTCAACTCGTACGGCCACATGGCCGGCACGGCGGCCGCCGTCATCGGCGCCCTTCAGTCCGGGGTGGCCGGAATCGTGAGCCCGGTGGTAGGCCTGCTCGGCGGCAACGCCACGTCCATGTCGGTGGTCATGCTCGGCGCTGTCTTACTTACCGTCGTCGTGCTTCTGCTGGGCACGCCTGTGTTCCGCAAGGGAGGCTGGCAAGCCCTCGAAGCCTCGGAGGAGCCGGCCGCCCGGCGTTAGCCCCGACTCTGTAGGCTGTGCCCATGACAGCACCCCAGGTTTACGTCAGCTTCCCCGGTACTGCCCGCGAAGCACTCACCTTCTATGCGGACGTTTTCGGCGGGGAGCTATCCCTGCACACCCACCAGGATTTCGGCCGCGACGAGGGCACGCCTGACGCAATCGCTCACGGAACGCTCAGCGGCATGGTTGCGCTGGCAGGATCGGATGCAGGAGCCGATGGAAAGAGTGTCCGGTTCGAGGGGCTGATGCTCTCCCTGCTCGGCACCGCAGAATCACACGTCCTCCATGAATGGTTCGACAGACTGGCAGAAGGCGGTTCGGTCGTTGACCCCCTGGGGCCCAAGCCGTGGGGCGCTTCGGACGGCCAGGTGATCGACCGTCACGGCCTTCACTGGCTCATCGGTTACGAGTCCTAGTCGCTGGGGCTGATGTCGGTGGTGAGCTCGCGCTCGTCGTCGGTCTCTTTATCCTTCTCTTCGGCGGGTCCGGCAGCTTCGTTCACTCCGAGCTTTGTGCCGCTCGCTTCATCCTCGTCCTGATCCGCCTGGACCACGTCGCGCGGAATCGGATTCCGCGGATTCTTCAGACCGTCGGCAACCTCGTCCTCAAAGTCATTGGTATCGCTGCTCACACGGTCCTCCCCAGTTCGGCCTTCCTAATGCCGAACACGTTACTCCCCACGGGAGGACTTTGGGGAGGGAACGGACAGCTTGGGACTCCGTCAACTCCTGCCTGCCGCTCGCTGGAAGGCGTGATAACAAGCGAGGTCGCCCGAAGCCGACGCAACAATGGCACACTCGAATCCATGCGCGAACTCGTGATCCTCGGCACCGCCTCACAGGTTCCCACCCGAACGCGCAACCACAACGGCTACCTGCTCCGCTGGGACGGTGAAGGCCTGCTTTTCGACCCGGGTGAAGGGACCCAGCGGCAGATGACGTATGCCGGAGTCGGGACGTCAAGCATCACGCGAATCTGCCTCACGCACCTCCACGGCGACCACAGTTTCGGCCTTCCCGGCGTGTTGTCCCGCATGGTGCTCGACGGCGTCGACCATCCCGTACACCTCCACTACCCCGCGTCCGGCGAAGAGGCCGTCCGTGCGCTGGTGTCGCTCGCCACTCCGGGCCTCGACCTTCGGCTCAGCCCGCATGGGTCACCGGGTACCATCGCCGACGGGCTCGAGGTGCAACCGCTGCGGCACCGGATCGAGGCGTACGGCTACCGACTCAACGAGCCGGCGTCCCGCAGTCTGATCCCGGAACGTCTCGCTGCGGCTGGAATCACGGGGCCCGACGTCGGCCGCCTGCAGCGGGAAGGACATCTCCGTGGCGCCGCGCTCGAGGACGTGAGCGTTCCCCGCCCCGGACAGAGCTTCGCCTTCGTCATGGACACGGCCGAGTGCGAGGGCGCAGACGCACTGGCGGACGGCGCGGACCTCCTGGTTGCGGAATCCACTTTCAGTAACGACGACGCCGGCCTCGCCTCCCAGTACCTCCACCTCACCGCCGGTCAAGCGGGCGCGCTCGCCGGGAACGGGCACGCCGGCATTCTGGTGCTGACCCACTTCTCGTCCCGCTATCCAGATGTGAGCGTCCTGCAGGAGCAGGCGGCCGCAGCCGCCGTCGGCACGCAGGTTGTCGCCGCGAATGACCTGGACCGGATCGCCTTCCCGAAACGCCGACGGCTGGAGTAGCACGGCTCTTGTCGGGCGACTCTTCGGGCGCTAGCTCTGGGGCAGCTCAACCAGGAGCTCGGGCCGCCTCTTCCCCAGTTCTGCGTGAAGCACTTCGAACGCGCCGCGGACCGGCCCGCCGTCGTCGTTCTTCTCCAGCACCAGATGCGCACGTCGGAGGAAGGCATCACCGTCTCCCTCGCCTGAGCGCAGTTCGCGCAGCGGAGCAAGCAGGGCTGCACGCCGGAGCCAGGGGTCGGCGCTTGCGGCCCAGCGGTCCAGCACCTCCTCGGCGTGGGAGCGCTCCGGCCCGGTCAGGCGCGCAGCCAACGGCCCGACGACGTCGACCGCCACTGGATCCACCAGCGACTCCCTCCGGCTATCCCGCACGTAACGCTCCAGGCGGGCGAGGTCCGAGTGCCGGAGCAGGGGAACGGAGGACTGCAGCAGAACCACGGCGGCGAGACGCCGCTCGAACACCGGCTCGAACCACAGCTCGGCACTGAGGAAAAGCACGTCCTGCCGGTCCATCCCTCGGAACTTGCGGCCGGCGTCCCGTACGGTGCCGCGCACGGCGCCGACCGAGGAACCGTAGTAGCGAAGGCCGTCGTCGAGCGCGTTCAGTGCATCCGCCCGTTCCCACGACGCCTCGCGCTGTAGCGCGGCGTCGATGAAGTCCGCTGCCTCGCTCAAGCTCAGCGGCGGGGGGACCCGGGATTGTTCGGGTTTGCGTCGGGGCCTTCACCCGGTCCACGCAGATGCTTCTGCGCCTGGCCGCGGGCGTTCTGGATCTTGTCCTGGTGCTTGCCCTTGGTTGCCTTGTCCGCAACGTCAGCCACGCGGTCCACTACTTTGCTGCCCATCTGTTTGGCCTGGGGGCTGTTGAGCGCTTCGCGGACCTTGGGGTTGCGGGCGAGTTCCTTCGCGATCTTGCCGAGCGAGCCGAATCCGGCCATGACTGAGTACCTTCCGTGGGAGATGGTGTCTTGCCAGTACCAACGTAGTGCTCGTGGGAATCGTCCCCACCTCTACCGCCACGGCGCGCACAGAAATGGCCCTTGGATGCACGTCCGTCGGATCGAACCGGCGTTTTCTGAACCCAAGGGCCAATTCTGCGGGATTGCCCTACTGCTCCAGCTTCATCGCCTTGCGCAGGGTCAGCGCTCCACCGCCTTGCATCACGGCACGGCGGTAGATCTTCTCGCCGAGATGGAGCAACGCAACCGCAGCAGCGAGCGCGAGCACCAGTGACAGGATCGGTTCCCAGAGCGCGACCTCGGAGTTCAGCATGCGGATCGGCATCGCAACGGATGACACCACCGGCACATAGGACGCAATGACGAGCAGCTGGCCCGAGGCGAACAACCCGGCACCCAGTGCAGCGAAGATCAGGGCCATGACCGGTGTCGAACTGCTCGTCAGATCCTCCGCACGGCTGGCCAGCGACCCGAGCACCGCCCACATGGCGGCCAGGATCAGGAAACCGAACAGGAAGAACACCATGAACCACCCGGACGCGGGGATGATGCTGCCGATGATGTCCGCGGTGTCCGTGAGGTTCAACGCGAGCAGCGCCGCTCCGCCGTACAGCGCCAGCTGGATCATCGCCAGGATCGTGTTGCCCAGCACCTTGCCGTACAACAGCTGCCGCACAGGGATCGCAGTGGCCAGGATCTCCACCACGCGGTTCTGCTTCTCTTCCACCACCGAATTGGCAATAGCCATTCCGAAGATGATGGACGCCATGTAGAACAGGAAGCTGAACGCGAAGCCGGCCACGTCCGCAACGGCCTGGTTTTCCGCGTTGCCCTCCAGGAGCGACTCCTCCAGCGTCGACCCCCTGAGCAGCTGCTCGGAAGTGGTCCCCGCAGCTGCTGCATTCGACTCGAGGGCGTAGGCCTCCAGGGCGGCACCCAGGCCGCTGCTCAGACCTCGGGGTACCTCGTTCTTGCCGGTCAGGGTCCACGTACCGTCGCCCCCGCGGATGAGGGCTGCGTCGGCTCCCTCGGTCCGGACCTGCTCAAGCGCTGCATCATCGGACACTGTGGCTATCGTCTCGAAGGCCGTGTTGCCGTCGTCGTCCTGGCCTACTTCATGTGCGAGGGCGACCACAGACTCCCCGGCGTTCGAGCTCACCGCGACGGTGTACTCCTCGCCCCGGGTGGACATGTAGGCGTTGAAAACGACGCCCGCGACAATCAGCACCAGGGTCACGAGTGTCGAGATCGCGAAGCCGCGATCCTTTGCCTTCACCATGACCTCGCGCAGCGTTACGATCAGCCAGGCCGGCTGCGGGTTGTGCCCCGAAGGGGACGACGACGCCGGCCCTCGCTGCTGTTGCCTGTATGCGGTTTCGGTGCTCATTGGGATACCCCCCGGTAGATTTCGCTGAGACTGGGTCGGATTCTGCTGAACTCGTGCACACTGCCCCGCGTCATGGCAGCGGCGAGGAGGCGTTGGGCGTCGTCGTCGTTGTCCAATTCCACGACGGCGTCCCGTCCTGCCACGTCTATGACGCGCACACCGGTTTCCTCACGTACCCAGCCGGCGTCGGGTGAGACCGTCAGCCGGTGACGCCGGGGCGCTGTCGCGCGGAGTTCGTCGCCTGTCCCCGAGGCGACGAGCCGGCCCTTCTGCAGGACCACCAGGTTGTCGCACAGCCGGTCCACGAGGTCGAGCTGGTGGCTTGAGAAGAGGACAGGAACCCCCTGCGCGGTGTGTTCGCGTAGCAGTTCCACCATCGAATCGACGGCCACCGGGTCCAGGCCTGAGAAGGGCTCATCGAGAATGAGTACGGACGGGCGGTGAAGGAGCGACGCCGCAATCTGCACCCGCTGCTGGTTACCGAGCGAGAGCGACTCCAGCTTGTCCTTGCCCCGGTCGCCGAGCTGGAACCGTTCAAGCAGCTCCTGCGCCCGCGACCGCGCATCCGACTGGCTCATCCGGTGCAGCTGCCCGAGGTAGACGAGCTGATCGAGAATGGGCTGCTTCGGGTAGAGGCCCCGCTCCTCGGGCATGTACCCGAAGGTGGCGCGGTCATTCGCGGTGACCGGACGTCCATCAACCAGCACCTCCCCGGCCTGCGCGGTGAGTACACCCATGATCATGCGCATGGTGGTCGTCTTGCCGGCACCGTTTGCGCCGACGAACCCGGTCATCTTGCCCGAAGGGACAGTGAAGCTCACATCGTCGACGGCGGTGTTCTCGCCGAAACGGCGGGTCAGGTTCTGCACCTGCAACATGGGTTTCCTCCCGTTTGGTCTTCCTGGGATCAACACTAGGGAGGCGGGCCAGTTCGGGGATGCGCCGAAAGACGGAACTTTCATTCACCCGGACGGATGAGCCCGCTTTCGTAGGCAAACACGACTGCCTGTACCCGGTCGCGCACCTGGATTTTGCCCAGCAGGGAGGACACGTGGGACTTGACCGTAGCCTCGGCGAGGAACAGCTTCCCGGCAAGCTCGGCGTTGCTGAGCCCTGACGCCATGCACACCAGGACTTCCTTTTCACGCTGCGTCAGCGAGGCGAGCAGCCGCTGTTTGTGCTGCTGCTCCGGTGTGGGGTGCTTGTGCGCCGGGGCGGTGCCGGCACCATCGAACTGGCTGGTGAACCGTTCGATCACCCGGACAGTAACCTCCGGTGCCAGCAGCGCGTAGCCGCCGGCCACCGCGTGGACCGCTGCAATCAGATCTTCCGGTTCGGCGTTCTTCAGGAGGAAGCCGCTCGCACCGCCGCGGATCGCGTCGAACAGGTAGTCGTCGCGCTCGAAGGTGGTCAGGATGATGACCTTGCCGCGGCCGGCTGCGGTGATTTGCTCCGTGGCCCTGATGCCGTCCAGCACCGGCATTTGCACGTCCATGAGGATGACGTCGACATCGTGCGAGGTGGCGAAGTCGACCGCCTCCTGCCCGTTGGTGACCTGTCCCACCACCTCGATGTCGTCCTCGACGGACAACATGGTGGCGAAACCGGCACGGACCAGCCCCTGGTCGTCAGCTAGCAGTACTCGAATCTTGTCCATGACGTCTTTCGGTGTGAAGTTTTGGGAATGGTGAGGACGTTCGGGATGACCTGTGCTTAGGACATCAGGAAGCGGGCGCGGACCCGCCAGCCTCCGTCCGCCCGGGGACCGATTTCAGCGGCACCGCGATGCAGCGCTACCCGTTCCCGGATGCCCTGCAGCCCGAACCCTGACCCGGGTTCTGCTCGCGGGCGCGGCCTTCCGTTGTCCACCGTCTCGAGTTCCACCCAACGCTGTTCCGCGGTCTGCCCGGTCCGCAGGGTCATGACGGCTGCCGAGGCGGTGGAATGGCGGCGGACGTTGGTGAGGGATTCCTGCGCCGTCCGGTACAGGGAAAGCGCCAGCGGCGCCGACACGTCGTCGAGGGCTCCCGAAACGTCTTCAATCCGGGAAAAGGTGACATCCAGGCCGAACTCACGCTGCAACTCAGCCAGGGCACTGATGTCGGGGAGCCCGGGCTCCGGATGGCGGCCGCCGTCGTCGGCTTCTTCAACCGAGGTGTCCGACCGCAGCACGCCCAGCAGGTTCCGCATATCGGTCACGGCCTGACGGCTGGCCTGTTCGATGGTGCGCAGCGATTCAGCCGCGACGTCCGGTTTCCGGTCCATCACACGGCGGGCGGCGCCGGCCTGGACTCCGATCACGGACACGTGGTGGGCCACGACGTCGTGAAGCTCACGCGCAATCCGGAGCCGTTCCTCGATGACGGCCCGCCGGGCAAGCTCGGCGGACTGTTGCGCGATCTGCTCGGCCTGCTGAGCCAGCTGAGTGCGCTGCAGGGCGTTGCGCCAGGAGGACAGTCCGGCCAGGATGGCGCCGCCGAAGTACGCGAAATTCACCATGAAGTTGTAGACCGCCGCGGAGGTCAGCGGGTCAAGGATTCCCCGCCAGGTTTCGTCCCCCTCGGAGACCCGCTCCAGCATGCCGTCGAATGTGTTCGAAACCGTGAGGGACAGGATCAGCCACAGCGTCATGGCGACCACCACAACGGTGGTGCCGAGCCACAGCACGCGCCTGTCCTTGGCCCACGCCACCGCCGAGTACAGCGAGGCAAAATAGGCAACCTGATACGAGAGCTGGATGGAGAGGGCTGGAATCCAGAGGCTGAGGATGATGAAGAGCGCGGACATCACCAGCATGACCGCGACGGGGAAGCGGCGCCGGAGCACGAGCGGGAAGATCATCAGGGCGAGAACGCAATGCTGCAGCCAGATGGGGCTGCGTTCCTCGGCCATGGCCCCGACGCCCCTGCTCAACTCCAGCGCGACGGCGCTGATCAGGAAGAAAACGACAACGCCGATCAGGTCCCTGCGCAGCTGCTCCTGGGTGGGGCTGGGCCGCTCCCAGCGGCTTTCCTCGGAGCCCGTTGGAGGCACGAGCCGCCTCAATATATTCAGCATGTCGACGTCCAGCACCCTCCGAAGTGTTCCTGCGCCAGTGTAGTCAGCGGCCGGTCCTGTTCTGCTCCCCCGCATGACCTAGTTCCTTCGGATGAGATGTCCGTAGAGGCGTTCCGGCCTTTTCGGGGCTTATGCCGTTGGTCACAGATGGGCCTGAGGAGTTATCTGCGGCAGGTAGCGGCGGATATCCTTGCAGCATCACCGTGCCGCACCGCCCGACGTCGATGTCGACCGGATCTGCACGGCAACAGACCAACAAAATCAGCCGCCCTTTCTTTCTCGGAGGAGCGGCAACGCCGGACAATCCGGTGAGAGAGAGGACCTGATCATCGTGGATCACAACCCTTCAGTCACCCGCGACACCTGGATGAGCCGGGAGGCACTCGCCGAGGGGATGATTCCCGTCATCGGCCGCCTCTACCGTGAGAACAACGTGGTCACCAGCATCCACGGGCGCAGCCTCATCAACAAGTCCACCATGGGCATCCTGAAGGCGCACCGTTTCGCCCGCCGCATGAGCAAGGAAGAGCTGCTCCTCGAAGAGACCGCGCCTCTGCTGCGCACCCTCGCGGACCTGGACCTTGGTGCCGCATCCATCGACGTCGCCCGCCTCAGCCAGAAGTACAGGTTGATTCAGGAGGAGGCCGGCAGTCCTACCCTGGAAGAGTTCCTCCGTGAGGAACTGGCCGACGTCGTGGGCAAGCGCGGCGCCGACGAGCGGACGAGCACCGACGTCGTTCTCTATGGTTTTGGGCGCATCGGCCGCCTGGTTGCTCGGCTGTTGATTGAGAAGGCCGGCGGCGGGCACGGGCTGTGCCTGCGTGCGATCGTGGTGCGCAAGGGTGCCGAGAACGATCTCATGAAGCGCGGCAGCCTGCTGCGCCGTGATTCGGTGCATGGCTCCTTCGAGGGCAGCATCCAGGTGGATGAGGCAACCAACACCATCACCGCCAACGGCGTGCGCATCCAGGTCATCTACTCCAATGATCCGTCCACCATCGACTACACGCAGTACGGCATCAAGGACGCGCTGGTCGTGGACAACACCGGGCGCTGGCGTGACGAGGAGGGGCTCAGCCAGCACCTCCAGAGCAAGGGCGTTGCGAAGGTTCTGCTGACTGCGCCGGGCAAGGGCGCGCTCAAGAACATCGTCCACGGCATCAACCACACGGACATCACCGCTGACGACCGGATCGTAACCGCGGCGTCCTGCACCACCAACGCCATCACGCCGGTGCTCAAAGCGATCAACGATGAGTTCGGTGTCGTGCACGGGCACGTCGAAACCGTCCACTCCTTCACCAATGACCAGAACCTGATCGACAACTTTCACAAGGGCGACCGCCGCGGGCGCTCCGCAGCCCTCAACATGGTCATCACCGAGACGGGTGCCGCAAAGGCTGTTGCGAAGGCGCTGCCGGAACTGCAGGGCAAGCTCACCGGCAGCTCAATCCGCGTACCTACCCCGGACGTGTCGATCGCTATCCTGAATCTCTCGCTGGAGGACGCGTCCACGAAGGACGATGTCAACGACTACCTCCGCGAGATGTCGCTACACTCTGACCTCCGCAAGCAGCTGGACTACATCGACTCCCCCGACGTCGTATCAACCGACTTCGTTGGTTCACGCCGCTCCGGCACCGTTGACGGCCTCGCCACCATCTGCAACGACAAGAACCTGGTCCTCTACGTCTGGTATGACAACGAGTTCGGTTACAGCTGCCAGGTTGTGCGCGTCATGGAGGAAATGGCAGGCGTGCACGCGCCGTCGTTCCCGGCGAAGGAAGCCATCCCGACGGCGGAGCTCACCGCAAGCGTCTGATCCGACTGCTCCACTCGGCATAATCGTCGATCGGTTGGAGGATCGTCGTTCATACCCGATGATCCTGCAACCAATCGACGAATCCCGCGCAAGGCTTATACTTCCGGCATGGGTACCTCCCTGCTTTTCGGTCTGGTGGCTTCGACGCCGCTGATCATCGGTTCGCTGATCGGTATCCGGTTCGAGCTGCCGAAGCGGATCCTGGCGATCCTGCTGGCTTTCGCCGCAGGGTCGCTCATTACCGCGCTCGCCTTCGAACTCTTCCTGGATGCCTATGAGCATGGCGGGCTCGTTCTCGCTGCTGTGGGCCTCTTTGCGGGCGCGGTTGTCTTCACCGTCCTGAGCGCACTGCTCGACAAGTGGGCTCAGCCGGGCGACCAGGATATTCCGGCGGACGAGTACGAGGGCAGCCCCAAGCTCGACACGGACGCCGCTGCCCAGGAGAAGAAGCCTTCCAGCACCTCTGCGCGCGGCGCTGCCGGTCTGGCCCTCCTTGCAGCTGTCACGCTCGACGGCGTGCCGGAGAACGTGGCGCTCGGTGTCGCTCTCGGTGAAGGCAGCGGCGGACTCGCGCTCCTCGCAGCTATTTTCGTCTCGAACCTACCCGAGTCGCTGGTGGGCTCGGCCTCCATGCGGAGCCAGGGGATGCCGAAGGGCCGCATTCTCGGACTCTGGACGGCGTGTGCGGTCCTGCTTGTGATCGCCGTCATTATCGGTGCCGGACCGCTCTCCGGCGCCGACCCGGAGACGATCTCGCTTCCACTCGCTTTCGCCGCCGGAGCCGTCATCGCGTCGCTTGCTGACACCCTCATGCCGGAGGCCTATGAACACGGCGGACCCGCAGTGGCACTTGCCACTGCCGCAGGGTTTGTCCTCGCGTTCGTGCTCTCGCTGATGTAGAACGGGCTGGCGACTATCCCGTGAAAAGCGCGGCCACCCGCGTGAGGGTCTGGAAGATTCCATAGGCGAGCGGCACTGCCACCAGCGCCCAGACAACAGTCAGACGAGCCTTGGTCATTTCCATCTCATGCCTCCATCGCAGGTTCGGTGGTCTTCTTTGGTTCGTGGAAGCGGGAATCCACAGGCCTAATCAGCAGGTTTGCGGTGAAACCGACAATCAGCAGGCCAACCATGGTCAACAGGGCGGGCTGGTAATCCGCAGCAACCAACTGTCCGGGCGTTCCGCGTGCGTCGAGGAACCCGTTGACGATCAGGGGTCCGGCGATGCCGGCTGCGGACCAGGCCGTCAGCAGTCGGCCGTGAATGGCGCCCACCTGGAATGTGCCGAACAGGTCGCGAAGGTACGCGGGGACGGTGGCAAAACCGCCGCCGTAGAAGGAGATGATCACGAACGCGAGCAGCACGTAGAGGATCGTGGTTGAAGCGCCTGCGAGGGCCAGCACCGTGTAGAGGACGGCACCGACGCCGAGGTAGACCATGTAGATGCGCTTGCGTCCGATGTGGTCCGAGGTGCTTGACCAGACGAAGCGTCCAACCATGTTTCCGATGGACAGCAGGCCAACGAAGCCCCCGGCCACCGCCACCGAAACAGCGCTGAGTCCGTCGGGCTGGCGGAAGAAGTCCTGGATCATCGGTGCAGCCTGCTCAAGAATGCCGATACCCGCCGTCACGTTGCAGAAGAGCACAACCCAAACGAGCCAGAACTGCTTGGTGCGGATGGAGTTCTTGGCCGAGACGTTGTCAGTGGTGACAAGTGGCTTCGATTTCAGCGTGCTCGGGTCGAAGCCGTCGGGACGCCAGTCGGCGGCGGGGACCTTGATAGTGAAAGCACCGAACACCATGTAGATCAGATAGATCACTGCGAGGGTCACGAAGAGCATCCCCACCGCGTCGCCGCTGGCAACCCATCCTTCGCTGCCCGAGTTCGGGTCATACATTTTGAGCAGCTGGGTGGACAGCGGGCTGGCAATCAGCGCGCCACCGCCGAACCCCATGATCGCCATTCCGGTGGCCAGTCCCGGACGGTCCGGGAACCACTTGATCAGCGTGGACACGGGCGAGATGTAGCCGATACCGAGACCGATTCCGCCGATGACGCCGTAGCCGAGATACACCAGCCACAGTTGGTTGGTGAAAATGCCAAGCGCACCCACCAGGAAACCGCTCACCCAGAACATTGCCGAGGTGAACATGGCCTTGCGCGGTCCGTTCGTGTCCACCCAGGTGCCCATGACGGCGGCGGACAGGCCGAGCATCACTATGGCGATGGAGAAGATCAGACCGATCTGGGTCAGGCTTGCGTCGAAGTGTTCCACGAGCGCCGTCTTGTAGACGCTGGTGGCGTATGCCTGGCCGATGCACAGGTGCACGGCAAGTGCCGCCGGCGGAATCAGCCAGCGGTTGTATCCGGGTGGGGCGATGGTGTGTTCCCTGTCAAGCCAGCTCATGGACGAAATGCCCCTTCTCTATATGTTGGACGTCATCGTCCGCTCGGCCCCCACCACAGAACATTGTGCAGTAGGTCACACATTGCCCGGGGCAAGTATCGCCGTCGAGCGGTGAACGGTCATCGTGATGCGATGAACGGTATGCGTTGTTAGTCCCCGATTGCCCGGACCAGCGCGTCGAACCGGGCCAGCTTCGGCAGGTCTTCAACCAGCACGACGCCGTCCGGTCCCGCCAGCGGGACCTGCCAGTTGGGATACTGCTCTGCGGTGGTTCCCGGCTGGTTCTGGGTGCGCTCCTCGCCGACGGCGTCCGTCAGCGCCACGCCGAGCAGTACGGAAGGCGTCCGGGCGATGAAGGAGTGCATCGCTTCCACCGTCTCCTGAACCGTGGCAGGCGCAGTCCCCGTAGTGGATCGCACAAGGGAGAGTACCTGTTCCTGCGTTTCCCGGTCTGCAGCTTTCTCCTCCTGCACCGGCCGGCTCAACAGTCCGAGCTGTTCGCGCAGCTCAACGTGGCGGTGGGCCAGGTACCCGGCAGTCGGCGGCAGGTCGTGCGTGGTGACCGTGGTGAGGCACGCCGTCCGGTACTGCTCCGCAGGGCGGGGCTCATCGTCGTCGTACTCAAACCACAGGATCGACGTGCCGAGCACGCCACGCTCAGCCAGGTACTCCTGGACGCCCGGCTCGAACACGCCAAGGTCCTCACCGACGACGACGGCGCCGGCCCGTTCTGCCTCCAGCGCAAGGATTCCGATGAGCGCCTTATGGTCGTAGTAAACGTAGGCGCCGTCCCCGGGCATGGACCCTTGCGGAATCCACCACAACCGGAAGAGACCGAGGATATGGTCGATCCGGATTCCGCCCGCGTGCCGGAGGATGGTGCGCAGCATGTCCCGGTAGGGCGCGTACCCGGATTCAGCAAGCCGTTCCGGGTGCCACGGGGGTTGTGCCCAGTCCTGGCCCTGCTGGTTGAACATGTCAGGCGGGGCACCGACGCTGATACCGGAGGCCAGCACGTCGCGCAGCGTCCAGGCATCGGCGCCGGCGGGGTGAACGCCCACCGCCAGGTCGTGCATGATTCCAAGGTTCATTCCGGCGTTGATTGCCGCCCGCTGGGCTTCCTCCAACTGCTGGTCGCAGAGCCACTGGAGCCAGGCGTGAAACTCGATGCGGTCGGCAAGGTTGGAACGCTGGGCCTCGAGGAACTCCGGGTCATCCCATTGAGGCGCCCCTTCGGGCAGGATTTCGGCGAGGGCCGACCACAGGGCGAAATTCTCGAGCCCCGGCCCGGCCTCCTTCCGGAATTGCCGAAATGCGTCCTCCCGCTCAGGCGTGCGCCGTACGGCGAAAAGGCGTTCCAGCGCCTCCAGCTTGGCGGCGTAACTGGGATCCCGCTCTATGACTTCCGCATTCTGGTTTGCATCCTTGAAACGGGATGCCAGCTCGCGGACCGTGTCCGAGTCGGTGTCAGTAAGCTTCTTGAATTCGGGAATGTTCTCCACACGCAGGTAGATGGGGTTGAAGAAACGGCGCGTGCTCGGCAGGTAAGGGGACGCCTCCACCGGCGGTTTGGGCTGCGCCGCGTGCAGCGGGTTGATCAGCACGAATCCGGCACCCTTGTCAGCGGAGATCTCGGCCAGCCGAGCAAGATCGTCGAGGTCACCGATCCCCCACGACGACCGGGACCGCACGGAGTACAGCTGCGCCATGAGCCCCCACGTTCGGCTGAGGCGATCGGCGGTGCTGAGCTTGCGTGGCGTCACGACGACGGTGCAGCTGCTGTCGGTCGACCCATCGTTCGCAAGGAGCGTATGCCACCCCAGTGGCAGGTCGAGCGGGATCTTCACCTCGAAGCGGCTGATGGTCTTGTCGGCCACCTCCTTCTCCTGCGCCGCTTCCGGGGTCAACGGCAAGTGGTTGCCGTCCTCAAGCTCCAATCGGAGGGAGGGTGCGGCACCCGGCTCGACATTAACGGCCACCGTGGTGGGGTCGCCCTGGCGAATCACGACGGCGGCGGGCAGCGTACTGAGCCACGGCGCCGCTTCGGCGGCACGGAGGGAGGAGGCGACGTCGTCGTCATCCGCGCAGGGAACGCCCAAAGCGGTGAGGACCGCGATGAGGGTGGCGTCGCTCACCGTTTGCGGAGTTCCGTCCCATCCCTTGAATGTGGTTCCGATGTGGTGCTTCTCTGCCAGTTGCGCCAGGGGTGTGAGCTCAGCCATCTTCCTAATCTATTGGCTTGGCGGCCTTCGTGCTTGCACATGTCGATCCCCTCCCGCCTGAACGGGAGGGGATCGACACGGTATTCAACTGTGTTTTTCGGCGGTTATGGGGCGATGGTGAAGCCTCCCCAGCCTGTGCCGATCTGGGTACGGGCTCCGGCGAAGCCGCCGGTGCCGCTGCCGTTGTAGACGTAAAGCCTGCCGGTGCTGTCGCGGGCTACCAGGTCACTGGTCGTGTTGGCGGTTCCCCACGCTCCGGGACCCACAATGGTGAAGCCGTTCCAACCGGTTCCGATCTGGGCCGAACCGCTGAAGGTGCCGGTCCCCGATCCCCGGTAGAGGAACAGTGCGCCGTTGGAGTTACGGGCGATGACGTCGGACCGCCCGTCGCCGCTGAAATCACCAGTGCTGAGGATGGCCGTGAAGCCGCCCCATCCCGAACCGGGCTGGGTGCGGGTGCCGAAGCCGCTCGCACCGTTTCCTGGGTAGAGGAAGAGTGCGCCTGTGCTACTGCGGGCCAGCAGGTCTGCCCTACGGTCCCCGTTGAAATCACCCGGCGTGACCAGCGCGGTCATGCCGCCCCAACCGGTGCCGATTTGGGTGCCGGCGTTGATCCTGCCGGTGCCGGTTCCGGTGTAAAGCCAGAGCCGTCCGGAGGTATCCCGGGCAATGACGTCCGAGCGTCCGTCACCGCTGAAGTCCCCCGGCTGCAGAATGGCGTTCATCGCACCCCAACCCGTGCCGATCAGAATCCGGGTTCCAAAACCGCCTGCGGCAGTTGAGGGGTAAAGGTACAGATTGCCGCTGGAATCGCGTGCGACGAGGTCAGGATTACCGTCCCCGTTCATATCCTTCTGCTCAGCTGTGCCGGCAGGTGGCGTGGTGGTTGTTCCGATCCGCCAGGTGTACGAACCGTTGGCGCTTACATTTCCGGCAACGTCGGTGGCCCGGACGTTGAAGGTGTAGTCACCTGCAAGCTGTTGGTCGTACGTGTGCGGGGAGGTGCAAGCACGCCACGTAGCGTTACTGGGCAGCAACTGGCACTCAAAGTTCGCGGATGCCTCACCGCTGAACGTAAACGACGGAGTAGTGTCCGCGCTCGGATTCGACGGCGTGCTCTGGAACGTCGGCGCCGCCGGAGCGGCAGTATCCACCGTCATCTGCAGGGTTCCCGAGGTGGCTACTGCCCCCGTGGTCGCGTCGGTCACGACGCGGGCCTGAACCCTGTAGGCACCGCTGGTAAGCGCCGTCGTAGGAGTCAGGGTGTACGCGCCGGTTGCCGAAGCTACAGCGGTAACACCTGTGCCTACACCGTTGACGACGAGCTCGACAGTGGCTCCTGCCGTGGCCGTGCCAGAGAAAGTCGGCGTGGTGTCGTTGGTGATGTTGTCGGCGTTGGAGCGGCCGGAGTCGCTCAGTGTATCCAGGTCGGGGGTAGACGGTGCCCCGTCCACGACGTCGGCGATGAGACCCTGAACCGTGAACAGATTCGTCGACTGATTAACACCGGGGCCGACGATCGAAACGCTGTTGTTTCCCGACGGCGCACCCGTGACTGTACGGGCGGTGTTGATGTCACCGATGGTTCCCGCCGGAGCGGTGGTCTGCCTCAGGAACGTCGCGGTTGTACCGACGGCGTAGTCTCCCAGGAATGCCTGGCCGACTGCCTCCCAGTTACAGGGTGTATCGGCGCAGCCGTCGTCGATCGTCTCGTTGATGACACCTTCCCCGTCAGCGGTGAAGGTGTGAACGCCGTAGGGGTGCGTGAAGGTATAGGAACCGTTGGCCTGAAGCCCTTCGAATCGGAAGCGCAGCCGGCCGAAACCGATCTGGTCGCCGGGGACCACAGCGTCGTTGGCGTGGGCAGCCTCAAGGGCAGCTTCGTACGAACCAAGCGTGCCGACGTCGGCAGATGCGGCGAACCAGAAGGACTCGTCCGGGAAATTGTCGGGGTAGGACACCGGCAGCTCGGGATTAGGCGGCTCGGACAGGCAACCACGGCCTGCTTCGTAGCACAGTGCCAGTTTGATGGTGCCGTCGTCGTACCACTCAGGGTAGCCGTGCAGAGTGCTGATGGGGCCGGTTGCGGCGGTGGCAGCCTGGGCGGGTGCGGCGGCAAAGGGCGCGAGTGCTGTGATGAGCAGCGCGCCGGTGAGAACAGATGATGTGAGGCGAAGTGTGCGGCGGCCCGTCGGTGGGTCCACCGCGTATGGATGGTTGGACATTTCAGAGCTCCCTCGTTCGAAACCAAAAACCGCTTACTGTCGGCTTCGGTGTTTTTCAGGGTGCTCCGTCCTCCTTGGACAATTCTTGGGGTTTGGGAAATTCGGCCCCGTCCGGTGAGGCGACAGGGTAGGATTCCGCATCCCTACTCGCCGGTAGGTTCGCGCGGAGGCCCGCCCTGCACGTCGATGGCCCCCTCCCACCGGAGTGGAAAGGGGCCATCGGCTATCTAGATGGCCGGCGTGCCTTACTGGGCGATGGTGAATGCGCCCCAGCCGGTACCGATTTGCGTGCGGGTTCCGGAGAATGTTCCGGTGCCGCTGCCGCGGTAGAGCCAGAGGGCTCCGGCACTGTCCCTGGCGACAACGTCGGCGCGGGTGTCAGCGGTGCCCCAGGCACCCGGGCCAATCAGGTGGAAGCCGTTCCAACCGGTTCCGATCTGGGCAGATCCGCTGAAGGTGCCGGTCCCCGATCCCCGGTAGAGGAACAGTGTTCCGGCGGAGTTACGGGCGATGACGTCTGAGCGGCCATCACCACTGAAGTCACCCGTGCTGACCAAGGAGGTGAACCCTCCCCAGCCGCTGCCCGGTTGGGTGCGTGTGCCGAAGCCGCTCGCACCGTTTCCTGGGTAGAGGAAGAGTGCGCCGGCGGCGTCGCGGACCAGAAGGTCAGCCCGGCGGTCGCCGTTGAAGTCACCCGGGGTGACGAAGGAGTTGAAAGCACCCCAGTTGGTCCCCGTGGCGATCTGGACGCCGGCGTTGATCCTGCCGGTGCCGGTTCCGGTGTAGAGCCAGAGCCGTCCCGAGGTATCGCGGGCCAGGACGTCGGAGCGTCCGTCATTGTTCAGGTCACCGGGTTGCAGGATGGTGTTCATGATGCCCCAGCCGGTACCCATCTGGATCCGGGTGCCGAAGCCGCCGGCTGACGTGGATGGGTACATCCACAGGGTGCCTGCGCCGTCGCGTGCCACGAGGTCGGGCCGGCCGTCGCCGTTCATGTCCTTCTGCCGTGCGGTGGTGGCCGGAGGCGGAGGGGTCGTTGCGGTGCCGATCTGCCACGTGTACGAACCGTTCGCGCTCACGTTGCCGGCGGTGTCGGTGGCCCGCACGTTGAACGTGTAGGTACCGTTCACCTGGGCGTCGTAGGAATGAGGCGAAGTGCATGCACGCCAGACCGAGTTCGTCGGCAGCAACTGGCACTCCAACGTGGCCGAGGCCTCACCACTGAACGTGAAGGACGGCGTATTACTTGCAGTCGGGTTCGACGGCGTGCTCTGGAACGTCGGGGCCAGAGGAGCGGCAGTGTCCACCGTCATCTGCAGGGTTCCCGAAGTAGCTACTGCGCCCGTGGTCGCGTCGGTCACGACACGGGCCTGAACCCTGTAGGCACCGCTGGTAAGCGCCGTCGTGGGAGTCAAGGTGTAGGCGCCGGTTGCCGAAGCTACGGCGGTAACACCTGTACCTACCCCATTGACGACGAGCTCGACAGTGGCTCCTGCCGTGGCCGTGCCCGAGAAGGTCGGCGTGGTGTCGTTGGTGATGTTGTCGGCGTTGGAGCGACCGGTGTCGCTCAGGTCATCAAGATTCGGCGTCGATGGCGCTCCGTCGACAACGTCGGCGATCAGACCCTGAACCGTGAACAGGTTCGTCGACTGGTTAACACCGGGGCCGACGATCGAAACGCTGTTGTTTCCCGACGGCGCACCCGTGACTGTGCGAGCCGTGTTGATATCACCGATGGTTCCCGCCGGTGCCGTGGTCTGTCGCAGGAATGTCGCGGTGCTCCCTACGGCGAAGTCGCCCAGGAACGCTGCGCCAACCCTGTTCCAGTCACAGGGAGTCTCAAGGCAACCATTATCGATCGTGGCATTGATCTCGCCACCGCCACCCGGGGCGGCCGTAGCCGTGAACTGGTGGGTTCCGTAGGGGTGCGTGATCGTGTAGACCTGTCCTGCGGTAAGCCCTTCGAAGCGGAACCTCAGCCGGCCGAACCCGATTTGATCACCGGGAATGACTGCTTCGTTGGCGTGCGCCGCCTCGAGGGCAGCTTCGTATGATCCCAGCGTGCCCACTTGCGCAGAGGCTTGGAACCAGAAGGATTCGTCCGGGAAGTTGTCCGGGTAGGCGGCAGGCAGTTCCGGATTAGGCGGCTCGGACAGGCAACCGCGGCCTGCTTCATAGCAGAGCGCAAGCTTGATGGTCCCGTCATCGAACCATTCGGGATAACCGTGCAGCGTACTGACGGGGCCGGTAGCAGCGGTGGCCGCCTGGGCGGGCGAGGCTGCCAGGGGTGCAAGCGCTGCGACCAACATGACGCTTGTGAGGACAGAGGCGGTGACCTTCTTGGGTTGGGTGCGGCGTCCCTTCGGTGGATCAACCGCGTAATGAGAATTGGACATTTCAGAGCTCCCTTTGTGAGACCGAAACCTTGCTTACTATCAGCTTCGGTTGCAGAAAGGGTGCGTCGCGCTCCTTGGGCATTCCTTGGGAAATCATAAGGCTCGTTCTAATAACTCTTTTTGTGACGCTAGGATTCCGTTTTCCTACTCGGGAGTAGCATTAGTCCATGGCCGGGTTCCGGCTGGCGGAGCCTGCCAATGAAGGGGGCTGCCATGAGCGCCGAGGCACTTCAGGAGAACGTCAACGAGCGCACTTCCCGGGAGGTGGCCGAGTCCGCCCGCGAGACGGAATGGAACCGGCCGAGCTTCGCGAAAGGCCTCTATCTGGGCCGTTGCGACATCTCCCTCATCCACCCCTTGCCATCCTCCACCTACACCGAGAACGACGACGGCGAACAGTTCCTCTCCCGCCTTACCTCGGTTTTGGCCACCATGGAGGGACAACGGATTGAGAAGGAGTCGCTGATCCCGGACGAATACCTTCGCGACCTGGCCTCCGTCGGAGTTTTCGGCATCAAAATTCCCAAGGAATTCGGTGGCCTGGGCCTCTCGCTGACCTACTACGGGCGAGCCCTGATGCTCCTCTCATCCGTTCACCCCAGCATCGGCGCACTGGTGTCGGCACACCAGTCGATCGGGGTCCCGGAGCCGGTCCGCATGTTCGGCACGCCGGAACAGAAGCGCGAATACCTTCCCCGCTGCGCGTCCGGCGCGGTCTCCGCCTTCCTCCTCACCGAACCCGACGTCGGCTCGGACCCCGCCCGCATGAACGCTACCGCCACCTATACCGACGACGACGACGGCACCTACATCCTGAACGGCAGCAAGCTCTGGACCACCAACGGAGTGATCGCCGAACTGGTAGTGGTGATGGCGAAGGTGCCACCTCACAGCGGTGGACCGGGTGGTATCTCTGCCTTCGTGGTCGAAGCGGACACACCTGGCATCACGGTGACGCACCGCAACGCGTTCATGGGGCTGCGTGGAATCGAGAACGGCGTCACCCGCTTCGAAAATGTCCGGATTCCAGCGGCTAGCCGCCTGGGCAGAGAGGGCCAGGGTCTGAAAATCGCCCTGACAACCCTCAATACCGGCCGGCTCTCCATTCCCGCGAACTGTGCGGCAACAGGGAAATGGTCGCTCAAGATCGCCAGGCAGTGGTCGAATGCCCGCGTGCAGTGGGGCCGCCCGATCGGAAAACATGAGGCGGTCGCCCAGAAGATCTCCTTCATTGCGGCCACGGCGTTCGCCCTCGAATCCGTTTTCGAGCTCTCAGCCGCGCTGGCTGACTCGGGCCAGAAAGACGTTCGCATCGAAGCGGCGCTGGCGAAACTCTGGTCCAGTGAGATGGCCTACCGCATCGCCGATGAACTGGTGCAGATCAGGGGAGGTCGCGGGTATGAGACTGCTGCGTCCCTCAAAGCCCGCGGGGAGCGGGCCGTGCCGGCTGAACAGCAGCTCCGGGATCTGCGGATCAACCGGATCTTTGAAGGGTCCTCTGAAATCATGCACCTTCTCATCGCACGGGAGGCCGTCGATGCCCACCTCGCGGCGGCAGGCGACCTTGCGTCGTCGGACGCTGATCTGAGGGCAAAAGCAAAGGCGGCAGCCGGCGCCAGCAGTTTCTATGCCGGCTGGTTGCCGCACCTGTTGGCAGGGCCGGGCATGTCCCCGCGCTCATATTCCGACTTCGGCCGGCTCGCCGGCCACGTGCGCTTCGTCGAGCGGGCATCCCGACGCCTGGCCCGTCACACCTTCCTCGGTATGGCCCGATGGCAGGCGAAGCTCGAGCACCGGCAGGTATTCCTCGGCAGGATCGTGGACATCGGGGCGGAGCTCTTCGCAATGGCTGCAACCTGCTCACACGCCAAACACCTGGAGGGACAGGGGCGTCAGGAGGCAGGCGAACTCGCCGACGTGTTCTGCCGGCAATCCCGGTTGAGGATCGAGCAGCTTTTCACCGACCTGTGGAGTAACACAGACAACGCCGATTCCCGGCTCGCAGGAAGGGTTCTGGACGGCCGGTACGAATGGCTGGAGGAAGGCGTCCTCGACCAGTCGGACGGAACAGGGCCGTGGATTGCGGAGGCGAACGGTGCGGAACCGTCCGGAGCATCGTTGAGTGCGGAAGACCTGCATCGCCGCTACCGGTGAGGTAGTAAGCTTCCTTTCCTTTTCATCCTGGACTTCTTACGATGGAACGACAGCCGAAGCCGACCTTGAGGACACCTGATGAATGAGACTCCGGACAAGCAGCCCTCCATCGACGACGGCGAGCTCACCCCGAAGGGCCAAAAGAAAGTCAGCTACGTAATGATGGCCGGCATCGCCGTAGTGATTCTCGGTTTCGTGATCTTCGTCGTCGCGAGCGCAGTCCTCAACGGAGGCTGACGCCCTCGACCCGCGCCGATACCTAGCGCACCCATTCGTGCGGCGCAGGCCTGCGAGTGCTGGGAAGCGCGGTGTTCGAGCGCCATTCGTGGAGCCATTCCGGAAGGACCATATCCTCAGGCGGGTATCCGAACGCTTCGAAGATGTCGGCATTTGGAACGGGTCCCTTTGAGCCGAGTAAGCGCGTGGCGACATAGGCGCGTGCGTAGACCTCGTCGTCGCGCACCATGCGCTGATCGAAGTAAATTGCGCGCTCATCGAAACCGACGATCCGGGTTTCGATGGTGTAGCGGTGGCCAAGCTGCAGGGACTTCCGGAATGTGATGGTCTCCGCGTTCACCACCGGGCTCCAGCCCTTCTGACGCATGACCTTCCAAAAGCCGCTCCGGATCATCAGGTCGAAGCGCCCCAGATCCATCAGCGAGAGGTACATGCCGTTGTTGACGTGCATTGCTATATCAATGTCCGTGAGCTGAACCCGCAGCGGCAGGGATGCCGGGTCCCAGATGCTTACTGCCTTGCGTCGACGGGAGGCGATGAGGAGCCAGAGAGTCCGGAAGATCAGGTGCATCGCTCCATATTACCCGTGAGTAACATCGTTCGAGCGGTTGCCGCCCGGAGACTCTGTGAGCCAGTTCACCTTATTGGCCAAACTGGACGACCCCTTGGAATAGTGGGCCGCTGCACACAGCCAACTCCAAGGAAGATGTGAATCTGACCAATGACTGACCAGATCTGGCAGTACCTGGCCATGGCGCTTTACATGCTCGCCATGCTGGGGATCGGCTGGTACGCCTACCGGCGAACATCCGATCTCGACGACTACATGCTCGCCGGCCGCGGGCTCACTCCGGGCGTCGCCGCACTCAGTGCGGGAGCCTCCGATATGTCCGGCTGGCTGCTGCTCGGGCTTCCCGGGGCGATCTACCTATCCGGCCTGGTCGAGATCTGGATCGCCATCGGTCTGACCGTAGGCGCCTGGCTCAACTGGAAGTTCGTCGCGCCACGGTTGCGAAGCTACACCGAGGTGTCGAATAACTCGATCACGGTGCCGAGCTTCCTCGAGAACCGGCTCAAGGACCGCTCCCGCGTTCTTCGTGTGGTTTCGGGCGTAATCATCCTGGTCTTTTTCACGTTCTACGTCTCCTCCGGCATGGTGGCCGGAGGCGTCTTCTTCGAGTCATCCTTCAACTCCAGCTATACCCTCGGCATGATCCTCGTAGCGGCGGTCACCATCCTCTACACCCTGTTCGGCGGCTTCATGGGTGCTACCTACACCGATGTGGCGCAGGGTCTCCTCATGCTTGTCGCACTGCTCCTCGTCCCGATCATGGGACTGGTTAGTGTGGGCGGTTTCACGGGCATGACCGAGTCCATCAGCGCGGTCGATCCGTCCCTGTTGAGCTTCTTCGCGGGCGGTTCAATCCTCGCCGTTATTTCCGCCGCGGCCTGGGGTCTGGGCTACTTCGGCCAGCCGCACATCATCGTCCGTTTCATGGCGATGCGGAGCCCCCGTGACGCCAGGGCAGGACGCCGGATCGGTATCAGTTGGATGGTCCTCACGGTCCTCGGCGCCGTTGCCACCGCCCTGGTCGGCATCGCATACTTCCAGCAGAACCCGGACCTGACCCTTCAGGATCCGGAGGCTGTCTTCCTGTCGCTGTCACAGGCGTTCTTCCACCCGTTCGTTGCCGGCGTCGTCCTGGCGGCAGTGCTTGCAGCGATCATGAGCACCATCTCGTCACAGCTGGTCGTGTGCTCCTCGGCGCTGGTCGAGGACCTGCACAACATGGTGTCCAAGAAGACTCTGAACGCGAAGCAGGGCGTCATGCTTGGCCGCCTCGGCGTGCTGGTTGTTGCCGTCGTCGCCATGATGCTGGCCTCTGGCCGTAACGAGTCGATCCTCGCTCTGGTGGCCTTCGCCTGGGCAGGCTTCGGTGCGTCGTTCGGTCCAGCCGTGCTGCTTTCGCTGTTCTGGAAGAAGCTGACCATGCCGGGCGCACTGGCAGGAATGATCGTTGGCGCTGTGATTGTCTTTGTCTGGGGCAATTCACCGCTCGCCGACACCATGTACGAGATCGTCCCGGCGTTCTTCGCCAACCTGCTTGTCGCCGTCGTGGTCAGCCGGATGACCTGGAAGCCGAACGCGGAGATCGAGGCCGAGTTCGACGAGGCCGTCCGCGGCGTATCGGGCCGCAAGGAACCGGTGACGGTTTCCTAGCTGTCAGGCGCTGAACAGCTCGCCCCTAGGCTCCCCGGTTGCGCCCGCATCCGGGGAGCTTGCGCTTCGGGGCGGAACCCAGAAGTACGACGGCGCTCTCACCACCCGCTGCGCGTCGGAGTGTGCCCCTTCCGCGCTTCCTCCGGCATCGACATTTCCGCCCGGAAACCAAGAAGCCGCACAGGCCGCCCCTGCTCAATCTTGCCGACGAGCTCCAGAGCGCGGTCCAGCACCACCTCGCGGTCGAACGTCTCAGGTATCCGCTTCGCATAGGTCTTGGTGAAGAACGGCGCGTACCGGACCTTCAGCGTCAGACCGACCACCGGGCGCCCTTCGGCGATAACGTCCTCGAGAACCCGCGCCACGAGTTCCCTGACGGCGTCATCCACCTGCGCGGGGGCGGTGAGATCCTGCTGATACGTCGTTTCCCGGCTGTGTCCGCGGGCAACCCAGGGAGTGTCATCGACCACGGTTTCGCCGTCACCGCGTCCCAGCTGTGCGTACCACGGACCCATCTTCGGACCGAACTCCGGGACCAGATCGGCGGGATTACACGCTGCGAGTTGGGCAACGGTGACGATCCCGTGCGCAGCAAGCCGGCGGGACACCTTCGGCCCCACACCCCAGAGGTCGATCGTCGGCCGCTCGCCCATCACCTCGAGCCAGTTGCCTTCGGTCAGGCGAAAGACCCCCGCAGGCTTCGCGAAGCCCGTCGCAACCTTCGCGCGCACAAGGGTGTCGCCGATCCCCACACTGCTGGAAAGGCGGGTGTTCTCGAGCACCGCTTCACGCAGGCGTCGGGCGTATGCCTCCGGGTCCCCCGCCTCCACTCCAACGAAGGCTTCGTCCCAGCCCAGCACCTGTACGGTTGCGCCCGGCTGCGCGCGGAGCGTGGCCATCACCGCTTCTGACGCTTCGAGGTACGCCTCGTGATCCACGGGCAGGATCACGGCATCCGGTACCTTCCGGGCCGCGATGCGCAGCGGCATTCCGGAACCGACGCCGAATGCACGTGCTTCATACGACGCCGTCGAGACGACCGCTCGCTCCGTGGGATCACCCCGGCCGCCGACGATGACCGGTTTTCCCGCCAGCTCGGGCCGTCGCAGTACCTCGACCGCGGCGATGAACTGATCCAGGTCGACGTGCAGCACCCACGAGGTCCGGCCTTGACTCACCGTCCCAGTCTGCCCGCCCGGTCCGTTTCGCACCACCATTCCGGACCCGATCACTTGGTCACGGATTGACGCACACCCTGCCCAACTAGAAGGCTGGGCAGAAGGCAGACCAAGACCCATACCCATACCCATACCCATACGAGGAGAACTATGACTGACGCAGCGGCCCCAACCATCGGACTCCTGAGCGGAGTGTCCATTCCGGCGCTCGGACTCGGCACCTGGCCGCTCAACGATGAGGAGGCAGCAGACGCCGTCGAGCAGGCCGTATCCGCCGGTTACCGCTTGTTCGACACTGCGGAGAACTACGGGAATGAAGCCGGGGTCGGCGAGGGTATCCGCAGGTCTGGAATTGACCGCGAGCAGGTCTTCATCACCACCAAGTTCAACAAGCAATGGCACAGCGTCGACGGCGTCCGCAAAGCATACGAGGAGAGCGCAGCCCGCCTGGGCGTGGACTACATTGACCTGCTGCTGGTGCACTGGCCCAACCCGGACCAGGACCTGTACGTCGAGGCTGTCAAAGGCCTTGCCGCGCTCCGCGAGGACGGTTTGATCAGGGCCATCGGCGTCTCAAACTTCAAGCCCGCCCACCTGCAGCGCGTCCTCGACGAGGGCTTGGTACCGGACGTCAACCAGATCCAGCTCGACCCCCGGCATACCCGTTCCGAGTCGCGGGCCTTCCATGCCGAGCACGGCATCATCACGGAGTCATGGAGCCCGCTGGGCAAGGGCGGCGCCCTCCTGCAGGATCCAGCCGTGGACCGTCTCGCGGACAAGTACGGCATGACGCCCGCTCAGATCGTGCTGCGCTGGCACCTCCAGCTGGGTCTGATCGCAATTCCAAAGTCCGCGAACCCGCTCCGCATCAAGCAGAACATCAATTTGTTCGGCTTCGAGCTGGAGCAGGAAGAGGTGGAGTCACTGTCGGCGTTGGACACCGGCGACGATGACATCACCGATTCCGACTCCTTCGGCCACTAGGACTAGGGCCAGAGAACGTCGCGCCGCCAGCCCTCTCCGTCGCGGACGTAGCGAAGGCGGGTATGGCGACGCTCCGCATCGGCCTGCCAGAACTCCAGCCGCTCCGGGGCGACGGTGTAGACGGTCCACGTCGCCGATCCCTTGCCCTCAATCCCCGCCAGTTCCCGCTCGACGGCGGCGCTCACCGATTCCCCCTCGGGAATGACCTCGCTCTGCCCGCCGGCGAGCACGAGCGCGCGTGCAGTGGGATGACGACGGCGGAAGTCGGCGTCGTTCTCCTCCGCCGTGCCCGGCGTCACCGGACCACTGACCCGCACCTGCCGGCCCGCCGCCTGCCAGAAAAAGGTCAGTGCGGCATAGGGGGTTTCCCGAAGCTGGCGCCCCTTCGGGCTCTCGCTGCTCGTAGCAAAGGAGAATCCGTTCTCGTCGAGGTCGCGGAGAATGACCACCCGGGCGTCCGGGCGTCCGTCGTCGTCGGTTGTTGACAGGGTGACTGCGTGCGGGGCGGGTACACCGTCGTCGATCGCGGCGCTCAACCACTCCGTGAACAGATCCACCGGTGAAGCCGGCGCGGTGCCGGGATCGAACGGACGCATCTGCTCGGGGAAGACGGGCAGCCCGCGCAGCAGGTCCCGGGCTTGTGTATTCATGCGGCCAGCCTACGCTCGCGGAACGGCCACGCAGAGAACAGGCAGCGTTGCTAACCTCGGAAGATGTCGTTTCAGGACCCGGAGAACGAAGACCGTCACGTCGGCGCCCGCGACCTCACCCGGTGGACGACACCGGTAGGCCGGTTACTGGTCACATGCGTGAGGGCGGTCGCCCAGTGGATCGGACCGCGCTGGACACTGGTGATCATGCTGGTCATCGGCATCGGCGCGGCGGTGTCGCTCACGGTCGCCTCTGCCGAGGTGTATGAGGCGGTGGCCCAGGACGACGGAATCGCAGCGCTCGACCAGCCGACGCTCGACGCGGCAGTGGACTTACGGTCCCCCGGTCTCGACGGCGCAGCAACCGCGTTCACCCACCTCGGGGGCCCGGTGGGAATGCCCATCCTTGCAACGTGCGCGGTACTTGCCTTCACCGTGGTGCGGCGCTCCTTCACGCCGTTCCTCCTCATGATCTCCGCTGCCGGCGGATCGCTGTTGATGACGGTCCTGGGGAAGGAGGCGATCGGACGGCTCCGGCCCGACCTCCAGTTCGCGGTGCCGCCTTACGAGGTGTCCCCCTCATTCCCCAGCGGCCACACGTTGAATGCGGTGGTGATTGCGGGAGTGACGGCGTACTTGCTGGTGCTGCGCCAGCACTCGAAGCGCGCACGGGCGCTGACCGTTCTCGGCGCCGTCGCCTTCGCGTTCATCATGGGCGCCACCCGCGTGTACCTCGGGCACCACTGGGTGACCGACGTTGCCGTCGCGTGGACCCTGGGCCTCGCCTGGCTGGCGCTGGTGATCACGGCGCACCGTCTGCTGCTGACGTTCGGCAGCTACAAACGTAAGCGGGTTTGACGGGTCCCACTGAACTCGTGGATTCCGTGGGATAGTCCGGACTATCCCCCCGAATCCGCCCGTTCGGTGGGACGCTCCCCCGTGCCCGGATGACCCCGTTCTGGATGAGCTAGAGCTGAGCCTCGATTTCCAGCCGCACGTACTCCCGCAGCAACTCCAGGGCGTGGTTGTTCCCCTCGGTCTCCAGCGCCTTTTCCATCGACTGGGCCAACTCCTGCCCGCCGGGGAACGGCGGAAGCAGCGGAACGTCAGCGTCGGTGCGGATGTCGAGCACAAACGGCCGGTCGGCGGAGAGTGCACGGTCCCAGGCCGGACCGACGTCGTCAGGGTTCTCCACCCTCACCCCATCCAGACCGAGGAGCCGCGCGTAGCCGGAGTAGTCCACGTCCGGAATGTCCTGGCTGTCATCGAAGCGCGGCTCGGTTTCCGTTTCACGCTGCTCCCAGCTGACTTCGGCGAGGTCACGGTTGTTGAGGACGCAGATGGCGAAGACCGGGTTCTTCCAGTTCTTCCAGAGCCTGCTGACCGTGATCAACTCGGCCATTCCGGTCATCTGCATGCCGCCGTCGCCGCTCAGCACCACCAGCGGACGGTCAGGAGACGCGAGCTTCGCCGCCAGACCGTAGGGGATACCGCACCCCATGCTTGCGAGGGTACTCGACAGGTGCGCGGGGACGCCGGCAGGCAGATGCAGCTGGCGCGCGTACCAGTACACGCAGCTGCCGACGTCGATAGCCACCTGCGCATCATCCGGCAGGCGCCCGTTCAGCTCCCGGACAGCGCGCTCCGGGTTCACGGGATCCGCGGCGGTGAAGGCCCGGGCCTCTGAAAGGCTCCGCCAGGCGTCCACATGGCGCTCGACGTCCGCCAGCCAACCAGTGCGATGCTTCACCAGAGGCAGCAGAGCGCGGAGAGCCTCCGCGGCGTCTCCGGTCACGGCCACTTCCACCGGGTATCTGTTGCCGATCGCCTTTGCGTCATTGTCGATCTGCACCGCTCGGGCCTTACCGGGCGGCGGGTAGAACTCGGTCCACGGATCATTCGAGCCGACAATCAGCAGGGTGTCGCAGTTGGCCATCACCCAGCCACTGGCGCTGGTACCCAGATGTCCCATGGTGCCTGCGGCGTACGGCAGCGCCTCGTCCACGTACGGTTTACCGAGCAGGCTGGTCACGACGGCGGCACCCAGCTTCTCGGCCAGCGCCACCACCTCCTCCTGCGCAAGCCGTGCGCCCTGCCCAACCAACAGCGCGAGCTTCGATCCGGCATTCAGGACGGCGGCGGCGTCGTGCAGGTCCTGATCCTGCGGGACCATCTTCCCTGGGCTCCACAGCGGGGCGGACGGGATGACGCCGTGCTCGTGCTCCAGCTCCGGGGCGGGCTCCTGCTGCACATCGTGGGGCAGGATGACGACGGCGGGCGAGCGGGTGGCGAGCGCCGCCTTGAACGCCCGGTCTATCACCATGAGCGCCTGGTCGGGGCTGTTCACCTGCTGGCGGAAACCGGAGGCG
This sequence comes from Arthrobacter sp., assembly GCF_031179385.1. GTDB lineage: Bacteria > Actinomycetota > Actinomycetes > Actinomycetales > Micrococcaceae > Arthrobacter_D. The sequence continues at coordinate 3,608 of NZ_JAPSHV010000011.1, read as the reverse complement.
ACATCCTTGAACAGGCTCTGCAGGTCGATCTCCTGCTGATACGCCGAGCCGAGGACCGTCTGGCTCTGCTGCCCCACCAGGGCGACAACGGGCACGCTGTCCATCCGTGCGTCGTACAGGCCGTTGAGCAGGTGAACAGCACCCGGTCCCTGCGTGGAGAGCATCACGCCGACTCCACCTGTGTACTTGGCGTGTCCCACCGCCATGAAGGCTGCGTTCTCCTCATGACGAGCCTGAACGAAGGCCGGCCCACCGGCACGCCGAAGCGCGCCCAGGACCGGGTTGATCCCGTCCCCGCTGTAGCCGAACACGCGCTCGACTCCCCAGGCGGTCAACCGCTCGACAACAGCGTCAGCTACCAGCCGATCACCCATCAGCGAGCGGAAGGAACGGTGGGCCCTACCGGCCAGCGCAACAGCGCAGCCACTGGTCCGCCGTCGAGCGCGCCGGAAGGAAAGAGTGCCACCTCAGCGTCGGTGAGTACCGCCGCCCGCAACAACGACGACGGCGCCGGCACCTCCCCGAGCACGGGTGACCCTGCAGTTTCCCCATCGACCTCGGCGGTCCACGGTTCTGCTCCCAGCGCAAGAAGCCGATGGCCGTTCAGCCCGGCGGTCTCGAGGAGCAGCGTGTCGACCTGCGCCTGCTGCAGCGCGTGCACCACCGAACCGATGCCTTCCGTTGACTCGGGATTGGCCCGCGCCTTCTGGTTGTTGAGCCTCTCGAGCAACTGCGCCTGCCTGCGCGCAATGCATTCCGCGACTCGTTTGTCGATTTCCTGCGCGTAGGCGCCCTTGTCCGCACCGTCGGTCCGGCTATGGCTTTCGACGATGGTGAGGATCTCCTTTGACTGTTCGCTCAGCTGTTCCGCGACCAGATTCCGGGCACGGATGTCACCCGCGACAACGAGGAGCCTTGCCCGGCAGCTGCGGACAATCCGGTCGATCTCACCGGCGATGTCCGAGGCGTTCGCCTTCCAGATATTCTCGGTGCGATGTTGGTAGCGTCCTTGTGACCACCCACCGCTTGGCACCTTCTTGAGGTTCTCGGTCTCGCCCTCGATGTGGGTCATGTCGTCGTCCTGCCGACCACCTGCGCGGCGAAGGTGGATCTCGCCGCCGTCGCGGCCTACTTCGGCCACTACGTAGGAGAAATCGTCCGGACGGTGCCAAAGCAATGGACACAGGTTCGGCACTTCGTTCACCGAAGTGAACTCGGGCAGTGCAAGGGTGCCGGGCAGGAACTCGTCGAGCTCCACCGTGCCGTTTGCGACGACGAGCAACCGGGCCACCGGATCCGGAATGCCTTTCGCAGACTGGCGGAGGGCCTCAGCCACCGCTTTGCGGTCCTCCTTGGACGCTCCCGCCTCCTCAAGCGCCGTCGCAATATTGTCCGGCCGGACGTCGTCGGCGTGGAGGGAATCAACGGTCCCGGTACTCGCATCCGTGTAAATGGTCACCCATGGACCCGGCTTCCTGTAGAGGTCTGCGAGCATGTGCAGGGTGCTGGTCACTGCGCCTCCTCGTCGTCGTCATTGCCGGCAGCTTCATCGACCGATTGAGTGAGTCCGTCCTCGACGACGGCTCCCTCGCCCTGGTTGGTTTGCGACACGTAGACGGGCTGATCGCCCTCGGCCGTATCGTCGGAGTCGTCCACGCTTTCGGTCTCACGCCAGTCCTCAGCACGGGTGGGATGGTTACTGTGCACCAGCCCCTGTGTCTCGTGTTTCATCTGGTCGTCCACCTGTGGACCGTGGGTTGTGTTTCCCCGCTCTGCCATGACGTACCTCTCTCCTGTTGTTTCGGTTTCGTCTGACTCGAATTGCTAAGGCTACTGCCGGTTTATCATCCTCTAAGCTCGAATGAAAGACCCTCCTTTCCGACCGGTGCCCAAGATGGTGAGAACTCAGGAAGAACCAGAGCGATACGTCGACCGAGCCGATGCCGGTCGACTCCTCGCCACGGCGCTAATGCCGGTGGTCGAGGCCGATGGACTGCTCATTCTCGCCCTTCCGCGAGGAGGTGTTCCGGTCGCCGCAGTGGTGGCGGAAGCGCTCAGCGCACGGCTCGACGTCGTCATGGTGCGCAAGGTCGGGGTCCCCTCGTTCCCGGAGCTCGCGATGGGCGCCCTTGCCTCCATCGGCGGCGCCGTCGAAACGGTCCGGAATCCGCGCGTGCTGGAGCAGGTACGGGATGCCGACGCCGTCTTCGCAGCCGTTGCGAAACGTGAATTCGCCGAACTGCAGCGACGTGAAGCTCTGTACCGCGAGGGGATGGAGCCGCTGGTCGTGGCCGGTAAGACGGTGGTGATAGTAGACGACGGCGTTGCCACCGGAGCCACGATGCTCGCCGCCGTAGCGGCTCTTCGAAAGGCCGGGGTGAAGCGCATCGTCGCCGCCGCACCGGTGTTCCTGTCCAGCGCCTCAGTGACAGTGGGCAGTGCCGTCGACGAGCTGGTCAGTCCGTGGGCCGCGCCGAACCTGCCCGCCGTCGGTAGCGCCTACCGCGCCTTCGAGCAGGTATCGGACGAAGAGGTCCGACGGTTGTTGCGGGACGCGCGCGGGCGTAGTTTGGGGACCATGACGGATTACTCAGAGCTTCCCGATTCCTACCGCGCCTACCTTGCAGGGCTGGACGACAGCACGGCCGCCGCCCTGATCCCCGTTTTCAAGCAGTCTATTGCCGGCGGCGAGCACGGCGTCCTGGTCACGACGAACCTCGGGCCCGACACCCAGGCGGAAGTCTCCCCCGAGGTTCCGTTCGGCGAGATCCGAGAGACAGTCCGCTAACCGGTGTCCCCTGTAGAGGGCGGCCTGACCCCGAGCAGCCCGCTTACGCGCTACCACCTTGCGCCCAACCCCGGACCGATGAGCCTGGACGGCACCAACTCCTATGTCATCGCCGCGCCGGGTTCACCTGCCGTGGTTGTGGTTGACCCGGGGCCGCCCGACGACACCCATGTAGCCGCCCTGCAAGCGGCCGGGCTCGTGGAACTGGTGCTGATCACCCACCATCACTGGGATCACACCGAGGCCAGCGCCCTCTTCCACGAGATCACCGGCGCGCCGGTTCGCGCCCTCGACCCCGGATATTGCCACGGGGGCCATCCGCTCGATGACGGCGAGATTGTTACCGCCGGCGGCGTCGAAATCAGGGTTATGGCCACGCCGGGCCACACCGCAGATTCCGTGTGCTTCTACTTACCCGACGACGGCCCCGACGGTTCCGTACTGACCGGCGACACGATTCTTGGACACGGCACCACGGTCCTCAGCTACCCGGATGGAACCCTGGGCCAATATTTTCAGTCTCTCGACACGCTCGAGTCCCTGGGCAGTGCCAGCGTGCTGCCGGGCCACGGCCCTTTGCTCCCGCATCTCGACGAGGTTGTCCGTGCCTATAGAACGCACAGGCTGGAGCGGCTTGATCAGGTGCGGGCAGCGCTTGTGGCGCTGGGTCTGGCAGCTGATGATGCCGACGTCGGCTCCGTCACCGACCATGTATACGCCGAGGTCGATCCTTCAGTGCGCTCCGCAGCGCAGCAGTCGGTGGCAGCGCAGCTTCATTACCTGCGCTCCGAGCGCTAGCACGCGTTCACCGGCTGCGCTT
>NZ_JAPSHV010000082.1 GCF_031179385.1 Arthrobacter sp. | reverse complement strand
CAGTGGGCAAACGGTTATCGGACCACGGGATTCGACGTCGGGTGGAAGGCTGCTGCGCAGAACCTCAGCGATATCAACGCCATGGGCGGACGCGCCACCTCTCTCGCTGTCAGTCTGACCCTTCCCGGAAGCACAGAAGTTGTGTGGGTCGAAGATCTTGCGGAGGGACTTACCTCCGCAATCGGTGAACTTGGCGCCGAGACGTGCCGCGTCGTCGGCGGTGACCTCGGGCGCGGAACCGAGATTTCGGTCACGGCCGCCGTCACCGGATCACTGGACGGTCACAGCGCTGTGCTGCGTTCGGGCGCACAGCCCGGAGACGTCGTCGTGCTGGCCGGAACGGCGGGCTGCGCAGCGGCAGGGTTGGCGCTGCTGGAGTCCGGCCATGACTACGGTTCGCTCGACGAGGAGCTTCGGGCGTTGATTGCTCTGCAGTGCAGGCCGCGGCCGCCGCTGCACGCGGGGCCTATCGCTGCTGCGCGCGGGGCCACTGCGATGCTGGATGTTTCAGACGGTCTGGTCAGGGACGCACAGCGCCTCGCTCACGCCAGCTCAGTGCGGATCGACTTCAATCCGGCGGCCCTGACATTGCTTGCTGAACCGCTCGGCGCTGCGGGTTCCCTGCTCGGCGCAGATCCAGTTGGATGGGTGCTCAGTGGGGGAGAAGACCATGGCCTCCTTGCCACCGTTAACCCAAACGTTATGCCTTTGGCGGGGTTCACTGCGGTAGGCTCGGTAGAGGCCGGGCCTGCCGAAGTGACCGTCGGGTCACAGTCTCCAGCCAACGTGGGATGGGATCACTTTGCAGACTAAAATCACCGCAAACGCGACTGCGATGAAGCGATGGTTGAGCAAAGCTGAAGAATCCCTCGGCAATCACAGCGACCGCCTGAATGCAATCAATATCTTTCCCGTGGCCGATGGCGACACCGGCACCAACCTCTACCTGACGGTACGGGCAGCTGCACAGGCTGTTGCGGACGTGGACACCCATGACCTCGGCGAACTCCTGAGAAGCGCCGGCCAAGCGGCCATGGAAGATGCCAGGGGAAACTCCGGCACGCTTTTCGCTGTTTTCCTGTCCGCCATCGCGGAGCCCCTGCACGGCGTTGCCCGCCTGTCCGGCCCGCTCCTTGCGACCGCGCTCAACCGGGCCCAGATCCGCAGTTGGTCCGCGCTGAGCGATCCTGTGCCTGGAACCATGCTGTCCGTCCTTGAGGCAGCTGCAGGGGGAGCAGCAACGGTGGACCAGGCAAACCAGGGGGATGACAGCAACCATGCCCTTGCCATGACTCTCCAGGGTGCCGTGGAATCCGCCCTCGAAGCAGTCATCAACACCGAGAGCCAGCTTGGTGCGCTGACCGAAGCGCAGGTGGTTGACGCCGGGGGAGTGGGGTTCCTGCTCATCCTGGACGCGCTGCGCGCAGCGTCCCTGGGCGAGGAGCTCCAGGATGAGCTGCTCGACGGACTGCACGGGTATGACGTACAGGCGCCGCATATCCATAACGGCATGCCTGCCGAGGGCGTCGAGGTCATGTGCACCATCAATCTGAGCCCTCTGGATGCCGCGACGTTGCGGCTGCACCTGGATGAGGTCGGCGATTCCGTCATCATGAGCGCTGTGACAGAGGTCGAGGATGGCTACCGGTGGCGCGTTCACGTCCACGTGCCCGAAGCCGCGCTGGCGCTGAAGTTCATCGAGGAAGCCGGCCAGCCCAGCCATATCGCCATCACCCAACTGGCCGGCGCTGGGGCCGTTCTGCCTCAGGAAGCCGCAGACATCGGCGGCCAGGAGCGCTACGGGTCCTAGGCGCGGCGCCCTCCGGATGCGCGACACCCGCGCCTGTTCGCGTCAGGGGACACAAGCCCCCACATCTCTCAGGACGAAGGAACGCATTATGCCCGCTCCCACCCGGACTACTCCGGAACGGACCGCCCGGTTCGGGTTCGCATTCATCGGCGTCCTGCTGATCGCCGTCAACCTCCGCGTCTCCTTCGTCAGCGTGGGACCGGTTCTCGCGAACATCAGCGGTGATCTCGGGCTGTCCAGCGCCGCAGCCGGCTTCCTCACGGGCCTCCCGCTCATCGCATTCGCCGTCTTTTCACCCGTAGGCCCGCGCTTCGCCGCGCGGCTCGGGCTTGACCGGGCGCTTTGGGTGTCACTTCTGATTCTGGCGATGGGGATAGTGCTTCGGTCGTTGCCCGTAGTGGGCTTCATCTGGGCTGGTACTGCTCTGATCGGCCTGGCTATCGCGCTCCTCAACGTGCTTGTGCCATCCCTCGTGAAGCGGGACTTTCCAACCAGGGTCAGCCAGGTGACAGGTAGTTATACCGCCACGCAGGCAGCGATCGCAGCGATAGGTGCCGCCGTCGTCGTTCCGGTGGCGGACGCCTCACCGGCAGGATGGCGGCTCGCTCTGGGCATGTGGGTAGGGCTGGCACTGATTGCGATGGCAGTCCTTTGGCCGTGGCTTCGCCGCCACGGGTCCGCGACGGCGCGTGCCGATTCTCCTACGGCTGCCTATCGGTCACCCTGGGGCTCTGCGTTGGGCTGGCAGGTCACCCTGTTCATGGGACTGCAGTCGATCGCGTTCTACGTCCTCATGGCATGGTTGCCCACCATTGAGCAGAGCCGCGGAGTATCCGCGACGACAGCGGGATTGCACCTGTCGGTGTTCCTGCTGGTCAGCGTCTTCGCAAGCCTCGCGACCGGAGGAATCCTGCATCGTGGGCCAGACCAACGCCTTGTCTCCTTCGCCAGCAGTTCGCTGACTTTCGTGACATTCCTCGGGTTGGCGGTCGCGCCGGACCTCACGCTCTTGTGGGTACTGCTGGGTGCGGTGGGTTGCGGGAGCCTGATTGTGATCGCGCTGTCACTGTTCAGCCTCCGCACCGTCAATTACGCGCAGGCTGCCTCGCTTTCGGGCATGGCACAGTCCGTCGGTTACGGGCTGGGAGCGGCTGGACCGGTGGTGTTTGGTGCCTTGCGCGACCTCAGCGGCGACTGGACCCTGCCCCTCATGGGCACAGCCGCAATCATGGCAGTGCTTGCCGGATTCGGCTTGCTGGCAGGACGGGACCGTCTGATCAGGGTCGGCTAGGCGCCGGCCCCTGAAGAATCCGCTAGGCGGACGCAGCGAGCTCCGGCTCAGGAGCGATCCCGCTGGCCAGCAGATTGTCACGGGTGGCGTTGATCACGCCGATGAGGGCGGCCCGCAGGTCTTTCTCCACGTACCCCTCGCCTCCGAGCGGCACGCCTTCACCCTGCTGGACCTGGTCGAGGATGGCCAGTCCCGCCGGTGTGAGGGAGACGAAAGTCACGCGCCGGTCAGCTTCGCTCTTGGAACGCTCGACCAGGTTCCGCGCCTCCAGCCGCTCAAGTGCCTTACCGACCGTCTGGGCCTGCACCCGAACGATCTGGGCCAGTTTTACCTGGCTCATGGAACCCGCGGTGGCAAGCACCTTCAGGATCGTCACGCCGGAATGCGTAACGCCGATACTGCGCAGGCGTTCATTGTCCCGGTTCTCATTCAGCCTGGCCGCTGTGCTCAGCAGACGGCTGGTTGACCAGTGTGAAGTGTCCATGCCTCATTAACCTTCTAACCCCGAAAGACGCGAGCACCGGCATAGTGCTGCACGCTCGAACTCAAAACCCGGTGGTACGGCACCGGCGGCGCCGACCGCCGAACGGTGCAAGTTCCGTCGATCGGTCACAAGTGCGCTTAGTGAAGTATCCTATGCGATGAAACTTGAGCTTTGAACAATTGAGAGGGTGGAGTCGTGGGCGAAACGGTCTCCTTCGAGGCTGATGAGGAGTACTCCGCGGCCCATCTGGACGAAGCGCAGCGCGATGCGAGCGCGCAGTCCTCCGTGCTGGACGAAATGCAGGACCTGATTTTGTCCGCCGCGGACATCCAGGAATTCCTTAACGAGCTCTCTGTGCTTTCGGCCCGGAGCGTCAGCTTCAACGGGGAGGACATCCTTTGCGGTATCACGCTGCTGCGCCGTCGCCGTGCTGCAACGGTGGCATACAACTCCAAGACGGCCAAGGCAATGGACGAACTACAGTACGCCTACAGGGAAGGTCCGTGCCTCACCGCTGCCCGTGAGCGGCGCACCATCGTGGTTGAAGACTTCCGGAGCGACAATCGGTGGCCCGATTATTCCGAAGCCGTCTCGCAGCACGGCCTTCGTTCCATTCTCTCAGCACCCTTCACCATCGGGACGGACGCACAGGCAGCCATGAACCTGTACTCCTACCGCACGGCCTCCTTCGGCGAGAAGGAAGTGGGCTTTGCCGAGTCCTATGCGCAGCAAGCCTCGAAGGGGCTTCAGTTGGCACTGCGGATGGCTCACTACAGCGAGGAGGCCGCTAACCGCAGCCGTGCAATGGAGTCACGAACCGACATCGACGTAGCAGTGGGTATTGTGATGGCTCAGAACCGCTGTTCGCAGCAGGAGGCGTTCGAGATCCTCCAGCGCGCCTCCAGCACGCGCAATGTGAAATTGCGGGTCATTGCTTCGGAGATCGTTCAAAGGGTATCGGGATCTTCACCGGCGACCCACTTCGATGGTTAGCAGAATCGTCAGGCGCCTCGGCTAAGCTCGCACTGTCCTCATGTAGGTTCCTGCCGCCCGCAGGAGGAAAGTATGCAGGGAAGGTAGATGGAGAACAGGCGCCCGGCCGAGCTGGACTTACCCCTGAACCTGAAGATGCTCAGCCCCAAGCTGCAGAAGCAGCTGGAAGAGAGCCTGGGTATCTCCAGCGTCGGTCAACTTCTGAACTACTTCCCCCGGACCTACCTTGCCCCAGGGGAACTGACTGCGCTGGCAGAGCTGCCCCTCGGCGAGGAAGTGACCCTGATTGCCCGCGTCCAGTCCGCGAACTCCCGGCGGATGCGCACTCGTAAAGGCAAGCTGCTGGATGTGGTGGTTACCGACGACGACGCCGGTCGCCTGGGAACCATGCACCTCACCTTCTTCAACGGCTATAACGCCGAGAGGCAGTTGACACCCGGAACCCGGGCTGTTTTCTCCGGCAAGACAGGCAGCTACCGAGGTCAGCTCACCCTCACCAATCCCCGTTATTCGCTCCTCGATGAGGGGGAAGGCGGGGTGGAAGAACATCTGCGGCCGGTGCCTGTTTATCCGGCGTCCGAACAGATCAGCAGCGCAACCATCAAGACGTGCGTCTATCAGCTCCTCGACAGCCTCGCGCATTCCCAGCTGAACGATCCGGTTCCGTCGCATATCGCCGGCAGGGACCGCCTGATGAACATCACGCAGGCCTACGAGATGATCCATCGTCCGCACGAGGTTGAGGACGCGTACCGTGCGCAGCACCGCTTCCGCTACCAGGAAGCGCTCGTTCTGCAGACTGCACTGGCGCGGCGCCGGGCAGAGGCCCTCGCCGAAGAAGCGACCTCGCGTCCGCATCGCCAGGGCGGACTTCGTGACCAGTTCGATGCTTCGCTTCCCTTCTCACTGACCGCCGGGCAACGCGACATCGGGGAACAGTTGGAGGCTGACCTGGCGGCCGCCCATCCCATGAACCGCCTACTGCAGGGTGAGGTGGGATCGGGTAAGACGCTCGTAGCCCTGAGGGCAATGCTCCAGGTGATCGATTCCGGGGGGCAGGCGGCACTCCTCGCGCCGACAGAAGTATTGGCCGCACAGCACTACCAGTCGATCAGGCGCACACTGGGCCCGCTCGCTGAAGGGGGCATGCTGGGCGGTGCGGTGGACGGCACCCGGGCGGTGCTGCTGACCGGCTCCATGTCCATGGCGCAGAGGCGGGAGGCACTGCTCGCGGCCGCGTCCGGCGATGCCGGGATCGTGATCGGCACGCACGCATTGTTGTCCGAGAACGTCCAGTTCTTTGATCTGGGCCTGATCGTGGTGGATGAGCAGCACCGGTTCGGCGTGGAGCAACGGGACGCACTGCGCGCCAAAGCAGCCGCTGCACCGCACATGCTGGTCATGACCGCCACGCCGATACCCAGGACGGTCGCAATGACTGTTTTCGGTGATTTGGACGTCTCAACCCTCACCGAACTGCCGGCCGGCCGCGCACCCATCGCCACGCACGTCGTTGGGTTGTCCGAGAACCCACGCTGGATTGACCGTGCGTGGGCGCGAGCGCGGGAGGAGATCGACGCGGGCCGTCAGGTGTATGTGGTGTGCCCCAAGATCGGCGATTCCCAGATGGAAGCGGACAGCGCGGACGCGCTCGAGTTGTACGAGGGGCCGCCGGCGAACCGGCAGGAACTGACGTCGGTGCTGGAGCTTTTTGAGTCGCTTTCCGAGGTTCCCGCCCTGGCCGGGGTAAACAAGGGGCTGCTGCACGGGCGGCTGGACCCGTCGGAGAAGGCAGCGACCATGGGCGGATTCAACGACGGGTCCATCAGTCTCCTGGTTTCGACGACCGTCATCGAAGTCGGCGTCGACGTGCCGAACGCGACACTCATGGTGATCATGGACGCCGACCGGTTCGGCATCTCACAGCTTCACCAGCTTCGGGGGCGCATCGGACGAGGTGGACATCCCGGCACCTGCCTGCTCGTAACACAGCTTGAACCTGAGCACCCCAGCCGGGAGAGGCTGGACGCAGTAGCAGCTACGACGGACGGCTTCGAGCTATCCCAGAAGGATCTCGAACTGCGCAGGGAAGGCGACATCCTGGGTGCTTCCCAGTCCGGAGGCAGGTCTGCGCTGCGTTTCCTCAAGGTCATCCAGCATGCTGAGGTGATTGAGAAAGCGCGAAAGGACGCGCAGGGACTTGTCGATGCGGATCCAACGCTCGCCGATCACCCGGAGCTCGAAGAGGCCCTTGACCTCTACCTGAACGCGGAGAAGGAAGCGTTCCTTGAACGCAGCTAGTTGCCGCCGTCGGCAAGTCACCGTCGTTGGCAAGTCACCGCCGTTCGCGGCCTCAGGAAGCGCGCGACGTCGTTTTCCGTGCTTTTGTAGCCGGCGTCAGGCGGAAGCGTGACCTTTCGGACGCCGGAATCAGGGTGGTCCATTCGGGATGGCCCCCGAGGTAACCACGCACGGCCGGGCAGAACGGCATTACCGCGAGCCGCCTCCGATGCAGGTTCTCTAGTACATTCCCGATGAAGTAGTTATCCAGTCGGGCGCGCTTGAAGCGCTGCTCGATGTTCGTGTGCAGCAGCCAGATCTGGCCCTGCCGTGATTCATATTGAAGGTGTCCGACGTTCTCTCCGTCGACATACAACTCGAAGCGGCTCAGCTTCATGTTGTCCCGCACGGCGGTGCGCAGGTTGGTCGAAGAGGCGTCTGGGTAGCGCAGGTCCATGTGAACTCCCACGTCTTAAGGCTGGTGAGGCTCGCTGCTGAACCGTACAAACAACTATAGCGACAATCAGTAGGCTGACAAAGTTTCTTTGTCAGGCAACCCCCGTGTGGATCCGGCGGAGCGTGAGCTCGTCGCACACGGACTCGTAGCGCTCCCTGGCCCGCAGGTCGGGTATCTCTGAGTCAAGTTCCAGGAAAAGGGTGTCGCACAACTGAATGAGGCTGCACTCTGATTCGGAGGACAAATCGGTGGGGAATGCGTCGTCGTTCTCGGCAGGTCCCGGAAAGTCGACGGAGAAGGAGTAGTTCGATAGCTGATACGGCTCGACGGCCGAGCGAGATTGAGCGTGCATGGTGGTGGCACTCCCACAAGTAGTTCCTGTTGTGGCTCGCTGCTGAACCCTGCTGACAGTCTAGTCCGCTCCTGTCCGGTGGCAACCCTGAGGTGGGCAAAGCCCATTCACCGCCCACCAGATTCACCAAGAGCGGTTCACCGGGGCAGCAGGATGAACTTAGGGAAAAAACTAGTAAGCATGCTTCCAATTTTGCGTTGCATATGCCTACCCTTGTGCAACCGGATACTTCGGAAGAAGTCCTCTGCAATCAATCTCAAGGAGATACCATGATCACGCAGGAACACATCGACCGCATCCTTGACGGCAATGGCAACGTTATTGATCAGGACGGCAACAAGGTTGGATCCGCGGGCCAGGTCTACGTGGACGACCACACGGGAGAGCCGAGCTGGGTAACCGTGCGGACTGGGCTCTTTGGCACGTCCGAATCATTCGCGCCGCTGCAGGGCGCGTCAATGGACGGCGATGACGTGCGTATCGCCTACACCAAGGATCAGGTCAAGGACGCCCCGAAGGTTGATCCCGACCAGAACCTGAGCGAGGCAGAAGAAGACGACCTGTATCGCCACTATGCACTGAGCCGTCCCGGTGGCGAGAACGACGCCAGCGAACGCGGCACCTATGCCGGAACGACCACAGGGTCGGACGACATGCGCGAAACCACGTCGGGTGTTAGCGGAGTTGGCGATGTCGACCGCGATCCCTATGACGCTGACCGCGGCGACCGCACCGTCGGACATGACACGTCCGGCCCTACGACGGATGACGCCATGACCCGCTCCGAGGAGCGGTTGCACGTCGGCACCGAGAACGTGGAAACCGGCCGCGCCCGCCTGCGCAAGTACGTGGTGACAGAAAACGTCACCAAGACGGTCCCCGTCCAGCGCGAGGAAGTGCGGGTCGAGCGGGAGCCGATCACGGACGCCAACCGCGACGCCGCCTACGATGGTCCGGCCATCAGCGAGGAAGAGCACGAAGTGACTCTTCACGAGGAACGGCCGGTAGTTGAAAAGGAGGCAGTGCCCGTCGAGCGCGTGCGCCTCGACAAGGAAACCGTCACCGACGAGCACACTGTCAGTGAGGAAGTTCGCAAGGAGCAGATCGACACCGACGGCTCGGACGACACACGCCGCGGGCTCTGATCGGAGGCGGCATCCAGCGATGAAAGAAAGCTGGCTTCGCCGCGTACTCAAGTGGACAGGTGCTGGGCGCCCGGGTCGTTCTGTCCCGGGCGCCCAGCCCTCGCTTGATCGCGTGGACCTCCACGACAAGGTGCATGACCTCAACTCCGCGCAGCTATGCCGGGCATGGCGGATCAGCTTCCTGGCCGTCATCAGCGCAAGAACAGCATCCGAGCTCGAAGACCTTGCCGAAAAGCGGCGGATGTACCTTGATGAGCTCGAGCTCCAAAACCCCTCAGGTTTCAGAGCCTGGATGGAGACCTCTCCGGCAGCATCAAGCGACCCTGAGCCGTATCTGCTTCATCACGCGAAGCGGGAGAAGCGCGGGCATGGGTCTTCCTAGGGCCGACGAGGGCTAGGTTTTTGGGTTCGCGGTCACGACCACGTTCTTCCCCCAAGGGTCTTCCGTGTAGCAACTGATGAGGACGAGGCGGTTCGGGGCAATGTCCCAGATGTCGCTGTCCTTCAGGGTGTCTTTGTCATGGGTTGTGATTGAGTCGACCACGTAGTGCTGTACGCCGGACGAGGTGTGCAGCACTACGTCGTCTCCGACTTCCGCATCAGTGCTGAGCCGATTGAACGGAGCCTCCCGGTCCTCCCAGCTGTGCCCTGTGATGTAGGTGGTGTCCGTGGAACCCCGTCCCGGCATGCCGAAGGTTGTCAGCCAGTAGCCGTCCAGAGTGAACGGCGGAACGAGGGACTGCGAGGCTTCGTCAGCTGCCGAAGGAGTCAATGGCAGCACCGTCACGTCGATGCCGGCGGAGTCCATGATGAGCCGCTGCGGAGCAGCTGCCCTGGCTCCCGGCTGGGCGGCATTGGTTGAAGGCTGGGCGGTCCTGGTTGCAGGCGCTGGACCTGGTGTTGGTTCTGCGGATGCACTGACGGATGCCGTCGGGACGGGGGCCGCTTCCCCGGGAGGTGCCGCGGGTGCCATCACCCCGCTGATTGCAGTGGCAGCGACAAGCGCCGCGAGCACAGCCGCACCCGCCGCCCACAACCGCGCACGCGGTCGGGGCGCCGGGGCAGCGTCGTGCTGGGGAACAGGCATGAACCCGCTATGCCCGAGCGTTCCGGCGGCGGCGTACGACGACGGCGCCGGAAACGGCTGCCGCACCCAGCCCGGCCAGCCCCGCAAGAAGCGCGAGGTTCGCAGGATCGGAAGCACCGGCGTCGTAAGCTGCGGTCTGGATGTTCAGGCCACGCTGCTGGGGGGCAGACACCGTAACGGCAGGCTTGTTCGCGACGGGAGCGGAGCACGCGGCAACTGCTGCGTCGGCCAGAGCCAGGAGTTGTTCCGGGTCGGCGCCCTCAGTGAGCCCGAGCTTGATGTAGGCGTCGTCGAACGACTCGATCGTCGCCTCAAACTGCGCTTCCAGGGCGAGGATCTGCGGAGTTCCATAGGCTACCTCGGCTGCAGCAAGGTAGGCCTGATCTGCTGCCTCGTACTTCTCGGCGGCTGCAGCGACCTCAGCCGCGGCTGCATCGGATGCGCTCTTGGCGTCGGCGGCCACCTTCACGGCGGCGTCGTACCGGCCCTGCGCCTCATCGCGCGCGGCCTCGGCTTCTGCCAGCGCCACTGTGTCGCCTGCGGGAACGGCCAGTACGGCCGCTTCAGCTGCATCGAGCTCTGCAAGGGCTTTAGCTTCCGCGCCGGCGGCCGCGGTCAGGAGTGCGGCCGCCGCTTCCGCTGCCTCGGCTGCCTTGAAGGCCGTGAATTCCGCGTCGTCGAGTGCAGCCACCTCGTCAGCGACTGCGAGGTCTGCCTCGGCGTACAGCGGATAGAGCTGTGCGTCGATTGAATCGAACGCGTTGATGGCATCGCGAAGCTGATTGGCCAGCGTGATATCGACGGAAGCGACGCCCAGCTGGGTGCTCAGGGCAGCCTGCGCAGCGACGCACTCAGCCGAACCTGGCGCGGCCGAAGCAGGTGCAGCGGTGAGTACCGTGCCCGTTGCGAGAAGTGCTGAGACACCTACGGTAAGCAGGCAGGAGCGAGTATTCATATGTGATGTCTTTCGTGGAAAGCCCCCAAGTCCCCCTTGAGCGGCGCGCGCCGCTCGCACTTCGCTAACGCGGCTGCTTTTCGGCTGCACTCATTTGACCATGCAGGAGGCGGAAACTGCCAGTAGTTTAGAGTGTTTCTTCATGAGTCGAATCATCGCCGGCGCCGCAGGGGGAACTCCGCTTGCCGGCGTCCCGGGAAATGCGACGAGGCCCACCACCGATCGCGTCAAGGAAGCGCTCTTCTCCCGATTGGACGCATACAACATCCTGACCGGTGCGCACGTGCTGGACCTCTTTGCCGGTTCCGGTTCACTCGGGGTGGAGGCGGCAAGCAGGGGAGCCGCAACTGTTGACCTCGTGGAGGCTGCCGACCGGGCGGCGGCGGCCTGCAAGGCCAACGCAGATGTGATGAACAAGGTGCTTGGGTGGACCTGCGTTCGTGTGCATCGGACCAAGGTGGAGACCTACCTGAGCCGGGTCCCGGAGGAGGTCCTCTGGGACGTGGTGCTGATGGATCCGCCCTACCCGCTTGAGGACGCGCCGCTGATGAGAATCGTGTCCGCCCTGGTTCCTCATCTGGCGGAGGGCGCCATCGTGGTAGTTGAGCGGTCGTCACGGTCCGGCGAGCCGGACTGGCCCCCCGGCATCGAGCGGTTCGCCGAGAAAAAATATGGGGAAACCAGGCTTTGGTATGTCGAGCCCGTTTGACCGCACCTGAGCACCGACGAGCACTGGCCGGACTGCGCGATCTCATCTAACTCTCATCTTCAGTTCATCTGCTCCCCATCCAGCGTCCGTACCGTGTCTGCAGGATCACTGAAGCGCGGAGCAAGGGGCGTTCATTATGCGGTTATCGGTCATCGGGTGCGGGTACCTGGGAGCAGTGCACGCGGCGTGCATGGCGAAGCTTGGACATGAGGTTGTGGGCATTGACGTCGATGAGGCGAAAGTCGCCAGTCTCAACGCTGGGGAGGCCCCGTTCTATGAACCGGGACTTCCAGGCCTGCTCGCCGAGGCTCTCGGCACCGGCCGGCTGCGTTTCTCCACGCGTATCGCCGATGCTGCAGGTTCTGCCGTGCACTTCATCGCCGTCGGAACACCCCAGAAGCGGGCGGAGAACGGTGCGGATCTGAGCCATGTCTATGCAAGCGTCGATGCGCTGCTGCCGCACCTCCGAGCCGGCGATGTGGTGGTTGGCAAATCCACGGTCCCTGTGGGGACAGCGCGCGATCTTGCGGGGAGGATCGCTGGTGCGTGCCCTGAGGCCACCCTGGCCTGGAACCCGGAGTTCCTGCGCGAAGGATTCGCCGTCCAGGACACACTGGAGCCGGACCGGCTTGTCTACGGGCTTGACAGGACAAACAGCGGTGCGCAGCTCATTCTGGACGAGGTGTACGCCCAGGCGCTTTCCGATGGCCGACCGCGGTTGGTGATGGATTACGAGACTGCCGAGCTGGTGAAGGTTTCGGCGAACGCGTTCCTAGCAACGAAGATCTCCTTTATCAACGCCATGGCGGAGGTCTGCGAGGCAACCGGCGCGGACGTCTCGATACTTGCAGACGCTATCGGGCACGACGCGAGGATCGGGCGGAAGTTCCTGAACGCCGGGTTGGGATTCGGCGGCGGATGCCTACCGAAGGACATCCGTGCGTTCATGGCCAGAGCAGGAGAGTTGGGGGCTGATCAGGCCTTGACCTTCCTGCGGGAGGTGGACTCCATCAACATGCGGCGGCGTTCACGGATGGTGGATCTGGCGCGGGAGGTCTGCGGTGGAACGCTGCTGGGCCAACGCATCGCAGTTCTTGGTCTGGCTTTCAAGCCGAACTCGGATGACGTCCGTGATTCGCCTGCTCTGAGCGTTGCGGCGCAACTTCAGCTTCAGGGAGCGGCTGTGACGGCGAGCGATCCGGAAGCTGTCCCCAATGCATCTCGGAGGTTCCCGGACCTCAGCTACACCTTGTCGGTTGAAGACGCGGTGAAGAACGCCGACGCAGTGCTGGTATTGACCGAGTGGGAGCAATACCGAGCGCTCGATCCAAAGATCCTCGGCGA
>NZ_JAPSHV010000195.1 GCF_031179385.1 Arthrobacter sp. | reverse complement strand
GGACATGACTCCACCAACCTGAAGGACATCGTCCCCACGGTGATGCTGTTCGTCCCGTCCGTGCAGGGCATCTCGCACAACGAGCACGAGTACACCACCGACCAGGACATCATCAGCGGGCTGCACGTGCTGACGGATGTCGTCCGGAGCCTCTGCCTCGGGGAACTTGACCCTCGCTAACCAACACGCAACACGCAGTACAGAAGCCGCCCTGCCAATGGCAGGGCGGCTTCTCCGTACCGACAAGGATTTACGCTGTCTCGGTCACGCCGCACCAGTCGGCTATGAACAGGGCGATGGTCTTGGTCACTTGGCGCACCGACGCGATGTTCACACGCTCATCGAACCCGTGAATCGCCTCGGACACCGGCCCGTAAACCAGTGCCGGGATTCCCGCGTAGAGGGTGAAGACCCGGCCGTCCAGATAGCCCGGGGTTGTGAAGCTTTGCAACGCCGAGCCGAAGACAACTTGGTGCGCATCGGCCAGCCTTGCCTCAGCTTCCGATCCTTCCTCCAGGATGTAGCCTTCGGAGAAGAAACCCGTCCGCTCGGCCGAAACTGCTGCCCCGGCCGCGGTGGTGGTCCGAAGACACATCTGGATCTCGTCCCAAACATCCGCGGCCGGAACCCCGGGATACAGGGCCGCGCGGACGTCGAATTCGCACCAGGACGGGACACTTGAGGGCCAGTCACCGCCGGAAATCATGCCGATATTGACGTTGATGGGGTGGTCAAGGTCCTCGAAGTACGGGTGGCTGCCCTTATCGGCGTTCCATTTGGCTTCGAGCTCCCGCAACGCACCCATGACGTTGTAGGCGGCGTCGATGGCGTTAAACCCGGATGCCATTTCCCGCACATGCGTAGGTTTTCCGGTAACACGCACACGGAACCAGATCACCCCCACATTGGCGCGGACCAGCATGTTCTCTTCCGGTTCCGGGATGATGACGGCATCGGCCGTGTAGCCCCGCAGCAGCGCTGCAAGGGACCCGTTGCCCGTGCACTCCTCCTCAACGACTGACTGGAAGTGGATGGTGGCTGCCGGCGCCAAGCCAGCAGCCCTGACGGCGTCGAAGGCGAAGAGGTTGGCAGCGAGCCCGGCCTTCATGTCACCTGCCCCGCGTCCGTACATCCAGCCGTCCTTTACTACGGCGTCCCAGGGGCTGCGTTCCCACGTCTCCAGCGGGCCGGTGGGAACAACATCGACGTGCCCGTTCAGGATGAGTGAACGGCCGTTCTCCTCCGGGGGCGTATAGGTTCCGACGACGTTGGTGAGGTCTTCGAAGGCTACTGTGCTGGGACCGTAACCGATGTGCGAAGCGAGGGCTTCGCCGTCGAGCGTCCAGCGGTCCATGGCGAACCCGCGGGATTGGAGCTCAGCGAACATCAGGTCCTGGGCGCTGGACTCGGCGGCTCGCAGCGAGGGATGGCGGATCAGCTCCGCCGTGAACTCGAGTTGGCGGTCAAAGGCCGCATCAACGCTGTCGATAACTCGACGGGCTGTTTCAGGGTTCAGCATGGGGCCGCCCTACTACCGTACGATCGCTTTGTCCTTGACCCGGAGCCGCTCGCCGTAGAACCCGCCGGCAGCGGTGATCAGGGACACGGCCATCAGCAGCAGGGAAGCGGTCCACGACGCTCCATCGGATACGGCGAGCAGGGCGACGGCGATAAGTGGCAGGAATCCGCTCAGGGCGCCGGCCAGGTTGTAACCGAGAGCGACACCGCTGTAGCGCAGCTGTGGCGGGAACAGTTCGGTCAGCAGGGCGCCGGTGACCGAGTAGGCAACGGACAGCAGCGCGATGCCGAGAGTGACAGCGAGGACGACGGCGAATGGATTGCGGGAGTCGATCATCCAGAAAAGTGGGAACGCTGCGGCCGCGGTCACAACGCCACCGATAAAGGTCATCTTTCCCGGTCCAAATTTCTCGCTGATACGACCGATGACCAGGATGACTCCGATTTGCACAACCGCGGCAACCAGGGTTGCGTTGACCATCAGTCCCCGGTCCAGGCCGAGGGTGGCGGTGCCGTAGCTGATGACGAAGGTGGTCATAATGTAGAACCCGCCGACGCCGAGGAAAGCGGCTGCGATAGCAACGATCAGCCGGCCCCATGCCAGGCGGAACACATCGACCGCAGGAATTTTGGCGCGTTCCTCCAGCTTGACCAGCTCACGGAAGATCGGAGATTCCTCGATTTTCAATCGGATGTACAGCGCGACCAGCAGCAGTGGGAACGCTGCCAGGAACGGCAGACGCCAGCCCCAGGAGTCAAAGATTTCAGGGGGCATGAGCAGTACCAGTGCGAAGGCTCCGGAGGACAGCAGCGTGCCGACCGGAGAACCCACCTGCACCAGCGCGGCATACCGCCCGCGCTTCTCGAGGGGGGCATGTTCAACGGCGATGGTCATGGCGCCACCCCATTCACCGCCGACCGCAAGGCCCTGCACCAGGCGCAGGATGGCAAGCATGATGGGTGCTGCGAGGCCGATGGTGCCGAAATCGGGCAGGACACCGATAAGCCCGGTGGCCACACCGATCGCGACGATCGTGATCAGCAGCGCGGGGCGCCGCCCCACACGGTCACCGATGTAGCCGAACAATACGGCGCCAAGCGGACGGGCAGCGAAGCCGACACCAAATGTGGCAAAGGCTGCCATTGTCGCAGCGGTCGGGTCCAGCGACGTGAAAAACAGCCGGTTGAAGACGATGGCTGCGGCGGTGCCGAAGAGGAAGTAGTCGTACCATTCGAGGGCAGTGCCTACGAACGCAGCCCAGGCGATCTTGCCGGCCTCGGCTCCGCTGACAACTGGTACAGCTGCTTCCTCTCCGTCTGTTGTCTCATGTGGTTGCATGCTCGGCGCCTCTCTTTGTGGGATGGGACTGGGACGATGCGGTGCTCCGGAGCTCCTCGATGTAGTCGTGCCCGAAAACGCAGGCGCCATCGAGCATGGTCGCCAGCACCTTGATGCGGCCGATCCCATCGGGCGGCACCTCTGCAGGGTGGTCCGAAAGGAACACGAAATCGGCGTTCTTTCCCGGTTCCAGCGTTCCCCGCCGGTCTTCTTCGCCTGCAATCCACGCGGCGTCGACCGTGTAGGCACGCAGGGCCGTCTCGGGGTCGACCCGTTCCTCGGGACCCAGGGTGGCTCCGCCGGA
>NZ_JAPSHV010000081.1 GCF_031179385.1 Arthrobacter sp. | reverse complement strand
GCGCAGGCTGCGTTCGGTGAGGTCGCCACCGATCACGTCCAGGGCCCTCGACGCCGGTGCAACAGTGGTTCCGGCGCGCGTGGTTTCCATGGTCACATGTTCTCCATACTTCTGTTCGCTGCCATGCCGGAACGGTTCCCGCCGCACCCATTGATCGGTTCATTTGCCGGGGGTATCGATAGCGTCGGGACAGGTGATCGGACCCGCATGGACGCTACGACTTTACCACCGGGTAACGACGGCGGCAGTGGTCTCTGCGGGCTACGCGCACCTGAGACTCGACGGTGTTAGGGAGATCAGCACCTTCACCGGCGCCGTATAGCTTGTAGTTTGAGTCCCGTACGGGGAGAGCCAGTTGCCGGATTGCGCCTGCACTCGAAATTGCACCGCCGAGTTTCCGCCCAACGCAAGTATCCCCTCGTCGAACGAGCTTCTGAACACTGAAAACTCTTTCGCGGACACAGCCGTCATATTGTTCCATACGGACCACGCGGCGTTGCCGGATCTCCACGTAACAGTGAAGGTTGGTGTAACTGGCAGGCTCTGGTACGTCCACTTCAGCCTGACCCCGTTCGTGACGTTCTCACAGGTGACTCCAGGCGCAGGTAGCGAGCCGGCGCCGGATAGAACATGCGCTGTCGCTCCATCCGTGAACTGCGCCCACGCTGGGGATCCTGCGTTGAACGCTCCACCGGCAAGAACCAGTCCTGCGCTGACTGCCATGCTCGTCGCTCTCCATAGCTCGCGCTTGCGTCGACGTGGTGCCTGTCGCAATGCCCGGCGTCCTGATCTCGGCGTTGAATGGTCCGCGCCGTCACTCTCATCGTCACCCGCGCGAGCCCGTGAAGCGAACGCGACATACAGCAAGTACGCCGTGAGCAGACCGCCGAGGAACAGCGCCACGGGACTGCTGAGCCAGGCCACGGCATACCCAAGAAGTGGCGCAGACCAGAAGACCCGGTCCACTTCCGTGACGGCATAAGTTTCGGCGTCGACGACGTCGTTCGCGTCGCCCTTCAGAGTCAACGCTGTAAACCCGTCGGCAGAACCGACGGCGGCGACACGGTGAGTGATGCGAACGCCCGCTGCGTTCCCGGTGCTGACGATGTCACCCACACGGATGTCGTCCGCGTCCACCAGAACGCTTAGCGCGAGTCCACCGGTAGGAATAGTTGGCTCCATCGAGCCGGACTTGAACATCAGGGGCTTCACCCCGAAGAGCACGCCGGCCAACGCAGCCAGCAGGCACAGCGAGCCCAGGACCGCGCCGACGGTCAAGAGGGCTTCCTGCAACTTCGAGGTACGCCGCACGTTACGGCGCCTGGTCAGCAACGAAGGTGAAGAGAGCTTCCGCCGTTGTGCCTTGAAGCTCATTTGCTGCATTACCCGGCAACGTCACCTGAATGCATAACTGCTCTGAGGACGTGGGTCCCAGTGGCCTGTCAACGCTCAGCAGTTCAGCGGCATCGAAAGTCGTTGAACTCGCAGCCAGCAGCTTCCCTACGCAGGTCGTGCCGTTCGTACTCAGCTGCCCGGTGGCGTCAGTCTCATACACTGCAACCGTCAGCGCGGAGAGCAAGGCGGATGTCGCTCCACCCGCAGTGATGTTGTAGGTGAAGGGAAGAGTGCCGGTATTCGACACACCGACGATCGCCGCCTTCTGGACCGCAGGGTACATATTCGTCATGGAGAGGGAAGTCAGGTCGACGGCGTCATCAGGATCGCCGTTGAGCGTCAGGTCCAACTTCCCGGCGCTGAAGGTCGCCGTGGCAGTCGCTTCATCGGTCCAGGCGGCAAGAGTTCCGACTGCGCCGAGCCCAGCCACCATGCCGAGCGACAAAAGAGCGCGGAGGCAGACTCCTCCGGTCCGTGTTGAGCGCGTCGCGTTGGCTGAATTATGCCGGCCCATGGCCACCTTCTTCTTTGGTGTTCTTCTTCTTACGGCTGGATGCCACCGCGAGTGAACCGCCGGTTGTGAGCGCTGCTCCCGATACTGCCCACCACAGAGCGGTGAAGCCTGTATCCGGAAGCATCCCGAACGGCTCACCGGGATGTGCTTCGGGTTGTCCCCCGGGCAACCCGGGCGTTGCCGGAACCTGTCGATCCGGGCTTGGTGAGGGCGAGACAGGACTATCGCTGTCTTGACCACCTTCGCCGGGGATCGACTGCGTCAGTCGCACGTCGAACGCCATCGGTTGGTTCAGGTTCTGGGTGCTGTTGCCGGCCGCCGCATCAAGGCCAACTGTGACTGTGACCTTTCGGCTGTCCTGCGGGTCCATACTGTCGACTCCGAGCAGCACGCGGTCGGTTTCACCGCCGGACGCTGCGGGCGAGTCGTCCATCGCTGCGCGAACCCTTAGTTGGTACGCGTCCTCCCCAGCCGCCGGCAAGTCCGCAACCAGTGCGACTTTCAGGTCAGCCGGGTCTGGGCTTGAGTTACGCACCCAGAAACTCGCCGAAGTTTCGTCCCCAGGCACGAGCACCGGTGTTTCGTCGAAGATTGGGCCCGTCAGTTCGGTGTCCCATTCCTTCCCATCGAGACTGAACAACAAGGGATCCGCCGCAACTGCCGGCATGGCGCCAACGCCGACAAGTCCGGCGGAGAGAACAGCCGCTGCCCACAGTCGATTCCTCATTGGACGTCACCCGCAACGGATTCGGCCGATCTGCGTGACCGCGCACCTTCGATCAGGGCGCTGCCGAACATGAAGGCCGTATAGCCGAGCAATAGGACGACAGCGCCACCCACTGCCCAGATACGCTGCTCGCCGGTCAGCCATCCGTTGACATATCCGACCAGCGGCAGCGTGTACCAGACGACGCCGCGAATCTGCTCCGGCCGTACCTGTTCCTCGTCCGGTGAAGGGCTGGCGTCGCCCTGCGTAGTCAAGGTGATGCCATCGCTGCTCGAGGTACGGGCAATGATGCGGTGCGTAACGACTGCCGGTTCGCCGGAACGGATCTGGTAGGTGATTGCCTCGCCTATACGCAGTTCCTCGGGGTTGGCTTCCTTGGTGACAATGAGACTCCCGGGCGGCATGCCCGGCCGCATCGACCCCGTGAGGACGGTATAGGAGCCGGAGCCGAACAGCTGCGGAATAACGACCATCACCGTGACAAGACCGAGAACCGCCAGAAGGCACAGCCAGGAGAGAACCTGGCCCACCCACGACAGCACACCGGACTTCTCCGGTGCGTTGTCGTGCCTGACGTGCCTCATTGGGCTTGGTCTCCTCTGAAGGTGAAGGTTGCGGTAACTGTCCCCTGGGACGCGCTCAGCGGTGCATCATCAGCCAGTGACACTGTTAGGCACAGCCTGGCGGACGACGACGGTGCAAGTTGCGTCCCGGTATAGCTCGCTGCTGCAAGTGGTCCCTGATAAAGCGTGGCGACGTTCCCGGTGCTCCCGTCCCCACACGCGGTGTCGTTCGTGACGATGAGCGAGAGTCCAGCTTCAAGGTCCCTGTCAGCGGCCGTCGAAGTGGCAGTGGCAACTCCTGCGAGCCGGTACACCAGATCCGTCGACCCGCCGTTGGAGATAGTCAGCGGAGCGCTCACCTCGTGTCCGGGTGCGAGGTTGCTGGCACTCAGTGCGGTGAAGACGTAGTTCTCGGGCTGGCCGCCCGCGAGCAGTTCGAGGTTACCGGTGCTGACCGTTCCCGGGTTGATGGAAGCTTCATCGCGCCATAGGGCACGCGTGGTGCCCGTTGTCGCGAGGACGACGAGCACCACTGTTCCGGCTAATGCCAGCCACAGCCTGTTTTTCATTACCCCGCCGGTTCGTTTCCGCCGTCTGGTGCCGAAGGGCGCGTAATCAGGAAGCAGTCTGAGTCAGAACCAACTCCGCGCCGGCGAGATCGATGGTGCCGTTCTGGCCAGCCTCTGAGTCGACGGGAAAATCGACCGTAACAGTGACATTGAAGTCGTAGGTGGCGGCCTCGGTGAAGGTCAAGTCGGCCCCGTTCACTCCGAGGCCCGCACCAGCCCCGTCGGCCACAATGCTGACCGTCGTGCCCGCCGGAAGAGTTGCCTGATCTATGCCTGCCAGGCTGAGGCTGCCCTTGATGTTGTCACCTTCGGCAACGACGTCGACGTTGTAGACGGCAGTCAGTGTGTCACCGGGAACGATGTCCGGAGTGGCCGTCTCAATTGCTCCCTCGGTCGAAGGATCGTCACCAACGATCGTGTCTCCGCCGTCGTAGGACCAGCCCTGCGTCGAGACTGCGTCGAGCGTGAGGACACCCGTTGACACGTTGCCTGCGTTGAGGCTTGCGCTGTCCGTCCAGACTGCATAGGTTCCGGCACCGCCGAGGAGGAGTGCGCCGGCCGCAGCGGCCGCAAGCGTGCCCTTAGTTACTTTGTTCATAGCGAGACCTTCTCTGAATTCTGTCGGCCCCGTCCCATACGTTGGCCCCGATAAGCCCCACTGTATGAACGAAAGTTCAAGGGAAACCGGTGGTTACTCTCATGTTTCCCAAAGTTTCTATATCGCTGTAAATACTAGAAGGGTGACAGGCGGCGTCCTGAGCCGCGGTGCCGGATTCCCCACCTTCTACCCGGCGGCCCCCCAGCACGACGGCGTGTCCCCGGCGACACGCCGCACACGCGCCTAGAACCCGGGGAAACCAGCCCGCGCAAGGACGCACAGACAAAGCCCTAGGCCGCGAACACCGCATCCACGACGTTCTGCGCCCACTCGAGAATCGCGGCATCGGCGAGGTCCCGCCCACCGATGGACGACGTCTTCGGCTTCGGAATCAACGCCGCATTCATCGCGGGCTTCACCGACGCACCCGGGTACATCCGCTTCAGGCGCATCTCCTTGGACTCCGGCAGGTTGGCCGGCGCGAACTTGATGAAGTTCCCCTGCATCGCGACGTCGGTCAGGCCCACAGCCCGAGCACGCACCCGGAACCGAGCAACAGACACGAGGTTCACCACGGGAGCGGGCAGGTCGCCGTACCGATCGCGAAGCTCCTCCACCACCTCGTCGATCGCACCATCGGTCGAGGCAGACGCCAGCTTCCGGTACGCCTCGAGCCGCAGCCGCTCCCCCGGCACATAGTCATGCGGCAGGTGTGCGTTGACGGGCAGCTCGATCTTCATCTCCGCGGCCTTCTCCTCGGCCTCGCCGCGGAAGTTCGCCACGGCCTCGCCGACCAGCCGTATATAGAGGTCGAAGCCCACACCGGCGATGTGCCCGGACTGCTCACCACCCAGCAGGTTGCCAGCACCGCGGATCTCGAGGTCCTTCATGGCCAACTGCATACCGGCGCCGAGCTCGTTATGCGACGCGACGGCCTTCAAACGCTCCAGCGCCACCTCACCCAGCGGTTTCTCCGACGGGTACAGGAAGTACGCGTACGCCCGCTCGCGCCCACGCCCCACACGGCCGCGAAGCTGGTGCAACTGTGACAGGCCGTAGTTGTCGGCGCGGTCGACGATCAGCGTGTTCGCGTTCGAGATGTCCAGGCCGGTTTCGATGATCGTCGTACACACCAGCACGTCGAACTTCTTCTCCCAGAAGTCGACGATGATCTGCTCCAGCCGCGACTCGCTCATCTGCCCATGCGCCACGGCGACGCGCGCCTCCGGCACCAGCTGCTGCAGGTGCGAGGCCGTCCGGTCGATCGACGACACCCGATTGTGCACGAAGAACACCTGCCCCTCGCGCATCAGCTCGCGCCGGATAGCCGCCGAAGTCTGCTTGTCCGTGTACGGGCCAACGTACGTCAGTACGGGGTGCCGCTCCTCCGGCGGCGTCGCCAGCGTCGACGTCTCGCGGATCCCGGTCAGCGACATCTCGAGCGTTCGCGGAATCGGCGTCGCGCTCATGGCCAGCACGTCCACGTTGGTGCGCATCTTCTTCAGCGCTTCCTTGTGCTCGACGCCGAACCGCTGCTCCTCGTCCACGATCACCAGGCCGAGATCCTTGAACTGCACCTCGGTGGAGAGCAACCGGTGCGTACCGATGACGACGTCGACGCTTCCGTTCTTGAGCCCCTCCACCGTTTCCTTGGACTCCTTGGAAGTCTGGAACCGGGACAGCGCACGGATGCGCACCGGGAACCCGGAAAACCGCTCCGAAAACGTCTCGAAGTGCTGCTGCACCAGCAGCGTGGTCGGCACCAGGACGGCCACCTGCTTCCCGTCCTGCACCGCCTTGAACGCGGCACGGACGGCGATCTCGGTCTTGCCGTAGCCCACGTCGCCGGACACCAAGCGGTCCATGGGAACTTCCCGCTCCATGTCGGCCTTGACCTCGTTGATCGTGGTCAGCTGGTCCGGCGTCTCGATGTACGGGAACGCCTCTTCGAGCTCCCGCTGCCACGGCGTGTCCGGCGCAAACGCGTGCCCGCGGGACGCCATCCGCGCCGAGTACAGCCGAATCAGCTCCCCGGCGATTTCCTTGACGGCCTTGCGCGCCTGGCTCTTGGTCTTCGCCCAGTCCGATCCGCCCATCTTCGAGAGCGCAGGCGTATCACCGCCGACGTATCGGGTCACCTGGTCCAGCTGGTCCGTCGGCACGAACAGCCGGTCTCCCGGCGCGCCACGCTTGGACGGGGCGTACTCCAGCACCAGGTATTCGCGGATGGTCTTTGTAGGTCCCGCGCCCGTCGACCGCTGAATCAGCTCCACGAACCGCGCCACACCGTGCTGCTCGTGCACCACGAAGTCGCCTTCGCGCAGCTGCAAGGGGTCGACGGCGTTTCGACGCTTCGAGGGCATCTTCCGCATGTCGCGGGTGCCCGAAGCCGTGGTGCGGCCCAGCAGGTCGGCCTCGGTCAGCAGGCCGAGCTTCAGCCCGTCGAGCACGAAGCCGCGGCCCTCGCACCCGGTGGTGATCTCGATGATTCCCGGTTGCGGCGCGCCGTCGAGGGACTCAACGCGCGACGCCGGGATGTCGGCATCGTGGAACAGCTCGGCCAGGCGCTGCGCTGGACCAGGACCCTCGGTGGCTACAACGACGCGCCACTGGTCACGCACGCGCCCACCGATGAACTCCATCATCTCGGCGACGTCGCCCTGGTACCCGCGCGGTTCACGGGCGGCAACGGTGAAACTGTCGACGTCGGTCAACAGGTCATCGGAGCCGAAGGACGTGATCGCCCACCACGCAACATCGTTCGCGAGCGCCGACGATCGCGTGTCGGTCAGGGACCGGAAGCTCGCTGCCTCCAGATCCGAGCCCAACTGTCCGCTCAGATCAACGGGCGCCGCACCGCCGTCGGATGCTGTAGCCCACGCAGCCTGGAGGAATTCCTCGTTGGTCGTCTCGAGGTCATGGGCGCGCGCACGCACCTTTTCCGGCTCGACGACGACAGCGATCGACCCGGCGGGCAGCTCGCCGACAAACGGCACCATGGCGTCGACCAGCACCGGCGCGAGGGACTCCATGCCCTCGACGGCGATCCCGCCGGCGATCTTCTCCAGCATCCCGGCCGCCGCGGGCAGCTGATCCTTCAGCTTCGCCGCCCGGGACATGACCGACGGCGTGATCAGCAGCTCACGGCATGGCGGCGCATATAGTTCGGTCGGAGCACCCCGGTCACCGTCGGTGGGCAGCGAGCGCTGGTCGGCAACGGCGAACCAGCGCATCTGGTCAACCTCGTCGCCGAAGAACTCGACGCGGATCGGGTGGTCCTCGGTGGGCGGGAAGACGTCGATGATGCCGCCGCGGACCGCGAATTCACCGCGGTGCGTCACCATGTCCACCCGCGAGTAAGCGGCGTCGGCGAGCGCACGGACAACCTCATCGAACTCGCGCTCCTCGCCTACCTTCAACGCAACCGGTTCCAGCTGGCCCAGGCCCGCGACCAGCGGCTGCACGACGGCGCGGATCGGTGCGGTGATGACCCGCACCGGGTCAGCCCCCGGGTGCGCGAGCCGCCGCAGGACCGACAGGCGCCGGCCCACCGTGTCGGAACGGGGCGAAAGCCGCTCATGCGGCAGGGTTTCCCAGCTCGGGAACTCTTCGATCGACGACGCCGGCAGGTAGCTGCGCAGCGCAGCTGCAAGATCCTCGGCCTCCCGCCCGGTGGCGGTGACCGCTACGACCACCGCCTGCGGCACGCCGCTGCCGCCGTCGTCGGCTGCTTCCGCGAGGCCGTCCACCATTTCAGCCAGCAGTGCGGCGCGCAGGCCGGTGGGGGCGCCGATCTGGAGGTCTGTGCTGCGGTCAGCGACGGATCGGGATGCGTTGGTGCGCACGCGGGCGAAGGTGGGGTCCTCCTGCAGGGCAGCGCGGAGGCCGTTGAGCGTGGGTCCGTTGGGGGCCATGACAATCCTTCGCCGGATTTGGAACAACACGGGACGTAGACAACACGAAAGCCCGAAATTCGCGAAGAATCCCGGGAGTCGGCGTTAACCTTACCGCGCAGCGCCGATCGGTGCCCGATGGCTGGGTCCTCAGGCTCGCCTAGGATGGACGAGGACTAAAACTCTCAAACCCCGGAGGATTTGTGGCACTCAGCGCCTCGACCACCCTGCCCTACGACGTCGCAACGGTGACCAGTGTTTTCACCGACGAAGCGTTCCTCAAGCACACCAGTGAGCACGTGGGAGGCGAACTGAAGTCCCTCACGGTCGACGGCGACACCTCCGCCGCCTTCACGCTCACCGCGGTGCGCACCCTGCCCACCACCCGGCTGCCTGATTTCGCGCGGAAGTTCGTCGGCGAAAGCCTCACGGTAACGCAGACCGAGAACTGGACCGCTCCCCTGGCCGACGGTTCCCGAGAGGCCAAACTGTCCATCACCATCGCGGGCGTCCCGGTCTCGGCCGACGCCGTCCAGCGCCTGATTGCCGAAGGCACCTCCACCCGTGTGGACGTCGAGGGCAACGTCAGTTCTTCCATCCCGTTCATGGGTGCCAAGATTGCCGACGCAGCTGAGCCGATGATCGGCAAGGCCCTGAACCTGCAGGCAACCCAGGCGAAGAACTGGCTGGAGAACCGCTGATGGACCTGCCCACACCGCTGTCCATCGTTCTGATCGTTGCCGGGATCTGGACGCTCATCGTGTGGCCGCCCTTCCTGCGCCGCGTCTTCAAGGACCCCCGCTCGCGTGATGAGAACGGTGCAGCCACCCGCTTCCTGAAGGTTCACTTCATGCTGGTGAGCACGTCGATGATTCTCGGTGCAGCAACCCTGGTGATCGGCATCCGCACCCTCGTGGCCTAGCCATATCCCGGCGCATCGGCAACCCCGCCTGTTAGGGTAGGTAGCCGGTGTGCCGGGAAGTCTGGTCGGCAGTGTTTTGCCCTGCCCGCTTAAGGAGGCCTACGTGTCGAGTCACCAGCCCAGGAACGTCCTTGGACGGTCCAGCTACCCCGAATACCTGCGGATCGGCGAGATACTCCGCAAGGAGACCGTCGGCGGAATACTCCTGATCATCGCCGCAGCTCTGGCGCTCATCTGGGCCAACTCCCCCTTCTCGGACAGCTACTTCGCGCTGCGAGATTTCGAGTTCGGCTACGAGCCCTGGCACCTCAAGCTCTCGGTCGGGCACTGGGCAGCAGACGGCCTGCTCGCAATCTTCTTCTTCCTGGTCGGCCTTGAACTCAAGCGGGAGTTCGTCGCCGGCGACCTCCGAAGTCCCGCCCGCGCGATCGTCCCGGTGGCCGCTGCCGCCGGTGGCGTGATTGTCCCCGCCCTGTTCTACGTTCTGGTCAACCTCAGCTCTCCCGACACTTTGCGGGGCTGGGCCATCCCTACGGCCACTGACATCGCTTTCGCGGTTGCCGTGCTGGCCGTCATCAGCTCGCACCTGCCGAGTGCACTGCGGATCTTCCTGCTGACCCTGGCCGTGGTGGATGACCTGATTGCCATTGCCATCATCGCGTTCTTCTACACCGAGGAAGTCGAATTCACCTTCCTGCTGCTGACCCTGATTCCTCTCGCGCTCTTTGCCTTCCTCGCGCAAAAGAACCCGAAGTTCTTCGGTCGCAGGACCCCCGCAGCGTGGGTGATCCTCCTGCCGATCGGGATGGTCGCCTGGGCGCTGATGCATGCCTCCGGTGTCCACGCGACGGTGGCCGGCGTTCTGCTCGGTTTCATGGTTCCCGTGCTGCGCAAGGGCAGGGACGGCAAGGTGATCCCACCGGAGGAGGGCAAGCCCGGCCTCGCGGAGACCTTCGAGCACCGCTTCCGTCCGCTGTCCGCGGGTATCGCCGTGCCGATCTTCGCGTTCTTCTCAGCCGGTGTGGCGATCGGCGGCATGGACGGACTCGTTTCGGCGTTCACCGATCCGGTCACCGTCGGCATTGTGGTGGGCCTTGTCCTCGGCAAGCCCATCGGTATTCTGCTGACCACCTTCGTGATCACCAAAACCACCAAGGCAACGCTCGACCCAGACCTGCGCTGGGTGGACCTTCTCGGCGTCGGGCTCCTGGCCGGTGTCGGATTCACCGTGTCGCTCCTGGTCAATGACCTGAGCTTCGGGCAGGGCTCCGAGCACAATGACCATGCCAAGGTCGCGATCCTCGTGGCGTCCCTCCTGGCCGCCGTGCTGGCCACGGTGCTCCTGCGCAGCCGCAACAAGCGCTACCGCAGGATTGAGGAAGCCGAAAAGGTCGACGCCGACCACGACGGCATCCCCGACCTCTTCGAGGATGAGAATCGCCGCTAATAACTCAGTGAACACCCCGGAATTACCCGGGGTGTTCGTCTGTGCTCCTGTTTCGGGTTGCCCGGTGTTCACGCACGTTCGGGACCGTGGGACGGGAGGTCGAGCGATCTCCTGAGGCAACCAGGGAGACCCCGCTCATGGCGCTCACGACCGAGCTTTATCCGACAGAGATCAGTTCCGGGTCCTGGGACACCGGGCACATTCAAGGGATCGCCGTCGACGAGAAGAACGGTTACGTCTACTCCTCGTTCACCCGGATGCTCGTGAAGACGGATTTTCACGGCAACGTCCTCGGCACAGTCGAAGGCTTCACCGGACACCTCGGCGATGTTGATTTCAACGAGATGGACGGCCGAGTCTACGGATCGCTGGAATACAAGGCCGACGAGGCCTTCTACGTCGCCATCTTCGACGTCGACAACCTGGTCCGGATCGGGATGGATGCCGAGACCTCGGGTGTTGTGACCGCCGTACACCTCAGGGAGGTCGTCGCCGACTACACCGCCGACATGGACAGCGACGGCATCTTCGACGGCGATACCGCGGATACCGCAGACCACCGCTATGGGTGTAGCGGCATTGACGGGATTTCCTTCGGACCGGAGTTCGGAAACGCGGAAGGCCCGCAGCAGCTGATGGTTGCGTACGGCATCTACGAGAACAACAACCGGGATGACAACAACTACCAGGTCATCCTGCAGTATGACGTGTCTCGGTGGGGCGAGTACGAAAGAGCCCTCACCCAGGTGAACCCACACCGTTCAGGCCCCGAGGACGTGGACGGCAAGTACTTCGTCCGTACCGGCAACACCCGGTACGGTGTGCAGAATCTGTCCTACGACCGGTCGAGCAGGCTCTGGTTCCTGGGCGTGTACAGGGGCAGTAAACCCGGGTATCCAAACCACAACCTGTACATCGTGGATGGGACGGCCCAGCCGGAAGTAGAGCTGCTGGAGGGACAGCCCAGGGAGGAGAAAGGGCTGGTCCTCCCGCTGTTGCAGGAAGGCATCCTGTCCGAGGACACCGGCATATATGGGTGGGAGTTCAAGGCCGACGTCGGTTTCGAACCTCTCGCCAACGGCTACTTCTACGTGGCCCGCAACTTCTACGACTACTCGAGCGGCCGCAGGCAGGAGTCCGCACGGCTGGAGCTCTACCGCTGGCATGGTGTCCCTCCGATGGGTTTCGCCAGAGTGTCAGATTAGGTCTCTTTTGGAAGAATATGTGCTCAACTGTGCACATATGGATAGTATCGCTCATGTGATTGAAGTCCTGCGCGTCGGCGCCTATCGGAGGTTGTTCACCGCACAGGTCGTGGCGCTCCTCGGAACAGGCCTCCTCACTGTCGCGCTGGGCCTGTTGGCGTTCGACCTCGCGGGTGGACAAGCCGGTGCCGTGCTTGGCACTGCGCTCACCATCAAGATGTTCGCGTACGTGTTCGTCGCCCCCGTAATGGCAGCCCTGGTGGAACGGCTCCCCCGCAAGGCCGTGCTGGTGGTAGCCGACCTGGTGCGCGCCGCCATCGCCGTCATGCTGCCCTTCATTGACCAGGTGTGGCAGATCTACATGCTTGTGTTTGTTCTGCAGGCAGCCTCGGCTACCTTCACACCGGCGTTTCAGGCGTTGATCCCGGTGGTCCTGCCGAAGGAGAAGGATTACACCCGGGCACTGTCGCTGTCCCGGCTCGCCTACGATCTCGAGTCCCTCCTCAGTCCCGTCCTGGCCGCGGCGCTCCTGACGGTACTGTCCTACAACAACCTGTTCGTGGGCACCATGGCCGGGTTTCTGGTCTCGGCCCTGATGGTCATGAACACCCAGCTTCCCCTCGTCGCTCCGTCGAAGTCAGCGGGTTCCCTGCTGCGCCGCACCACGCTGGGCACCCGGATCTTCCTCAGCGAACCATCCCTGCGCGGGCTGATGGCGCTGAACCTGGTTGTCGCCTGCGGTACCGCCCTGGTGCTGGTCAACACCGTGATCTACGTGCGGGACCTGTTCGGCGGATCTAATGTCGGGGTCGCTGTCGCCCTGGCCTGCTACGGTGCCGGCTCCATGGTGGTGTCACTCACGACTCCGGCGATCCTGGACCGTGTCAGCGACCGGGACCTGATGCTCGCCGGCGCCGCACTGGTCACGCTCGGGGTAGCGCTGGCCGCCGCCGTCGCAGTTTTGCGACCGTCCTGGATCGTGCTCCTGGCCGTCTGGGTTCTGCTGGGCGTAGGCACCTCGATGATCAACACGCCCTCGGCGCGGCTCCTGCGCCGGGCCGCTACCGACGACACGCGCTCCTACCTCTTCACCGCCCAGTTCTCTTTGTCCCACGCCTGCTTCATCATCGGCTACCCGGT
>NZ_JAPSHV010000194.1 GCF_031179385.1 Arthrobacter sp. | reverse complement strand
GCCGGCACTGGTTATTACCTTCGGGAACTCGAACGGCAGGTGCCGGTGTCAGCGGTCGTCGCCCTCGACATCTCGAAATTTGCCCTGAGGCGGGCGGCGAAGCTGCTCCCCGATGCGCTGTGCCTGGTCTGGGACGTCTGGCGGCCGCTGCCGGTCGTGGACGAATCGGTTGATCTGCTGATCAACATTTTCGCGCCGCGGAATCCGGACGAGTTCGCGCGCGTGTGCCGCGAAGGCGGCGTGCTGATCGTCGTCACACCCCTGCCGCAGCACCTGCAGGAAATTTCCGACGTTGCAGGCCTCCTGAACATCCGCTCAGGCAAAGACGACGACGTCGCTGCCGCTCTGACGCCGGACTTCACACTGGCTGCCAGCAGGTCTGTCGAATTTCCGATGACCCTGACGCCGGAGGACGTGCAGAATATTGCGGCAATGGGGCCAGCGGGCCATCACGGTGCCTCCGTTCGGATGGACACGCTGCCGGAGAGGCTCAGGGTCACTGCGGCCTTTACCGTCCAAACTTTTCACAGGCGTCGGAAAGAGGACTCCGAAAAGAGCACTCCCGTGCGCTGACAAGGCAGGATATTCCCCGAAGGCTATATTTCGTGCTTCGGTTTTGGCATGATGGTAGAAGGCAACGGTTTGTACACAGCAGGGCTTGATGAGAGCGCCGATGACCGGGGCCGCAACTGAGGGGAACCGCGATGCTCGATTGGCTTGTACAGAACACTTGGGTCCTGTGGCTTGTGCTCATGCTCGGGCTCGCCGCGGTTGAGACCCTGACCCTCGATCTGTTCTTTCTCATGCTCGCCACGGGTGCTCTTGCCGGCATCGTCGGGGCGCTGGCTGGGGCAACCTTCTTCATCCAGGTTGTCATTTTCTGCGTAGTCTCACTTCTGATGGTGCTCCTCGTCCGTCCTGTGGCGCTGAAGCACCTCAAGCGCGGATCCGCGGAGCAATTGAGCAACATCGACCGGCTCATCGGCGAGCATGCGCTGGCGCTTGAGCCGGTGACCTCTTTGACCGGGACCGTCAAGATCGGCGGCGACACCTGGACCGCACGTACCGCGGACGGGTCATCGCTGCCCGCCGGCAGCCGGGTTACTGTCTCCCGCATCGACGGGGCCACCGCCGTCGTCGTTGGTATACAACAAGCTGAGAGCGGACCCATAACCGCCTCCTGAACCGCGATCAGGCACCATCCACAACACAAGGGGAACCATGTTCACAGATTCAGGCACAATCGGACTCACCATCGTCCTGATTGTTCTGATCGTTTTTGTCCTGGTCGTTCTGGTGAAATCCGTACGGATCATCCCGCAGGCCCGCGCCGGCGTGGTTGAACGCCTCGGAAAGTACCAGCGAACACTGCAGCCGGGACTTACCATCCTGATCCCGTTCGTTGACCGGCTTCTGCCACTCCTCGACCTACGTGAACAGGTTGTGTCGTTCCCTCCGCAGCCAGTGATCACCGAGGACAACCTGGTCGTGTCCATTGACACGGTGGTTTACTTTCAGGTCACCGACGCCCGCGCCGCTACCTACGAAATCGCCAACTACATCCAGGCAGTAGAGCAGCTCACGACCACCACCCTTCGCAACGTGGTCGGCGGGCTGAACCTGGAAGAGGCACTGACTTCACGTGACCAGATCAACGGGCAGCTTCGGGGGGTCCTCGATGATGCAACCGGCCGCTGGGGCATCCGGGTCTCACGGGTTGAACTCAAGGCCATCGATCCGCCCCACTCCATCCAGGACTCGATGGAGAAGCAAATGCGGGCCGAGCGCGACCGCCGCGCTGCCATCCTGACCGCCGAAGGCACGAAGCAGTCCCAGATTCTCACGGCTGAAGGGCAACGCCAGGCTGCGATCCTCGCTGCCGAAGGCGATGCCAAAGCCGCAATTCTCAGGGCCGACGGCGAAGCACAGGCAATCCAGAAGGTCTTCGACGCCATCCACAAGGGCAACCCGTCCCAGAAGCTTCTCGCATATCAGTACCTTCAGACGCTGCCGAAGCTCGCAGAGGGTAACTCCAACAAGTTGTGGATCATCCCCAGTGAAGTAGGGGAAGCGCTAAAGGGCATCGGCAACGTGCTCGGCGGCCAGGACCGTGAGGATACTGAGAGTGACTCCCCCTTCACAGTGCAGGACGGGACCCGTTCCTGAAGCAGCGGCGTAACCGGAGCGCGTCCCTGTCCAGAGGCCGAATTGGGGATTCCGTGCCTCCCTTCGGTATAGTGGGGTGTTTGCCGGATGTGGGCACCGAATGGGAACAGACGGCCGCTCCACGGCGTTATACCTGAGGTAACACGGCCTGAGCGCTGTGGCGTCGTGCACTTTGAGTGTGCGGCAGAGGCCCTGGGAATCCAGGATGCCGAACGTAGTTAGGGAGAAAAAATGAGCGACCGTAGCCTGCGGGGCATGCGCCTTGGCGCCCAGAGTATGGAGACCGAATCCGGTGTCGAGCCCGCGCCTCGCCAACGCGTTGAATACCGTTGCGAGGACGGAGAGCGCGTTTTCGTAACCTTCGCCGCCGAAGCAGAGATTCCTCCGGTATGGGTTTCCAAGACCGGCAAGGAGGCGCTACTCGTTGATGGGGAGCGTCCGGACACCTCCGGAGACAAGCCCGTCCGCACACACTGGGACATGCTTCTTGAGCGCCGTTCCATGGAAGAACTGGAGCAGATCCTCGAGGATCGGCTGAACATCCTTCGTGAGCGCCGCGGAGAGCGCCGCTCCGCCTAATATCGCAGGAAGCCCGGGTACTTCGTGGAAGTACCCGGGCTTTTTCTGTTCATCACGCTGCCGAACTAGGGTGCGCGTCCCTTTGTCAGCACGGAAGGCATGTCTATGTGCGTGCTGGGCGCCCAGTCAGTGCCGCCCACCGCGCGGCTATCCCCCACCGTGTGACGTTGGCGATGGCTTCGAAGACGATGTTTCCGCTCATCTTGGAATCGCCATATTCGCGTTCGACGAAGGTGATCGGCACTTCAACGATGCGCAGTCCCTTCAGCGCCACCCTGAACGTCATATCGACTTGAAAACCGTATCCGACGGAATCAACTGTGGACAGGTCAATGCTCTCAAGGGTCTCACGGCGGAAGGCACGGTAGCCGGCGGTAATGTCGCGCACCGACAGACCAAGCATTGTGCGCGAGTACAAGCTACCGGCGCGTGAGAGCAGCTTGCGAT
>NZ_JAPSHV010000010.1:21695-42460 GCF_031179385.1 Arthrobacter sp. | reverse complement strand
GACGTTCGAGCAGCGGCTGCGGGAGCGAGGCCGGTTCGACGACGCCGCCGCGGGTGCCATCTTCCGGCTGCGGCGCTCCTACGAGGAAGAGGAGTACGCGGAGTTCGCCGGTGCGGACATCCGGGCCTCCAACGGTTGGGATGATGTCCAGGCCGTGACCGAGGCGCTGCGCCGGTCGGCGTCGCTGCCGGCACGGGTCCGTGCGCGGCTGTGGCCGAAGTCGCTGTGGCAGCCGTTCGGGGCCCAGCGCAGCGAGGATCTGGTCTCCGCGTCCTCGTAGTTCGGATGCTGGGCTTCCGCGGTCCGGTTTCCCCACCTTCTGGCGGCCCTGACGGCGTGTCGGTGGGGACACGCCGTCGTTCTGGGCGGCGTCGAAGCAGAAGGTGGGAAATCCGGAACAGCGCCTAGCTGGCGGTCGGGTCGGCGATGCCGACGTACTGGGTGTAGAGGTACTCCTCGATCCCCTCGTAACCGCCCTCGCGTCCCAGGCCCGACTGCTTCACGCCGCCGAACGGTGCCGCCGCATTGGAGATGACGCCGGCATTGAGGCCCAGCATGCCGGTGTCGAGCCGCTCGCCCATCCGGAGGCCGCGGTTCAGGTCGCGGGTGAAAACGTACGCCACGAGTCCGTACTCGGTGTTGTTGGCGAGCCGGACGGCGTCGTCCTCGTTCGAGAAGGTGACAATCGGCGCTACCGGGCCGAAGATCTCCTCCTGCAGGATGCGGGACTTCGACGGAACGTCCGCGAGCACCGTCGCAGGGTAGAAGTAGCCGGGGCCGTCGAGGGGTTCACCGCCGGAGAGGAGCCGCGCGCCGTCGTCGACCGCGTCCTTCACGAGGGAATGCACGCTGTCGCGGCTCTTGCCGTCAATCAGCGGGCCCAGCTTGGAGCTGTCTTCGGTGCCGCGGCCCGGGGTGACGTCCTTCATGCGGGCAGCAAGCTTCTCGGCGAACTCCGCGGCGACGGACTCGTGCACGATGAAGCGGTTGGCAGCGGTGCAGGCCTCGCCCATGTTGCGGAGCTTTGCGGCCATGGCGCCGTCGACGGCCTTGTCGAGGTCAGCGTCCTCGAAGACCAGGAACGGGGCGTTGCCGCCAAGCTCCATCGAGGTGCGCAGGACGTTCTCGGAAGCGTCCGCGAGCAGGCGGCGGCCGACCGGCGTCGAACCCGTGAAGGAGAGCTTGCGGAGGCGGCTGTCCTTGATGAGAGGCCCGGTGACATCACCCGCGCTGGTGGTGCTGACGATGTTGAGAACGCCCTTGGGAAGGCCGGCCTCCTCGAGGACCTTCGCGAACAGCAGCGAGGTCAGCGGGGTGAGGTTGGCGGGCTTGAGCACCATGGTGCAGCCGGCGGCGACGGCGGGAGCGATCTTCCGTGTCGCCATGGCCAGCGGGAAGTTCCACGGGGTGATCAGCAGGCACGGGCCGACGGGCTTTTTGTTGACGAGAATGCGCGACTTGCCGTCGGGAGCCGTGGAGTAGCGGCCGGACATGCGGACGGCTTCCTCGGAGAACCAGCGGAGGAACTCGGCACCGTAAATCACTTCACCACGGGCCTCGGCCAGGGGCTTGCCCATTTCCATGGTCATGAGGAGCGCGAAGTCGTCGGCGCGCTCAGTCACCAGTTCGAAGGCGCGGCGCAGGATCTCGCCGCGTTCGCGCGGCGCCGTTTTCGCCCACTCGTCCTGTGCGGCGACGGCGGCGTCGAGTGCGGCCTTGCCGTCTTCGGGGCTGGCGTCGGCGATGCTGAGGAGTGTCTTGCCGGTAGCCGGGTCTTCGACGTCGAAGGTCTTCCCGTTCGACGCGTCGCGCCACTCGCCGCCGATGAGCAGGCCGGTGGGGACCGAGGACAGAAGGTCTTGTTCGCGCTGGGCGGTGATAGTCATCCGGGGAGCCTTTACGGTCGTCGATTCGCTCAACTGAAGTCAGCTTCCAGTCAGCTCTGAATCGGTTGTGTGTCAGGGCTCTCACGCTAGCCCTGCGTTTCGGGCCATGTCCATACAAAGCTGCACCACGAAAGCGGGGATCCACTGTGACGTTGCACAGTCGGTTCCCTGCCCGGATTGCGGCCTGCTCAGGTCCTGGCAGCCACCACTGCCGCGTACAGCTCCCGCTTGCTGACCCGCGCGTCCTCGGCGACGGCGGCGACGGCCTCCTTGAGGCGCAGCCCCTGGCTCATGAGTTCATTGACCGCGCCGACATGGTCGACGGGGGCGGTCGGTTGGTCTGCCGGTGCACCACCGACGACGACGGCGATCTCCCCCCGGATCTCGTTCCCTTCCGCCCACTCAAGGAGCTGACGGAGCGGTCCGCGGATCACTTCCTCGTAACGCTTGGTGAGTTCTCGGGTGACGCAGGCGGGCCGGTCCTGACCGAACTCCTGGTGCAGTGCCCGGATCATGACCTCGAGGCGGTGCGGTGCTTCAAAGAAGACCATGGTGCGGCGTTCGGTGCGAAGTTCAGCCAATCGTGCTGCCCGTTCCCCGGCTTTCCGGGGCAGGAACCCCTCGAAGCAGAAACGGTCGGTGGGAAGTCCGGAGAGCGCCAGTGCGGTCAGGACGGCGGACGGACCCGGAGCAACGGTGACCTGGATGCCGCGCTCAGCTGCGGCTTCGACCAGACGGAACCCCGGGTCGGAGACGGAGGGCATGCCGGCGTCAGTCACGAGCAGCAGGGTTGCGCCCGCAGCGACAAGGTCGAGCAGTTCGGGGGTACGGGAGGCTTCATTGTGCTCGTGGTAGCTGAGGGTCCTGCCGCGTGGTGTTACCTCGAGCGAGCGGATGAGCCGCTGCAGGCGCCGGGTATCCTCGGCGGCGATGATGTCTGCGGTCTCCAGGAGTGACACCAGCCGGAACGTCGCGTCCCCCATGTTGCCGATCGGGGTCGCGGCCAGCACAATGCTGCCGTTGCCCGGTGTGAGGGCTTCGGGCAGGAGGGGCTGCGGGAGATCAACCTCGTCGTCTGCCTCGGGGCCTGCCTCCGCGTCTGCTGCAGGATCTGACTCGTGGTCAGCCTCCGTGAGGTTCGCGTCCTCCGGGAGGCGGCGGGCGCCGTCGTCGTTCGTTTCCTCAGTCACTGGTTCAGCCTAGTGGGTTACGGCCCGTCGTTGATGGGGCGCAGCGTTCAGGGATGCGCAGCGTTCATTGCCCGCACCGAACTGTCAGGGGTGCTCGGTACGATGATGCGGTGAGCCAAACCACCACCGCTGCCGCCCCCCGCGAGGGGTTCGAGCGGCAGTGGGTCGTTTCGGCGCGTACGGCTTTCTCGGAACGGGTTCTGCGCAGGCGGCTCCTCGGCGAGCCTGTGCGGTTCGGCCTGTGGGGCTGGCTGCTGCCGGTACTGGTGGCGCTGATCGGCGGAGTGCTGCGGTTCGTCCGGCTGGGTGAACCGGACACCTTGGTTTTCGACGAAACGTACTACGTCAAAGACGCCTACTCGTTCCTGCTGTCCGGGTATGAGCGTGAGTGGCCCGAGGAAGCGGACGAGTCCTTCAATGCCGGCAATCCCGGGGTGATTTTGGAGACCCCGGACTACGTGGTGCATCCGCCGGTCGGCAAGTGGATGATCGCCGTCGGGATGGCGTTGTTCGGTCCGTCGAATCCCTTCGGCTGGCGGTTTTCCGCGGCGGTGGTGGGAACGCTGTCGATCCTTATTCTTGCCCTGGTGGCGCAGCGGTTGTTCGGATCTCTTGCGCTGGGGGCTATCGCAGGGCTCCTGATGGCCGTGGACGGGCAGCACCTGGTGCATTCGCGCACCTCGCTGCTCGACGTGTTCCTGATGTTCTGGGTGCTCGTTGCCTTCGCCCTGCTGGTGTTGGACAGGGATTGGGCACGGCGGCGATTGGCATTACTCATGGCCGGCTATGCGCGCGAACGGGGTCAGCCCACCCGCGAACAATTGCTGTACGGGCCGTGGCTGGGGCTTCGACCGTGGCGGATCGCCGCGGGTGTCGCGCTCGGGCTGGCGCTCGGCACCAAGTGGTCGGCGCTTCCCTTCATTGCGGTCTTCGGGCTCATGACCGTGCTGTGGGATATGTCCGCCCGGCGCGCAGTGGGCATCCGGCGCTGGGGGGTCGGCGCCGTCGTGCGGGATGGACTTCAGGCCTTCGCGTCCATTGTGCCGCTGGGGCTGCTCGTCTATCTGGCCACCTGGACGGGCTGGTTCCTGTCCTCCGACGCCTATGACCGGCAGTGGGCCGCCGAAAATCCGGACCCGCTGTGGGATTGGGTGCCTGCTCCCCTGCGCTCCCTCGCCGAGTATCACCGCAGCGCGTATAGCTTCCACGAGGGGTTGAGCAGCGAGCACCCGTATGAGGCCACCGCCTGGTCCTGGCTGTTCGTCGGAAGGCCCACGAACTTCCACTACGAGTCCGACGGGCTGAGTTGCGGCGCCTCGGACTGTTCACAGTCGGTGCTCATGCTGGGCAACCCCGTCATCTGGTGGGCCGGCGCCCTGTCGCTCGTCGTGGTGCTGCTGTTCTGGATCGGCCGGCGTGACTGGCGGGCCGGAGCCATCCTGGCTGGCATCGCGGGCGGATACCTGCCCTGGTTCCTCTTCCCGGACCGCACCATGTTCTACTTCTACGCCATCGCCTTCGCGCCGTTCCTCATCCTCTCGCTGACGTACGTCCTCGGACTCGTGCTGGGCGGACCCGGTGACAGTCCCTGGCGGCGACGGAGCGGTATTGTGCTCGTGGGAGGATTCGTTGTGCTTGCGGTCCTGGTCGCCGCGTACTTCCTGCCCATCTGGACTGCCGAAACCATCCCCTACGACTCCTGGCGTCTGCGGATGTGGATGCCGAGCTGGATCTGACACGGCGCCAGTCGCCTCCGAGGGAAAGTGAGCTGCACCCTATGCGTGAATCCTCCACCGAACTCATGGTCGACCTTCCGGCAGACTTCAACGTCACTGACCTGCTCCTCGCACAGCACCAGCGGGCGCCTCAGGCTCCGCTCTATGCGGTGAAGTCGGATGGCTCCTGGAACGACGTCAGTACCGAGTGCTTCCTCGATCAGGTGCGCGCCCTCGCCAAGGGCATGATCGCGCGGGGTGTGCAACCCGGCGACTCGGTCGCGGTCATGTCGAAGACGCGCTACGAGTGGACTCTGGCCGACTTCGCCATCTGGTTCACCGGCGCCGTCACCGTTCCCATCTACGAGACCTCCTCGGCACACCAGGTGAGCTGGATCCTTGAGGACTCTGCCGCCGTCGTCGTCCTCGTCGAAAACGAGGAGAAGGCGGTCACAGTGCGCCAGGCCGCGCCTGACGCGCAGCTGATCCTCATGAACTACGACGACGGCGCATCCTCCTTCGCCACGCTGATCTCCGCGGGCGAGTCCGTGAGCGACGAAGAGCTCGAGTCAGCGCGGTCAAGCCGGACCCTGGAGGATGTGGCGTCGCTGGTATACACGTCGGGAACAACAGGGCACCCCAAGGGGTGCGAGATCACGCACGCCAACTTCGCCTTGTTCGCGGTCAACACGGTCGAGTTCCTGCCCGAATTGCTGAAGCAGGAGAACGCGCGGACCATCATGTTCCTCCCGCTGGCCCATGTGCTGGCGCGGGCGGTGCAATTGGTCTGTGTGGCCGGTGGGGTGAAGCTTGGGCATACGTCGAATGCGACCGAACTGCTGGAGGATCTTGCAGCGTACAAGCCCACGTTCCTGCTGGTGGTGCCGCGCATCTTCGAAAAGATCTACAGCACGGCAGCGCAGAAGGCGGAGGCTGCCGGCAAGGGCAAGCTGTTCCGCGCTGCCGATGCCACCGCGGTTGCATACTCGCGTGCTCTTGATGCTGGGGCGCAGGGCGGACGCGGCCCGTCGCTGCTGTTGCGGGCGCGCCATGCCCTCTTTGACCGGGTGCTGTATCCGAAGCTGAGGGCGGTCTTCGGCGGTGAAGTGGTGCACACGGTTTCCGGTGCTTCGCCGCTGAGCGAGCACCTGGCTCACTTCTTCCGCGGTGCCGGAATCAACGTCCTGGAGGGTTACGGGCTTACTGAGAGCACAGCGCCCTGTACAACGAACACCGTGGGGCTTTCCCGCGTCGGATCGGTGGGTATTCCGATGCCGGGAACTACGCTTCGGATCGATGACCAGGGCGAGGTTCAGGTCAACGGCGTCGGGGTGTTCAAGGGCTATCACAACAACCCTTCCGCCAACGCCGAGGCGTTCACCGAGGACGGATTCTTCCGCACAGGCGACCTCGGCACCCTGGACGAGGACGGCTTCCTGCACATCACGGGCCGGAAGAAGGATCTCCTGGTGACGGCGGGAGGCAAGAACGTCGCACCCGGCCCGCTCGAGGAGAAGCTGCGCGAGCATCCGCTCGTGGCGCATGCCCTCGTGGTGGGCGACAACAGGCCCTTCGTAGCTGCGCTGGTGACGCTCGATCCCGAGGCCGTGCAGAACTGGGCCGCAGCCAACGGTCACAGCACGCCGGTGCCGGAGGCGGCGCTGCGTGCCGAGCTTCAGACGGCCGTCGATTCGACGAACGAATTGGTTTCCCGGGCCGAGCAGATCCGGAAGTTCACCATTCTCGACGCCGAATTCTCAGTCGACTCCGGGCACCTCACTCCGACTCTGAAGCTGAAGAAGGCAGCCGTGCTCAAGGAGTATTCAACCGCCGTGGAGAAGCTGTACTCCTGAAGAGTCAGACGCCGCCCGCCGCTCGGCGCCTTGCGTACGCGTTCGCCGACTTCTCGCGACGCGCCCTGGTGGGCCAGGTCAGCACCAGTGTCAACACCGAGCCAAGCAGCACAATTGCGCCGACAACCGCAGCGGCGTCAATCCAAAACTGGGCAGGGAAGAGTCGAATGAGGGTGTCGTCGAGGCGGAAGGTCCAGGTGCCGTCGGCGAAGAAGAGCGCATGCACTTGGGTGAAAAAGGTTTCCCATGCCAGCACACCCGCCACTGCGAGGACTACGGCCAGCACAAGGGTCGCAACCGCACCAGCGAACAGAGCCCGCCGGATTCCTCCGGGGTAGCGGCGAGCCAGATAGACGCAGGCCGCAATGGCAAGGATGGCGAGGACGGTTGCAACGACAAAGCCAGTAGAGAGCACAGCCTTCACGTCAGCCATATGACCGACTTCGCTGTCGAGGAACAGCTGGTCGCCGTCGGTGTTGACGAGGTTTCCCAGGTAGCGGGCGGGCGCCCAGTTCAGGATGTAATCCATCGTGTACGAGCCGTATGTCATCCTGTCCTCAGTGCTGAACCCGTAGCTGTCAGCGGGGAAACCTGGGCGGTGATACTCGGCCCACAGGAACAGCGGCGTGGTGACCGCGCGAACAGCTGCTCCGAGAAGAATCACTGGGAAGAATACGGCGACAACGACCTGCATCACGCGGGGAAGGACGGGCTTGGCGGCCGCGGCCTCGTCGCGCTGGCTCGCCCGGCGGGTGACGTCTTCCTCGGGCGGGCGGATGGTGAGGGCGGAAGTGTCCGGGGCAGGATCGTCGTCGGTTTCCCGGGCGCCCTCTGATACGTGAGCGCTGGCGTCGGCGTCGGCGTCGGTGACACCCTTCCCCGTGACGGGTATTGCGGCGATCTGCTGGGTAGCCGGGGTCGAGGGGTCGTCCGTGGCGGGTACCGCCGCAACGGGCTCATGGTGGGGCTCCTCGGATCCCCACTCGGACGTTCCGCTGCTGATCGGCTCGCTGTAGGCCGATACATCGGGGAGAGTGCTGGCCTTCCGCATGGGGAAGCCGCTTTCGCGAAGGCGGGTTGAACCCCCGCCGGGCACGTCCGAACGCAGTGCAGCGCGACGCTCGCTGCCTGCCGGTCCGCTCGTGTTTTGGTTCTCGACTTTGTCAGCCACGACTGTCTCCTTGGATGGAATTCCTATCTACGACAGTACCCGCGCGGTCCGGGAGCGGCGTTGTGGGGCACGCCGTCGGAGGTTCTAGGCCGTCAGGACGGACGCCCCCTGGTCCTCCTCAGTGAGGTCGCCGGTATACCCGGCCCGAACGGCACGCCTTCCGAGCACCAGTGTGTACACCCAGTACAGCGCGAAAACCAGGAAGCCGATGCCGATCCGCAACCACACAGGCAAAGGGCTCGGCGTCACGAAACCCTCCACCAGGCCGGAAATGAACAGCACCAGAACCAGTCCGAGGGCAACGGTGATCAGTGCTCGGCCTTCCTCGGCAAGCGCCTGCGATCGGGTCCGGGCACCGGGCGAAACCCACGCCCAGAAGATGCGGAGTCCGGCTGCCGTCGCAATGAAAATTGCGGTCAACTCCATGAAGCCGTGCGGCAGGATGTAGGTGAAGAACACATCGAGCTTGTCGTAGGACGCCATCATCCCTCCGGCAATCCCGACCCCCTGAGCATTCTGATACAGAATGAACGGGCCCCAGAAGCCGGTGATTCCGAACGCCACCGCCTGTACCGCGATCCACGCGTTGTTGGTCCACACCAGACCGGCAAAAGACGCGGCGGGGTTCTCCGAGTAGTA
The DNA here is from genome assembly GCF_031179385.1 of Arthrobacter sp. GTDB lineage: Bacteria > Actinomycetota > Actinomycetes > Actinomycetales > Micrococcaceae > Arthrobacter_D. Next base: position 34,006 of record NZ_JAPSHV010000010.1, on the reverse strand, counting down.
GTCGACGAAGTCCTCCTCGACGTACCGCCGAATCTCCTCATCACTACCCAGCGCCGCGATCACGCCGGGCGTGTTGGCAACCCACGCCCCGTACAGCCAGCCAACCGCCACAAACACCACGCCGACGACGACGGTCAGCCACCGGATCCGGTAGAAGGCCGCCGGCAGCGAGATCACGAAGAACCGCGCAATATCCTCGAGCACGTTCGACCGGGCGCCGGTGAACCTGGTCCGGGCCCGCGACAACCGCATCGACAACTCGTTGGACAGCGCACTCTCCGGCGCGATGGATCGGATCATCGACAGATGGGTCGACGCACGCTGATACAAGTCGAGCAGCTCATCCGCCTCGCGACCATTCAGCCGACGCTGCCGGGTCAGCGAATCCAGCCGGTTCCAGTCTGCGCGGTTAACTTCCTCGAATGCGTCCAGATCCACCCGATCAGCTTAGCCCCCGGGGAGTACGGCCATCGGGCGGCTAAGCTGAAATCATCCAAGGGGAGGACAGTCCATGAGCTCGGTCATCACAGGCGAAGCGGTCGTTCTTGAGCTGCGCCCGGCATCGTTCGGCGCGCGCGCCGTGAGCCTGATGATCGACCTGCTCGCACAATTCCTGGTGATCATCGGCGTCATCGTTGCGGTCGGGAACACGTTCGGCGGGTCATTCGACGCCGCGCTCACCCAGGCGCTCGTACTGGTGCTGGTCGTGCTGGTCCTGGTGGTCATCCCGGTCACGGTGGAGACGGTGACCAGAGGCAAGTCACTCGGTCGCCTGGTCATGGGCCTGCGGATAGTGCGCGACGACGGCGGTTCCATCCGCTTCCGGCACGCCTTCATCCGCGGGATGCTGGCTGTCCTCGAAATCTACTTCCTGGTGGGCTCGCTCGCGTTCCTGGTGGCCGTATTCAACGAGCGTTCCAAACGGCTCGGCGACCTCCTCGCGGGCACCTATTCAATGCATGAGCGCGTCGTGGTCAAGACACGCACCCGTGCTGTACTGCCGCCGTCGTTGCAGGACTGGATCAGGACCGCCGACGTCGCCCAGCTGCCGGACGCACTGACCCGCCGCATTTCGCAGTTCATCGGACAGGCAACGCGGCTCACTCCTCCGGCGCGCGCTGCCCTCGCCGTCGAACTCGCCAGCGAAGCGTCAGCGTTCGTCTTCCCAGCCCCGCCGGCCGGCACGCTGCCCGAAGATTTCCTGAACGCGGTCGTCTCCGAACGGCGCGACCGTGACTACGCCCGGATGACGAAGCAGCGCGAACGCACATCACGTACCGCCGAGCAGCTCCACAAGTTGCCGTTCAGCTCCTGAGGACGGCATACAGCTCCCGAGGCTTCGCCGGACAGACCGACCGGGAGCGCCGAAGAAATCAGGCCTGCTGCGCGGTCCAGTCCGACCAGGACACATTCCAGTCCCCGAAACCGTCCCACACCTGGACGGGACCGGTGTCGGTGTTGCGGATCTCCAGCATGTCCCCGGGACCGAAGGTGTCGTAGAAGTACTTGGCACCCTCAGGGCTCATGCCGACACAACCGTGGGACACGTTCGCAACGCCCAGCACCGACTGCGCCGCAGGTAGCGCCTCGTGAACAAACGCACCGCCGTTCGACAGGCGGCTCGCCCAGTTCACATCGGTAGCCTCGTAGTAGGCCGGGTCGCCCGGCTTCAAACCAATGGATTCTGCTGAGAACCTCGTCTGCTCGTACTGCTCCATCACGGTGTACAGGCCGTAGAAGGAGGGCCATTCCTCGGTGCCGAGCGTTACGGGGAAGGTCCGTTCCAGCTTGCCGTCGATGAAGACCTGCATCTCCTTCGTGGCGTTGTCCACCACGGCCAGCCGGTTGTTGTGGGTCTTGAACGAATAGGTGTCGTTGAAGTTGCCGATCATCCCGTTGCCGAAGTCGACACCAAACAACTGCATGTCGACGGTGATGGTGCTATGCGGCTTCCAGTACTCCTCTGCGCGGTAGCGGACCTCGGTGTCGTTCAGCCAGTAGAACGCACCTTCCTGGCCGGACGTGCTGGTGATGGTGATGGCCTTCTCGACCTCGTCCTTGTTGACCACGGGCTCGCTGAACGTGATCTCAATGGCTTGACCGGTACCCACGGTGGAACCGGGAGCCGGGTACATCCAGGCGTTCGCCTCGTTCTCGGGCTGGACGGTCGTGAAGGTCTGCTCCTGGCGGTGCTCCGTGCCCGCACTGTCGACGAGCACGAACTCGAACGAGTACTCGGTCGCAAAGGCGAGCGGACCGTCAGCCTTCCAGGAGGATCCGTCCTCCGAAACTGTTCCGGCAACAGGCTCGCCGCCGCCCACCGGCGCCAGCACCACGTCCTTGACTGCGGCCTTTTTCGCCTGGATCTCCGGCAGGGTGGCCGGGTTGACCGCTGCAGCGCCATCCGTCGGTGTCACGCCGAAGGTGAATTCCTCGGCGTCGGGTGCTTCGGATTCTTCAGCGTCCGGCTCATCATCTTGAACCTTGTCGGCAGGAGCGGACGACGACGGCGCTGCCGCCGGCTCGTCCCCGAAGTTGGCCCAGCTCGGCGCGGTGATGGCACCGACTGCGCCGCCGCCGACCACGAGCAGCCCAGCAACAATGAGCGCGCCGATCTTCCAGCCTCGCCGTCGTTGCTGGTTGTCCTCGGAGAAGTTCGACATGCTTCTATACCCTGCCTGCTAGTTGCTGTCCAGATGCGATTTTACGCGCGCCCCGCCGGGCAGCCTGCAACGGACACACATCGGTCCGGTTACAATTTCACGCCGGGACGAGCGTGCCCCGCTGCGGGTTTCGGGCTACCTGCGACCCGCCCGCAAGGAGCGCTCCCCCTCTAGTACCGGTAGTGATCCGGCTTGTACGGTCCGGCCACATCGATATCCAGGTACTCGGCCTGGCTCTTCGACAGCTCGGTCAGCTCAACACCCAGGGCGTCGAGGTGCAGCCGTGCAACCTTCTCATCGAGGATCTTGGGCAGCACGTACACCTGGTTGCCGTACTCCGGCGACCCGTCTTCGCGCGTCTGCCCATGCTTGGTGAACAGCTCGATCTGGGCAATGGTCTGGTTCGCGAACGAGTTGCTCATCACAAACGACGGATGACCGGTGGCGTTACCGAGGTTCAGCAGACGGCCCTCGGACAACATGATGATGCTGCGCTGCCGGTCCGTCCCGTGATCGAACACCCACTCGTGGACCTGCGGCTTGATCTCGACCTTTTTGATGCCCGGGATCCGGGCCAGACCGGCAATATCGATCTCGTTGTCGAAGTGACCGATGTTGCCGACGATGGCCTGATGCTTCATGCCCTCCATGTGGTGCGCCATGATGACGTCCTTGTTGCCCGTGGTGGTGATGAAGATGTCACCCTGGGCGAGCACCGACTCGAGCTTGGCCACCTGGTAGCCGTCCATGACAGCCTGCAGGGCACAGATCGGATCGATTTCGGTGACGATGACGCGCGCACCCTGGCCGCGGAGGGCTTCCGCCGCGCCCTTTCCGACGTCCCCATAACCGCAGACGACGGCGACCTTGCCGCCGATGAGTACATCGGTTGCGCGGTTCAAGCCATCGGGCAGCGAGTGGCGGATGCCGTACTTGTTATCGAACTTCGACTTCGTCACCGAGTCGTTGACGTTGATGGCCGGGAAGAGAAGTTTGCCCTGCTCCGCCAACTGGTACAGGCGGTGGACGCCGGTGGTGGTTTCCTCGGTGACACCCTGGATCGAAGCCGCGATCCGCGTCCAGCGCTGGGGATCCTCGGCCAGCGAGGAACGCAATACATCGAGAACCACGGTGTATTCGTGTGAGTAGTCGACGTCGTCCTCGGTAGGCGCCTCGGGTACGGCTCCGGCGGCCTCGAACTCGGCGCCCTTGTGCACCAGCAGCGTGGCATCGCCGCCGTCGTCGAGGATCATGTTGGGCTCACCGTCGGGCCACTGCAGGATCCGGGTGGTGGCCCACCAGTATTCCTCGAGGGTCTCGTTCTTCCAGGCGAAGACCGGCACTCCGGCCGGCTCCTCTACCGTTCCACGCCCGACGACGATGGCCGCCGCCGCTTCATCCTGCGTGGAGAAGATGTTGCAGGAGGCCCACCGGACCTCCGCTCCGAGCGCCGTGAGGGTCTCGATCAGGACCGCAGTCTGCACCGTCATGTGCAGGGAACCCGCAATACGCGCCCCCTTGAGCGGTTGGCTCTCTCCGAACTCGCGCCGCAGTGCCATGAGGCCGGGCATCTCGTGCTCGGCGAGGCGGATCTGGTGGCGGCCCGCTTCGGCCAGGGAGAGGTCAGCGACCTTGAAGTCAAACGTCATTTTGTTGAAGATTCCTCTGCAGTGGTGGAAGCGGCGGTCGGGTTGGCAGCGGGAGCAGTCTCCGCTGTCCTCAGTTCAGGGCGAAGCAGCACGGGGATCAACTCGTCGATCGGGTACTCCACGAAACTGCCGGTGGGGTCGGGTGCGGACGAGCGCAGTACCTCGCCTTCCTGCACCAGTGCGGATCCAGTGACGGGGCACCGAAGGATGGCCAACAGATCAGAGGCGATATTGGGCAACGTGGTGCAGCCTTTCAAGGATTCCGGGTGCAGCGTTCGTGCCGGCTGCAACAGCCGGGACACGTTGGTGCGGTGTTACAAGGGTATCGCGCAGCGCGGGCGCGATGAGAATCCTGTGGATGGTGCCGGAGAGCAGGAGCAGGAGCAGAGATTAGCGGTCGCGGAGCATCCGCAGATGGCCGCGGCGTATTCCCGTTTCTCCGGGCGGAGGCGTCAGCGGCGACTTCGGCCCGTGCGGGGCGGCCGGCTCGGGCGCACTGCGGTCAACCGCAGCTTCCCGAACCGCGTTGGCCAGCGCCAACAGGTCATCGGGATTGGGCTCCGGCGGGCCGGACGGCATAGCGAGCCGGACTACTTCCCAGCCAAGAGGAACCGTGAGTTTTTCAGCATGTGGAGCGCAAAGATCGTAGGAGTGGGGCTCCGCGTAGGTTGCGAGCGGACCCAGCACCGCGGTGGAATCGGCATACACGTAGGTGAGCGTTGCCACAGCAGCACGCTGGCACGCTGAACGCGAACATTGCCTGATCGATCCCACGACTGATTAGCCTACCGTGTCCCGTCGCCGTGATGCAGCAGGCACGGGTTCGGACTAGAGTTTCCCCATGCGGGATAGCTCTCTTTCGATTCGCCTGGCTGTACCGGAAGGGCCGGTTGGCCGCCAGTCCCGGTTCGCCGGCAGGCGGCGCGACCGCCACGGCAGAGGCTTGCGCGGCGATCTCATTCCGTCCCACCTGCCCGGCGCCCGCACCCGCTCCGAACGGTTCGAAGACTGGGTCATGGAGTCAGCCCAACGCCTGGAGAGGCTATGGGGCGACAAGATCCAGGACGTTCAGATCATCGTCCAGGAGATCCCGGACGGTTTGGAGCAACTCGCTCCCGCAGCAGTACGGGGTTTGCTCGGCTCGTCGAAGCCCGCAGCGGCGAAGCGACCGGCCACCATCACTGTGTACCGGCATCCCATCGAGATGACGGCCAAGGGCTACATGCCCACCAACGAGCTCGTCCACGACGTAATTGTGGAGCAGATGGCCGAACTGCTGGGCATGGCCCCCGAGGCGGTTGACCCCGCCTACGGGCGGTCACGGGCCTAAGTCACGGCCTGAGTCACGGGCCTGACGGCCAGAGTCACGGGCCTGAAGAAACCGGTCAGAAACCGATGTCCACGGCGACGCTCTGCTGGCCTGAGCTGCCCGCCGGGATGGGGGCTACAGATATGCCGGGAGTGTCGCCGTCGAGCGTTGCTACCTGGGCACCGTACGCCGGGTCGCCCGAGGCGCCGATCAGGGCCGCTGCCGTTCCCTTGCCGAGGTCAGCGGCAGGCACCGTGACCGTGGTGCCGCCGGCGACGTCGAACACCAGCTCCTTGCCGAACGTCCCGTCGGCACTGACCGGCGTGAGCCGGACCTCCGCGCGGCCGGACGGTGCACTGAAGACGAACGCCGAGCCCGCGCCGGTCGGCAGAACCGAAACATGCTGGTCACCCAGCCGCACGGCCGAGGGAACGAGTGCCAGATCCAGCGGCTCCTTCGGCTCCGAACCACGGGAGACCCGCGCCGATGCAGAGATCAGGACGTCCGAACTGATGACCGCTGAATAGTCGCCCTCGGGCAGCGAATCGAGCGGAATCGCGGTCACCGCGCCGGCAGTTGCGGTGACCACTCCCCCACCGGGTAGTTCCACTTCGCCGCTGGGACCGAAGACCCGCACGTCCAGCACGGCATCCGTGCCACCCGGGACCGCAACCTGCAGCGACGGCGCAGCACCGGCGTAGCCTTCCTGCGCGGTAATCGCATCCATCTCATCGGGCGCCTGAATGCGGATGCCCGGAACAACTTGCGAGGCAGCACTGGGAGCCGAGGGCTGGATGAGTTCCACCCCGCCCGGAGTCAGCCCGCGCAGCACGCTCTGCTGAATGAACCCGCTGACCCGGCCGCCGGAACTCCGGACCCGGACGGCAACATTTTCCTCATTAGCGGCAAGCCCAGCGACCACGATTGACTCAGACTTCCCCGGAGCGATCAGGATCCCCCGGCCGCCGGGCGCATCGATAACGCCCTTGGAACCATACAAGTCAAGATTCACAGTGGCCGGCGACTGCGACGGGTTGTGCAGGTTCAGCACCGCTGCGGCACCGACAGTGGTGACGGCACCGACCAGCCAGAAGTCATTCGAGGGAACCTGGCAGTGCGCCACCGCCAGACCGGCGAGGTCACCGTCCGTTGCGGTGTAGGTGAATCCGGCGCCGGCGGTGGCGCGCTGCTCGCCAAGGGCCTGGGCGCGCATCACGGCTGCACCCTCAACCGATTGCCCTGCCGAGACACCGGCCACGCGGTTGGTGAGTCCGTCCTCATTGCTGACCTGGGGTTCGCCTCGTTCGGATTCGGGTACCTGCTCCGCGATGACGGCGAGCGGATCTCCACCCGAGAGCGGTGCGATTGCCGAGCCGGGGACCGTACCCCCGAGGTCACTGAGCGTCATGGCACTGACCCGATTGAGGGCAGTTTCCGACACCGGGCTGAAGTCGGGATCACCGCCGTCCACGGTGCCTTCAAGCAACCGCAACGGCTCCGGACACACCGCCGAATACTCCCCCGCAGGGACCGCCGCGGTCGGCACCGGAAATGCTTCCGCGGCGCCGTCGATGTTCTGGACGATGCTCGCCCCCGCGAGGGCACCGGTAGCAGAAACCAACACGACGCCGGCTGCGATCCCCGCTGCACCGCGCACCCAGGTGCCGCGTCGGTTGGCAGGCACGGCGGTCTTGCGGTCCTTGTGTGTCGCACTCATCTCAGGAGCCAGCCTTTCCGCTGCTCAGCGCCGATTCACGCGCAGGGTCTTCAGGATTACCAGCGTCCCTTGCGGCGTCATCACGGCTGTCCTGCGGATGGCGATCAGCTCGCTCATCCTCAGCCGTTTCAGACGGAATCAGCGGTTCCGGCGCCGCCGCACGGCGACCGGTGGATACGGGTTCGCTTGCCGTACGCGCCCTGCCCTGCGGGATGTGGACGAAGCGCGGCCGGGCAGGCATCGGAACCGCAAGGAGGAGGGTCAGGCCGAACACGATTGCCTGGGCAAGCCCCGACCAGGGTTCCCACGGCGTGACGTAGTGAACCTGCAGCTGCCCTCCGGCAGCCGGCAGAGCATAGGCCTGGTTCCACTCCGACGGTGCCTGTTCCAGCCGCTCGCCGTTGAGCGTCGCTTCCCAGCCGGGCGCGGACCGCTCGGCGAGCACCAGCAGGCGCCCCTCAGGGCCGGACGGGACTTCCGCAGACGCCGTGGTTGCATCCGAGTTGACCACGGACAGCGTGGTGCCGGACTCGTCCACGATGCGCAGGCGTCCCACCTGTGCAGCGCCGGTGGATTCACCCGAGGGCGCCATCTCGACCCGCCACAGCCACCCTGACTCGGTATTGCCTACCGACACCAGGCCGGGGACGGAATCAATCTGGCTAGCGAGCACTTCCGCGGCCGAATCGGACTGTTGCAGCACCACGAAGCCGACTCCAAGCCGCCGCAGTTCCTCGCGGGGATCCACCCCGGTGCCGGCCACCAGGGTGGCGACGGTCCGGCGGATGTCGGCTGCGGCGTCGTCGTCCTCGCGCAGTTGCGCGTCAAACAGCGAGCCATGAAGCTGGCGGGCTGCGTAGATCTGGGAAAGGGAGTCGAGGGTGGTGCCGCTGCCGCGCATCAGGGACGCGCTGACGTTGTTGTCACCATCGATCTTCATGACCAGGGTCGAACTGCGCTGCCCGTCGGTGCCGCGGTCAGCCGCGGTAGCGGGGAGCGTACGGCTGGCGCTCGGCTGCACCATGGACTCCGTACCGAACCTGGTCGCCTCAACCGCCGCATCCGGTGTTCGAAGCTGTGGAAGCAGCCAGACTGTAAGGCTCGTCACCGGGCCGAGGGCAAGCACCAACGCCGCAGCCGTGAACCATAACCGGGCGGCCCGGACAGACCGGGCGGAGCGCGTTGACCTGCCGGCACGCAGCCGCTGCAGCAGCCACTCGCCGCCGAGCAGGGCGGCCGCCAAAAGTGCCAGCGAAACAACAGAAACCCACGGACCGCTGAACGGCGGAATGAGCGTGGACGAACCGACCGCCGTCACCACAAACGAACTCCCCACACTGCCCAGCAGTGCCAGCACCGCCAGAGCCCACAGCACCCGCGCGGCTGCCCGCCGCTTGCCCGGCAGGAACAGCGCCGTCGCCGCAAGGAGCAGCACCGGCAGTCCGACAATCAGCGAGACCACCAGCGGCCAGGGTCCTTCGGACAGCTCAGGGAACGCGCCGAGAGTGCCGAACGCGGGGAACGCCAGCGGGTAGCCCAGCAGCTGCTGCCACAACGGTGCGGCGTCGAACGGAAGCGGTACTCCCGGGTCGCCGAGGATCCCCCACGGACGATCGAGGGTGGAGGCTGCGAACGGAACAAACAGGGCCAGCGGCGCCAGGAGTGACCACCACACTGTCTTGGCGCGGCGTCGTGCAACCAGTGTGATGGCCACCACCGCCAGGACGAAGAAGACCAGCAGCGACGGCGCGGCAGCAACGACGACGGCGAGCAGCAGGCCCGCTGCGGCCGCAGCCGTCCAGCTGGGAACACCGTTGATCCCCGGCTTCAGCATCAGCTGGAGCGAGCGTTGGCGCGCGCTGGAATCGGCGTCGTCGTTCTGTTGGGCGCCCGGCCGGCCGGGCGCCTGGCCCACGGCACGGATCAGCGCCAGTGCAACCAGCGGCAGCAGGATGTGCACCAGCAGCGCGCCGAGCCGGCCGCTACCGCCGGCCACCTGAAGCACCGGCAGGGAACCCCAGAAGAAGGCGCCCCACAGTCGAAGCGACCGGCTGCGCACGAAGGCGCCCGACCCGAACCACGCCGCGAGGCCCGCCAGAGGAGCGGCGCACACCATCACGAAGACGACGGCGGCGTTCCCGTTACCGAAACCCAGTACGGACAGCAACCACAACACGTAGCTGAAGGGATCGCCGTGGCCGGCTACACCGGCGCCGAGGTCGATCCACCAGCGTGAGCCGTTGGACCAGATTTCCGCGAGGTCGGGCGACAGCGGCAGGAGCGAACCCCCTGCGAGGGCGGGCGCCCCGACGAACTGGCGCAGCGCCACCAGTGACACGCCCAGCAGAACCAGGGACGCCGCGATCGGTCCCCAGCCGGCCCAGATCCGGGACGGCCCTTCCAGGGCGGCAAAGTCATCGTGTGCGTCGCCCGAGGGAACCTCGGCGGCGGTGCTCTGCGCGTAGGACTCGTCCTCGAGCCCCCGGGCCGAGAATGCCTCCACGACGGACTTCCGGTGGGACCATACCTCGCGGCGCTCGGTGCGCAGGGCGCGCACGACCGACCGCGGCAGGCGCCTGGTCCGGGCAGCGGAGCGCCGGGAACGGTACAGGTCGAATGGCTTCAACACCGCGGCGATACTCGCGGTGAGCTGCCCGACGCCGTAGCCCGGGTCCTTCGCCAATAAGCCGAGGATGAGCCGAGCAAACCCGCCAAGGACGGCGCCGACCGCGAGGAACGGCACCTTCCACAGCGTTGCGTGTTTCAGGCGGAGATACACCTCGGCTCGGCGCGCGGCACCAAGGGTGGCTGAATGGTTGGCGCGCGATCCGGCATGGCGCATGACTGCCTCCGGCACCACCACCACGCGGTGGCCGGCGAGGCGGTTACGCCAGCAGAAGTCGACGTCGTCGCCGGTTCCGGGCAGTGCGGAATCGAAGCCGCCCAGTTCGTCCCAGACGTCGCGGCGAATCAGCATGCCGGCCGAGTTGACCGCGAACATGTCGCTGCGGACGTCGTACTGGCCCTGGTCCAGTTCGTCTACGTCGATGAGAGTGAGGCGCTCGGCCCACCGGCTGATGGACAGGCCTACGTCAACAAGTTTTCGGCGGTGCTCCCACTCCACCTGCTTGGCGCCGGCGACCGTCACGGAAGGTGCGAGCTCCACCGCGCGCAGGAGTGCCTCCAGGGCGGTGGGCTCGGGAGCGGAGTCGTCATGCAGGAGCCAGATCCAGTCGTGAACCCCGCTGTCAGGGTCCGCACGGCGGCTGGGCGGAATCTCGGCCAGGCCGGTGCGCACTGCGGCACCGAAGCCGCTGCGGGCGGCCGCCCCCACTACGGGAGAACCCACCGGAAGTTGCAGTTGCAGAAGTGACGCCGATTCATCAGTTGAACCGGCGTCGACTCCTACGTGGAAATCCGGGGGTCGGGTCTGCTGACCGAGTGCTTTCAACGTGCCGGGAAGATACTCGGCTCCGTTGTGGGCTACGACAACGGCTGTGACCCTTTGTTGCGGATGAATCAGACCGCTCGCTTTCGCAACCGGCGGCGCTCACGCTCGGACAGGCCGCCCCAGATGCCGAAGCGCTCGTCATTCTCCAACGCGTACTCAAGGCACTGGGCCTTGACGTTGCACGCACCGCATACTTTTTTGGCGTCCCGTGTGGAGCCGCCCTTCTCAGGGAAGAACGCCTCGGGGTCGGTCTGCGCACACAGCGCGTCCGCCTGCCAGCCCAGTTCGCCTTCATCATCGAAGTCGGAACCGATGCCCGGAAGGCCAATCCACACTGCCTGTTCAACCCGCTCGGGAGCAGCCTGACGACGAGGAGCATCCTTGGGGTCAGCATCAAGGAAATTCTCGATCCCGGCGCCCTCGCTCAGTGCCTCATGTGCTGCAAGGAAGGCGGTTGCCTCATCTTCCAGAGACTGGGTCTGCTTTCTATACCTCTCAGCGGCACCCGGGTCTGCGGGATCGACATACCAGTCCTGCGGAACGCCGCGCGACCCGTAGCGCGCAGACGCCTGGGCCGCGATGGTCGTGCGGTCCTGAATGTGCTCTGCTTGCCCCATACCAGCCTCCCGGTGTTGCAGCTTCGGCCAGAAGCTAGTGTGGGAGATGCGCCTCCAGCAAGTCGCTGAGAAACCCCGAAATCCCGTCCGCCGAAGCAAATCCGATGACCTAATTACACGCGTGTAAGTCGCATCGAGTCAAGCGGCGAGGGAATCTTATAGAGTTAATTTCTTGGATCGGTGGCACGCCACGCGCATCGCGCCTCACAATTATGCAACTGAACCCGCAGGTCAGCACGCTTACCACCCGAAAGGCAGGCACCCGGTGGCCGAATCTGAGTCCATTTCAGGATTGCTCGACTCCTTCCGAGCAGCCGCCGGCGCGCCGCGCCTGATCTGGTACGGGCCCGACCACGAACGCGTGGAGCTCTCCGGGCGGGTACTGGAGAACTGGGTGGCCAAAACCTCCAATCTGTTGACCGAGGAGCTCGATGCCGGCGTGGGCAGCGTGGTCGCCGTGGAGATGCCACCGCACTGGAAAACGCTCGTGTGGGCGCTTGCCAGTTGGCAGGTGGGCGCCGTGACGCTGCTCGACGGCGGTGCTCCCGCGGACATACGAGCCACCATGGAGCCTCCGGCCGATGGCGGCGAGCCTGACCACCCGGACGAACTGCTCGTACTTGTAGCCCCTGGCGCCCTGGACATGCGCTGGCCCGGTGCCGTCCCCAGCGATGCCGTCGACTACGCGGCGACAGTCCGCTCCTTCGGCGATGTCTACCTTGAAGCGCCGGCGGACGCCGGCGCCGAACTGTTGCGGGCAAGCGGCACCAGCGCCACTTTCAGTGATCTGACAGCTGGGGGCATCGGCTCAGCCGAGGGCATCTGGCTGGTCCCGGCAACACTGCCACTCCATACGGTCCTGACGGCGGCCGTCCGCATCTGGGCGAGCGGTGGAACAGTGGTGC
>NZ_JAPSHV010000010.1:14900-21595 GCF_031179385.1 Arthrobacter sp. | reverse complement strand
TTCAGTGATCTGACAGCTGGGGGCATCGGCTCAGCCGAGGGCATCTGGCTGGTCCCGGCAACACTGCCACTCCATACGGTCCTGACGGCGGCCGTCCGCATCTGGGCGAGCGGTGGAACAGTGGTGCTCGTGCACTCAAGCGTGGAGGTGACCGACCGCCTGGTGGAGGGCGAGCGGATTACTGCTCGGTTGGCTGCTTAGCTGCGGTCGGATGCCTGGCCGGAGCGGCGCCGTCGGCAGCCAGTGTCACAGCAGGCTCAGGCGCCTCCTCCGAGTGGGCGCTGGGGTGAATCAGTTCGTGGTCGTGGGCGAATGCAGGCTCGGCATCGAGTTCCTCGTTGAAGACCCAGAACCGGTAGGCGATAAAGCGGACCGCTGTTGCCAGAACGGTTCCCACGACCCCCGCCACGAAAAGCCCGGTGCGGTCCGAGATGTCGAGAGGGTATTTGGCGAGCCAGACGAATCCGGCCGCGATACCCAGTCCGATCGCATTGATGAAGAGGAACATCACGAGCTCGCGGAGGACGTTGGCCTGGCGTCGATGGCGGAAAGTCCAGTACCGGTTGGCGATCCACGCGAACACGGTCGCTATGGCAGCCGACACCACCTGCGCTTTGACCTCACTGTCCTTCATGGCCCCGTGGATGAGAAGCCAGAAAAGACCCTTGTCGATGACGAATGCCACACCCCCGACGGCGCCGAACTTCGCCAGCTCTCTCCAGAAGAGAGACGCGAGAGCCCGCGTGCGGTCGACAAGTGTGGTGATCATGACTCTCCGGTTTCTGCAAGACGAACAAGCTGAAAACCAGCATGTGCAATTTCAGCGCGGGAACTAAGGGCCCATTTTACCGACGGAGTTTGTGTCTTTCCTAGGAAGCCGCAGTTGCGAACAGGTCACATCAAGGGGACCCCCTCGACAATAGGTACCCTGAAGGGGTGACTTTTCCCGTTATTGGTGTGGTGGGCGGCGGCCAGCTCGCCCGGATGATGGCGCCACCCGCCGTCGAACTTGGCATTGAACTGCGCGTGTTGGCGGAGGGCCCCGACGTCTCTGCGGTAGCCGCCGTCGCGAACGCCTCGGTGGGCGACTACACCGATCTGGAGGACCTCAGGGCCTTCGCCAAGGATGTGGACGTTCTCACCTTCGATCATGAGCACGTGCCCGAAGCGCACCTCCGCGCCCTCGTGGACGCCGGTGTGAACGTTCAGCCGCACCCCGACGCGCTCCGCCATGCACAGGACAAGCTGGTGATGCGGGCGGCCGTGGACCGGCTCGGGCTCCCCAATCCCCGGTGGAGTGCGGTCTCCTCCATCGAGGAGCTGAGGGCATTCGGCGACCGTACTGGCTGGCCGGTAGTCCTGAAGACTCCGCGCGGCGGCTATGACGGCAAGGGCGTGCGGATCATCGATTCGCACGACGACGCCGCGCAGAGTGCGGACTGGTTCACCGGTTCCGCGCTGCTCGCCGAGGAGAAGGTACCGTTCACACGCGAACTGTCCGCTCTTGTGGCGCGCTCACCCCAGGGCGAGGCGCGCGCCTGGCCGGTGGTTCACTCCATCCAGGTCAACGGCGTCTGCGACGAGGTGATCGCGCCCGCCCAGGACCTGGCCCCGGGCCTGGCCCGCACTGCCGCAGAAGCCGCGCTGCGCATTGCCGAAGAGCTCGGCGTCACCGGAGTCATGGCGGTGGAAATGTTCGAGGTCCCGGACAGCGAGGCGGGCTTCCTCATCAATGAACTGGCAATGCGCCCGCACAACTCCGGCCACTGGACCATGGACGGGGCCGTGACCAGCCAGTTCGAACAGCACCTGCGCGCTGTCCTGGACCTGCCGCTGGGTGACGCCTCGCTTGCCACCGGTGTGGCGGTCATGAAGAACATCCTCGGCGGGAACAACGCAGAGCTGTATAGTGCCTTTCCGACGGCGTTGCAGGCAGAGCCCGCCGCCAAGATCCACACGTACGGCAAAAGCGTTCGCCCGGGTCGGAAGATCGGCCACGTAAACGCTATAGCCCTGCCCGGTGACACGACGGCACAGGTCAGGGAGCGCGCCGAGCGCGCTGCGGCAATCCTCAGGGACGGCCGCGACCCCCGGAAGGAAACATCGTGAACAACTCCCCCACCGGCGCCCTCGTTGGCCTGGTCATGGGCTCGGACTCGGATTGGCCCGTCATGGAGGCCGCCGCTCTTGCTCTCGAAGAGTTCGGCGTCCCCTATGAGGCCGACGTCGTCTCCGCCCACCGTATGCCCGAGGACATGGTGGCGTACGGGCGCGAGGCTGCCGATCGCGGCCTGCGGGTGATCATCGCCGGCGCGGGAGGCGCAGCGCACCTCCCCGGAATGCTGGCGTCGCTGACGCCGCTGCCGGTTGTCGGTGTTCCGGTTCCGCTCAAGCACCTCGACGGCATGGATTCGCTCCTCTCGATCGTGCAGATGCCGGCGGGGATTCCGGTCGCCACGGTCTCGGTCGGCGGAGCACGGAACGCGGGGCTCCTCGCTGTGCGCATCCTCGCCGCCGGTGAGGGGCAGTTCGCTCAGGATCTGTCAGGCAAGCTCACGGACTTTGCCGCGGGGCTGCGGCAGACCGCCCTCGACAAGGGCGCGAAGCTGCGCGAGCGCACCGGCGGGCGGGCGTTCGCGACCGAAGGCGGCGCATGAGCCGGGCGGTTCATCCCGGCCAGCCCTCCGAACGGACCATGCTGACCGATCCGGTCCGCTATCCGGAATCGGCCCAGTCCGGCGTCCGCACGAAGCGGGCGTTCCTGCTCCTTTTCCTGACCCTCCTGATCCCCGGATCAGCGCAAATTGTTGCCGGCGACCGCAAGCTTGGCCGCCGGGCGCTGCGGATCACCTTCGCGGCGTGGCTGCTGGTGATTGCCGGCGTAGTTCTGGCGCTGTTGAACCGGCAACTGCTGGTCTCCCTTCTCACGAATCAGTGGTTCTCCCTCCTGCTGATAGCGGTGCTGGTGGCGCTGGCGGTCGGTTGGGCGCTGCTCTTCCTCAACACGCTCCGGATCATTCGCCCGCCCCTGCTGGACCGCGGAATGCGTCCTGCCGTCGCCGCATCGCTCGCCCTGCTGATGCTCGTGACGAGCGGCGGCCTGGGGTACGCCGCGTACCTGCTCAACGTCGGCCGCAACACCTTCGGCTCCATCTTCCAGGCCGGTCCCGCCTTCGATCCGGTCGACGGGCGCTACAACTTCCTCCTGATGGGCGGCGACGCCGGTGAGGACAGGTTGGGACGGCGCCCCGACAGCATCTCGGTGATCAGTGTCGACGCCGCGTCCGGGGCCACCGTCACGTTCAGCATCCCCCGCGACTTCCAGAACGCGCCGTTCTCGGAAGACTCTCCGCTCTGGCAGGTGTGGCCGGACGGCTATAACTGCGGCAACGACTGCATCATCAACAGCCTTTACCCGGTGGTCAGCCAGGATCACGCTGACCTTTACCCGGAGTCGCAGGACCCGGGGGCCGAAGCGATGATGGACGCAGCGAGCGGCATTCTCGGCATCGAGGTGCAGGCGTACATCCTCGTGGACATGGCCGGATTCGAGCAGCTGATCGACGCCATGGGCGGCATCACCATCGACGCCGGAGGCTGGGTTCCCATCACCTCCGAAGAGATCCCGGGCAGCGACCCAAAACGGTACTTCCCGCCGTCGGAATGGATTGCTCCCGGAGTCCAGACCCTCGATGGGTACCACGCACTCTGGTACGCCCGTTCGCGCGAGTACGCCACCGACTACTCCCGCATCCGGCGCCAGCAGTGCGTGCAAGCGGCAATGATCGCCCAACTCGATCCCGCCACCGTCCTCACCCGCTTCCAGGAGATCGCCGCCGCGGGTACGCAGATCGTCGAGACCGACCTTCCGCGCGACCAGCTGGGCAGCTTCGTCGACCTGGCCATCAAGGCGAAGAACCACGACGTCGGCCGCCTCACCATCGGCGCTCCGGACTTCGGTGAGCCGGGTGAGCTGTTCTCCACGTACCCGGACATTCCGCTGGTTCATGAGCGCGTGCAGGAGACCCTTGCGGCTGCAACAGGCGATGCCGAGGCCGCGGCCGCCGGTGTTCAGGAAGTGGACCGTGCCGGGGTTATCGAAGCGCTACCCACTGTGCTCCCGGCACAGACCGTGACGGGTGAGATCACCGAGGAGTACCTGCACCAGCTCGCTGTGAATCAGGACTGGTCTACGCTCGAATCACTGTTGGCCGATAACGGGGAATGCTCCCCCGCCTAACGAACGGACACCGCCGCATGTACCAGCTCGACAACCCGCTGCGCCCTTATGCCTGGGGTTCGCCGACCGCCATCGCGGAGTTGCTGGGACGCACTCCGTCGGGCGGTCCGGAGGCGGAGCTGTGGATCGGTGCGCACCCCGATTCGCCGTCTACGGTTGTCGGCCACGGGGATACCGGCACGCCACTGGACGACCTGATCGATTCCGATCCTGACCGATCCCTCGGCGCCCTCACCCGTGAGGCTTTCGGCGACCGGTTGCCGTTCCTGCTGAAGGTCCTCGCGGCAGCGGCCCCCCTCTCGCTGCAGGTTCACCCCAGCCGGGACCAGGCCCGCGCAGGGTTTGATCGGGAGAACAGTGCGTCGGTTCCCCAGGATGCGCCGCACCGCAACTACCGCGATGCGTTCTCCAAACCCGAGCTGATGTTCGCCCTGACCGAGTTCGACGCGCTGTGCGGCTTCCGCGCGCCCAGCGAAGCCGCGGAGATTTTCTCTGCGCTCACCGGGCTGGTGGAGAAGCAGAAGGGGTGGGCGCCGGCCATCCTGAGCTCCGTCGTCGGCGATCTCGGCATTCCCGACGAAGCCACCGCCCTGCGTGAGGCCTTCACCCGACTGCTGACCGGCGGGGCCGAGACACGCGCAGCCGTGGAAGCCGTTGTCGAGGCCCTCGAGGAAGGAACTCCCGACGGCTCCGGGGACGGCCGGTTGAGCTCGGCCGCCGCAACAGTCCTGCAGCTCAACGGCCATCATGAGGGCGACCCGGGCGTGCTCGTCGCGCTGCTCCTCAACCGGATCACCCTGCAACCCGGCCAGGCGCTGTACCTGCCTGCCGGGAACGTACATGCCTACCTTGAGGGTCTGGGCATCGAGGTTATGGCGTCATCGGACAACGTGCTGCGCGGCGGCCTGACCACCAAGCACGTCGACACCGGCGAGCTGCTGAAGACCGTCGAGTTCACTCCTCTCGCCCTCCCCCTGCTGGAGCCGGAGTCCACGCCGCTGGGCCAGGAACTGTACTGCCCGCCGTTCGACGAGTTCCAGCTTCAGCGGATCGAGCTGCCGGTGTCCTTCGGTGACGACGCCGTCTCCGCCGACATGCCGATCGCCCAGAACGGGCCTGCCGTGGTGCTGGTTGTCTCGGGCACCCTGGTGCTGGACTCGCCGAAGGGCGACCTCATCCTGCACCGCGGGCAGAGCGCCTTCATCCCCGCGAATGAGTCGCCGGTCATGGCCCGCTGTGCTTTTGACACCAGCGACGAGACAGGCGACGACGACGACGGCACCGCCGTCGCCTTCGCCGTCACCGTGGGTGCCGCCGGCGACGCTAACCCTGGCGGGTTGGGGCCTGTGCGCGGCCCGCGCGAAGAGACTCGGCCTTAGCGCGGAGTGCCGGCAACGCTGTGCTCCGCAGCGTTTTGACGGCACTGCGGGCTGTGGACAGCCCGCGGCGGGCCAGCGGCATGGCGGTGGCGTAGGCCGGATAGAGCGGTGAGAGCGGCTTGTCCCAGGTGCCCATCAGCAGGTTCTCGTGTTTCGCCCAGCCCATTTTGAACTTGGAGACGCCGTCGTTCAGCAGACCGTTGAAGTCATAACGCTGCACGCCGCGCTCCTTCATCGACCGGATGGCGAGCCATTTCAGCGCGTAGTTGGCACGCAGGCGTTCGCCTTCCTCGGTCATTCCGCCGTAGAGCTCAAAGGCGGTGGAAGCGCTCGCGGACAGCCAGAGGAACGCGACCATGGTCTGGCCCTGGAACGCTGCGTAGACCGGCGACGCGCCACCCAGGTTGTCGAAGATGTCGAGGTAGTAGGCGTCCTCGTGGATGCCGAACCCGGCACGCTCGGCGGTTTCCTTGTACACCGAAAGGCAGGCTGTCAGCTCCTCCCGGGTGACCTCGCGGAAGTCGAGTTCTTCCCGGCCCGACTTCCGGATGTACTGGCGGTGCTTTTTGGACATCTCCCCGAGCAGTTCCTCCTCCGTACGGGAGAGGTCAAGGATGAGGGTACGAGGTATCAGAATGGTGTTGTCGGTGGGCCGGAATCCCGCGGCACGGACCTGTTCGACGACATCCGAATCCGCATCCCAATCAGGCTCGATGCTCAGCACGGTGGCTGCGTAGGACTCTCGGGCGTACTGCGCAACAGCCTCGAGGACCTGACGTGCGTCTTCGGCACGGCAGGCAGGTCCCCGCGGCACGTACACCAGCGCACGGAAGGGCATCGGCAGTCGCCGGATCAGGATTTGGGCACATCCGACGGTCTCGCCGTTCTGCTTGAGGAAGAGCCGTTCAGTCCGCCAGCCGTGGTCGGCCTTGGTCTGTCCCCAGCCCCAGAGCTGCTGCGGGTGCCCGCTCAGGCGGTTCACGGCGGCATCCCATTCGGGCGCGTTCCAACAAGGAGTAATGGCAAGATTCATGATGCTAAGCCTATCGGCAGGGGCCCGATGCGAGCGCAGCGAG
>NZ_JAPSHV010000010.1:0-14800 GCF_031179385.1 Arthrobacter sp. | reverse complement strand
GAGCTGCTGCGGGTGCCCGCTCAGGCGGTTCACGGCGGCATCCCATTCGGGCGCGTTCCAACAAGGAGTAATGGCAAGATTCATGATGCTAAGCCTATCGGCAGGGGCCCGATGCGAGCGCAGCGAGGGGTGGGAGGCCAGGAGGCGCTATCGGCAGGGGCTTGGGTGCAACTTACGGAACGAGCTTGACGTCCTCGCCGCGGAGGTTGGCACGGAAACCGTCGTCCTGGACCGTGACGTCCTGAAGGACCAGACCTTCGGGCAGACCCTCGATGCTGTGCTCGATCGTCACAAACCTGCGCACGACGGCCGCGGTGGCGTTGGAGAGGAAGTCCGGTCCGCCCACGTCGATCGAACGCGGCTCCATCACGAGCCTTCCCGCTTTAACGTCGACCGTCCCGGTAGCGGTGACGCGCAATTCGCGCCCCAGAACCTCAACGACCCGAACCACCAGTACCTGCCCAGCGTCGGCAGCGCGAACCTCCGCCCCTCCGCCAAGCTCGTCCGCGACGACCTCGAAGGGCACGGTCGCGTCGACTGTGAGCCGTGCAGCGACCAGACCGTTCGGGCCTGTCAGCACGTCCTGCCCAACAGCCCGGACGTCCCGAAGCACCGAGTCGGGGGTCACCACCGTCCCGGCGTCCAGCACAAGGTCAGCGAGCCACACGTCGTCCGCACCAAGGTCGGCGGGAGGCTGCGCGTCCGGCGTCCCGCCGTCGGAAGCTTGCGCTCCTTGGGACGGCGACGGCGACGGTTCTCCCCCACCGGCAGGGTCGCTCACAACCAACCACAAGATCCCGACGGCGGCCACCAGGACAACGATCATCCCGGCAGCACCGATCAGCCAGTCCTTCGCACGCGTCCGGTCCATGGGACAGCCTGACGGCTTGCCTAGCTCAGGCGGGCGTAGCTCTCCCACTTATGGGCCTGGTGCTCACCGTCGACCACGCGGATGGTGCCGGACTTCGACCGCATCACGATGGACTGGGTCAGCACCTTGCCGCCGTGGTAGCGGACGCCGCGCACCAGGTCACCATCAGTGATGCCGGTGGCAGCGAAGTAGCAGTTGTCGCTGGTGACCAGGTCATTGGTGGAAAGTACCCGATCGAGGTCGTGTCCGGCGTCGAGCGCCTTCTGCTTCTCGTCATCGCTGGTGGGCCACAGCCGGCCCTGGATTACGCCGCCGAGGGACTTGATGGCGCAGGCAGCAACAATGCCTTCCGGAGTGCCGCCGATACCCATGAGGGCATCGATGTCGGTGCCTTCGCGTGCCGCCGCGATGGCACCGGCGACGTCGCCGTCCATCAGGAAGCGGGTGCGGGCACCGGCGTCGCGGATCTCCTGCACCAGCGGGCGGTGCCGGTCCCGGTCGAGGATCATCACGTTCACCTGGTTGACCTTCTTGCCCTTGGCCTTGGCGATCAGGTGGAGGTTCTGCTTGACGGGCAGGCGGAGATCCACCATGTCCGCGGCCTCGGGACCGGTGACCAGCTTCTCCATGTAGAAGACGGCCGAGGGATCGAACATGGTGCCGCGCTCGGCAACGGCAAGAACCGCAAGCGCATTGTTGATGCCAAGGGCGGTCAGGCGGGTGCCGTCGATCGGGTCAACCGCGACATCGCACTCGGGTCCGCTGCCGTCACCGACACGCTCGCCGTTGTACAGCATGGGCGCTTCGTCTTTCTCACCCTCGCCGATCACCACGACGCCGTTGAAGTGCACGGTGGAAAGCAATGAGCGCATGGCGTCGACTGCGGCGCCGTCGGCCTTGTTCTTGTCACCGAAACCCACCCAGTGACCGCCGGCGATGGCTGCGGCTTCAGTGACGCGCACCAACTCCAGCGCGAGGTTGCGGTCCGGTTCGTCGTCGCCCACCGCGAGGGCGGGGGAAAGGGTTGAATACTGGGCTTTTTTTACGGTGTCGGACACGTTTACCTCATCATCGAATTAGCGGACCCTCTTGCGCCAATCATAATGGTGCGCCGCTATCCGGCCATTTCCGTGACGTGACCGCGGTGAGCGACAATGGATAGGTGAGCAGCACCCAGGAAAACCAGCAGGACGCACCGGCAACCCCGGTACTGACCGCCAAGCAGGCCAAGCGCGCCAATGCCTCATCGATCGGCATGTTCATCGCCACAGCCGTCACGCTGGCGCTGGTTCTGTTCGTCGTGCTCCTCAATCCCACGCACACAGCGGACACGTACACACGCGACGTCGACGTCGCGACCATCGCAACAGAAGCCGAAGACGCCGCCGGGTACACCCCGGTCGCCGCCGATCTGCCGGAGGGCTGGACCTCCAACTACGCGCGCTGGACGGGCTCGGCTTCCGACGGGGTCGCCTTCTGGGAGGTGGGGTATCTCACACCCGAGCGGGAGTTCATCCAGGTGACGCAGACAAACGCCTCGAACCCCACGTGGCTGTCGCAGCGCGTGGACCGCGCCGAGCCGTCCGGGCAACGCGTGATCGACGGAGTGACCTGGGAGCTGCTCGACAGCACCTCCGGCGACGCTTTCCTCACCACCGAGCAGGACGGCTTCACGCTCATCCTGAACGGAACGGCCGATCTGGCGCAGTTCGACCTCCTCGGCAGCGCAGTGCTCGACGAACTGAAGTAGCACTCACCTGAACCGGCACGTCAACTGAACGAGACCCGCTCAACGTAAAGTCACCAACCGGGCGGGCCAGGGCCGGGGCGCAGTACAGTGAAAATCGTGAGCTCACAACTGACCCCCGCTGAAGCCTGGCAGAAACTCCGTGATGGAAACGCGCGGTTCATCTCCGCCTCGTCATCCCATCCCAATCAGGACGCTTCCCGACGAGCGTCACTGGTGAACACCCAGGATCCCTTCGCCGTCATCTTCGGTTGCTCCGACTCCCGTCTTGCGGCAGAAATCATCTTCGACGTCGGGCTCGGCGACATCTTCGTGGTCCGAACAGCCGGCCAGGTGATCGACGACGCCGTCCTCGGGTCGCTCGAATACAGCGTGAGCGTGCTCAAGGTCCCCCTGATCGTGATCCTCGGACATGACTCCTGCGGTGCCGTCACCGCGACTGCCCAGTCGGTGGAATCGGGCACCATGCCGACCGGTTTCATCCGCGACCTCGTCGAGCGCATCACGCCGTCGGTGCTGACGTCACGGCGCAACGGTGTCGATGACATCAACGGCATGGTTGAGGAGCACATCCGGCAGACAGGCCAGCGGCTTGTCGACTCCTCCCGCGTGATTGCCGACGCGGTCGAGAAGGGGACCACCGCCGTCGTCGGCGTCACCTACCGGCTCGACGAGGGCAAGGCCGACGTCATTTCGGAACAGGGCAGTCTCTGACGTGGCGTCGTGACGTGTGACGTGGCGTGTGGCGAATGGCGTATGGCGTTCGAGACTGTGATTTGTGGCTCGGTGATTTGTCGCGTCCAGCGCGACCGGCCAGAATTGGCGCATGACAATTGATTCCCAGGAGAACGTCGACTACCGCATAGAACACGACACCATGGGCGAGGTTCGGGTTCCCGCGAACGCCCTCTACCGCGCACAGACCCAGCGTGCAGTGGAGAACTTCCCGATCTCCGGCAAGACGCTGGAACGGACGCACATCGAGGCCCTGGCACGGATCAAGAAGGCGGCCGCTACGGCCAACGCCGAACTCGGTGTGCTCGATGAAGAGCTCGCCCGCGCTATCGAGGTCGCCGCTGACCAGGTTGCCACCGGACAGTACGACGGCGATTTCCCCATTGACGTGTTCCAGACCGGTTCCGGAACCTCGTCCAACATGAACACCAACGAGGTTCTCGCCGAACTCGCCTCCCGTGCACTCAAGGACGGCGGCAGCGACAAGGTGGTCCACCCCAACGATCACGTCAACGCTTCGCAGTCCTCGAACGACGTCTTCCCGACGTCGGTACACGTCGCCGCCACGTCCGCGCTGATCAATGACCTGATCCCGGCCCTTGAATACCTGGCTGAGTCCCTGGAGCGCAAGGCCGAGGAGTTCGCCGGCGTCGTGAAGTCCGGCCGCACCCACCTCATGGACGCCACCCCGGTCACCCTTGGCCAGGAGTTCGGCGGTTATGCTGCTCAGGTCCGTTACGGCATCGAGCGCATCAACGCCTCGCTCCCCCGCGTTGCTGAGGTTCCGCTCGGCGGCACCGCTGTCGGTACCGGCATCAACACCCCCGCCGGCTTCTCCGCCCGCGTGATCGAGCTGCTCGCCGAAGATACCGGCCTGCCGCTGACAGAAGCCCGCAATCACTTCGAAGCCCAGGCCAACCGAGACGGCCTCATCGAGGCGTCGGGGCAGCTGCGCAACATCGCGTACTCGTTCATGAAGATCAACAACGACCTGCGCTGGATGGGTTCCGGCCCGAACACCGGCCTCGGTGAGATCGCCATCCCGGACCTGCAGCCAGGGTCCTCGATCATGCCGGGCAAGGTCAACCCCGTCATCTGCGAGGCGGCCATCATGGTCGCCGCCCAGGTCATCGGCAATGACACCACGATCGCCCTGTCCTCGACCAACGGTGCGTTCGAGCTCAACGTCGGCATCCCCGTGATGGCCGCCAACCTGCTTGAGTCCATCCGCCTGCTCGCCAACACCAGCCGCGTGATGGCGGACAAGATGATCGACGGGCTCACCGCCAACGAGGAGCGCGCGCGCTTCCTCGCTGAGGCATCGCCGTCGATCGTGACGCCGCTGAACAAGTACATCGGCTACGAGAACGCGGCGAAGATTGCCAAGAAGGCCGTGGCTGAAGGGCTCACGGTCCGGGAAGCCGTCGTCGCACTCGGGTATGTGGAGCGCGGTGAGCTGACCGAAGCGCAGCTGGACGAGGCTCTCGACGTACTCTCCATGACGCGCCCGCCGCAGTAGCGCCTCACTTCACACAAACGAGCGAGGGCCCGCCATGGAAGCACTATCCATGGCGGGCCCTCGCTGATTAACGAATCGAACCTCCGTGAGTTGGCAGGACACACCCCGTATGGCGGGCCATTCGGCGCGTGTCCTGCCAGGTCAACGTGGCGTTAGCGGGCCGGCCCCACCACCACCAGGCGGTCCCAGCCGAGCAACTCTCCGGCGGCGGACTGAACAGCCACGCGGTTGTCTCCCGGCCGGGTGCCCTCCGGCGTGGTGATGGTGACGGTGCCGTCGTCGTTCACGAGGTGCCAGCCGAGCGCTGCCTGGCCGAGGTAAACGTGCACGTACCCCTCCACAGGCAGATTCGAGAGAACGACCTCCGACGCTCCACGGGGGAACTTCTGCTTGGCCAGGCCGAGATCCAGCTGGTTCTCGTCAGTCAGGTCATCCTTCACCGGAGCATCCGGCGTGGAGGACGGCTTGACGAGTTCACCCGGTGCCGGCTCCTCGCCGGTGTAGGCGATGCTCGGCGCCTTCGGCTTCTCCATGCCTTCCCCGAGGAAGTACGAAGTGTGCGGAGGCTGGTTGTAGGAGGTGTTCTGCCATGCAACACCCAGGCGGTAGACCGGGTCCGACTGCAGGGTGCGCAGCCGGTGGTCCGTTACGTTCACCGTGGTGGCGATACGCAGGGCGGTGGAATCGTCGGTGCGGGTGACGATCTCTTCGCGCCAGTCGCCGAACAGGTCCGCCTGCAGGGCCGGTGTGCCCTTGGTGTCGTTGTTCGTGACGGTTCCTTCGGCCCGGTAGAGAACGTCCTCCGTGTTGGTTTCGTAGTTCCACTTGGAGATGGTCGGAACACCCGTGCGGGTGGCCTCGGTCCATTCGTGGTCGGTGATCTCCCGAAGCAGGTCTCCGTCCCACCAGGTGAGGAAGTTCGCCGCCGGGATCTGCTCCGCGATCAGGTCGCCGTTGCTTGCGCGCAGCTGCCCCACCGGAGAGTTCCATGCGGCGTCTCCGCCGACAGCCCAGCCCTCGGCACCGGGGTGCCTGGGATCAATGTCGGCCATGGCCGCGCGGCCGGTGTCCTTCGTCGCCGGGATGGACCAGATGATCTCTCCCGTTGCAGCATCACGGTACGTGGCACCCTTGTTACCCGAGGACCCCATGTCCTCGTGCGCTGCGAATACCTCGAGCCCCTTCCGCGTCGGGTCGAAGTCCGACACGTGCAGCGAGTCACCGTGCCCGAGGCCCGTGTTGTGGAGGGCGGTGCCGTCATCGTCGATGGTCATGGAACCGAAGACGATCTCGTCCTTCTGGTCGCCGTCGACATCGGCAACCGAGAACTGGTGGTTGCCCTGTCCGCGGTACTGGTCCCCTGACTCGTCTGAGTCAAAGGTCCACCGTGGTGTCAGCGTGGTGCCGTCGAAGTCGTACGCTGCGATCACTGCGCGGGTGTAGTAGCCGCGGCTGAAGACAACGCTCGGCTTCTCGCCGTCCAGGTAGGCGACTCCGGCGAGGAAACGGTCTACGCGGTTGCCGTAGGTGTCCCCCCATGAACCAACATCGCCGCGTGCCGGGATGTAGTCGGTCGTGTCGACCGCTGCACCGGTGGCGCCGTTGAATACCGTGACGAATTCCGGACCTGTCAGGACGTAGCCGCCGGAGTTCCGGTGGTCGGCGCGGGCGTCGCCGATGACAGCGCCCGTTCCGTCCACGGTTCCGTCGGCGGTCTTCATGGTCACTTCGGCGGTGCCGTTCCCGTCAAGGTCGAACACCTGGAACTGCGTGTAGTGTGCGCCTGCCCGGATGTTCTTGCCGAGGTCGATGCGCCACAGGCGGGTTCCGTCCAGCTCGTAGGCGTCAACGTAGACGTTGCCGGTGTAGCCTGCCGAGGAATTGTCCTTCGAGTTGGTCGGATCCCACTTGAGCACGATCTCGTACTGTCCGTCGCCGTCGACGTCACCAATGGAGGCGTCGTTGGCCCGGTAGCTGTACGGCTGGCCGTCCTTGGTGACGCCATCGGCCGGCTTATCCAGCGGAACGTCCAGGGTCTGGGAATCCCACACCGCGAAGTCCTCGGTGGCCCAGCGCTCGGTGCCGTTCATGACGGTGCTGATGCGGTACGTCGAATCGGCTGTGCCTTCGGCGTCCAGCAGGTTGGTGCTGGACGTGACCGGCTCGGTGGTGATCCGGTCACCGTTGCGGTAGACGTGGAACCCGATCTCCTCGGGATCCAGTCCAAGCATGCGCCAGCCCAGGTACACACCCTCACCGGAGGCTACGGCCACCGGTGAGCGGTCGAGACGCTCGGCCTGACGCACCAGCGTGGTGACTGCCGGCGAGGTAACAGTCTCTGACTGCGCCGAGACGCCGCCTGCGTTCACCGCTGCCACCGCGTACTTGTACTCCACAGTGGTGAGAACGTCCGTGTCAGTGAACGTGGTGTCCTCTGCACGCCCTACCAGCTGCATCTCGCTGAAGGAACCGTCCGCCTGGGGATCGGCACGGAACACGTGATAGAACAGCGCACCTTCGGAAGGCTTCCAGCTGACGGTCACGTCGTTCTTGTTGACGTCACCAAGGGTCAGGCCGGTCGGAACCGGTGCCTTTTCAACATCGGGATCGACGGTGGTCAGCTCGACCGCGTTGGAGGGCACGGACTCCGCGCCCGCCGCATCGAGCGCGACGACGGTGTAGGTGTACTCAAGGCCGATGTCGGCTGTCGTGTCCACGAAGGACGTGCCCTCGACGTCACCGAGCGGCTCTGCCTTGGCACCGGCCGACTGCCGGTAGATCCGGTACGCAACGGCGTCGTCATTGCCGGTCCAGCTCAGCGACACCGCCACCTCATTGCCGTCGATAACGACGTCGTCGGCGGCCAGTTTGGTCGGAGCCAGCAACAGCGGAGTGATCTCGATGCCGTTGAGGCGCGAGGAAGCACCCGTCATGACGAGGTTGATCTGACCATCGGTCACGAGGACCGGCTGGCTGATCTTCTGCGACACCGCGGCGCGACCGGCGTTGGAGGAACCGAAGTCCTTGCCTTCGATCTGGACGTTGGAGCGGCTGGTGCCGATCCAGTCGCCGTTGTACGTCTTCACGGCGTAGCTGCCGTTGGGAACGTCAACCACGAACTCGTGGTCCGGGGTCGGCAGGAGGAAGTCTCGCTCCAGGTCGGTGGGTGCAGGATCGAAGTTGATCCCGCGGTCACGGCCGGCCATCCCTGCGGGATCAAGCCATCCCCAGCCGGCTTCTGCGGTGTAGACCGAAGCCTGGCTCACCTCGGTGTAACCGGGCATGAGGGGATTACCCTTCAGCTGAACGTCGAACTTGTACAGCGGCGCCTTGGTAGTGACCCGGACAGCGTCCGACGGCGCGGAGTCGCCCCGCCCGTTCACGGCCACCACACGAAGGTCGTAGGACTGGCCTTCCTCAAGGCCACCGACTGAAGCCAGCGGCAACGTGGAGGTGGTGATGAGGACGTAGGCGTCCTCACCGGCGTCGGCCTTCTTGCTGAAGACCTTGTAGATGTCAGCGCCGTCGACTGCGTCCCAGGTCAGTTGTGCTCCCGCGTTGGAAACACTGCCTGCGACAAGACCGGTCGGCGCTGCGGGCACCTCTGCCGGCGGTTCAACCGACTCGACCTCCGAGGCGAGCGGGATGTCGAGCTTTGCCACATCGGTCGCCACGAGGCGCGCCATCTGGATGGCACCGTACTCCTGGAAGTGGGTGTCGTCCACGGTGCCGTTCGGCCGGTTCGCGTAGACGCCGGCAGGTACGTGCAGGAAGACTGACTTTGCTGCTTCCGGCCCAATCTCCGTGAGGTAGGCGCGGCTGGAAGCCGAAAGGTCGACCAGCGGGGTTCCCGTTTCGGCGGCGAGCTTGGACGCGGCGGCAACGTAGTCCGGGAAGGATACGTTCGCTTCACCGGTTTCCGCGTTGTAGGACCGGCGGGATACCGGCGTGACAATCACCGGAGTAGCGCCGCGCTGCTTGGCGCCGTCCACGAAGGTACGCAGATACTCGTAGTAATCGCCCGGGGCGGCCCAGCGGTCGTCGACACCATAGCTGTTGTCGTTGTGGCCGAACTGGGCAAACAGGTAGTCGCCGGGCTTGACGTTCAACAGCACCTCATCCAGGCGACCCTGGCTGATGAAGTTCTTGGCGCTGCGTCCGCCGATGGCCTTGTTTTCCACGGTGACGTCATCGGACAGGAACCGCTCGATCATCTGGCCCCAGCCGGCCTGCGGCACGTAGTCGGCGGTGTAGCTCTGAACCGTGGAGTCACCGGTGATCCACGCGGTCGGCTCGGTACCGGCTTCATTCGGCGTTTTCTGGGTGATCACGAGTGAATTCAGATTCGCGGCCGCGCCTGCAAACTCGAGGTTCAGCTGGCCGTCCACGATGGCAATGTTGAATCCCATCTCAAGGTACTGGCCCGCGAGCTTCTCGGTGCGTTGCACCTTTGCCATCTGCTCGGCCGTGATGGCGATATCCGTCGCGCCCTGCGCATCACCGGCGATGAGATCCACCGTGTAGTTGCCGTTGGGCAGGTCCACGACGAGTTCCGTGTCACCTACCGTGACGAAGTCCGAGCGCGCAGCGTTCTCGCCGCCACGGTCGGTTGCACTGACCTGGCTCACATCGACGAAGCCCACACGGTTGTCAGCGGTGTAGGCGCTGGTTGCGTCCACCCGCACGGCCCCGGCCGCTGTCGCCCCGTTTCCGAGGTCGAGCGACAGTACGCCGTTGTCAGGAAGGGCTGGAGCGTCTGTGCTCAAGCTGGATGCGGCGGCAGCCGACGGCTTCGAGAGACCGTCCGCTCCGCGTGCCTGGACCTTGTAGTAGTGGACCTTCGTCGTATCCACGGCATCCGTCAGGTAAACCGTCCGGTCGCCGGTTTCCGCAACCTTGGTGTAGGTGCCGTCAACGGTGTCGGACCGGCTCACGACGTAGCCGGTGGCTCCGCTGACTTCATTCCAGCGCAGGGTGACACCGGCAGCGGTTACATGCGACATGCGTACCGACTGGGGCGCGGCAAGAGTCGAAACCGGTTCTTCCGGCTCCGGTTCCGGCTCGGGTTCCGGTGCCACTTCGGCTTCAGTGATTTGAATTCCGTTGACGTATGCACCGGCACCGACGCCGGTGAGGTCGATGGTCAGCTGACCGTCCTCGACAGTTGTCTGCCACGTTTGTTCGGAGACAGCCTGACGGGACTTGATGGTGCCCGCGGGTACGCCTTCCAGGCTCACGTTCGTCGTCGTCGTGCTCGTTCCGGCGAGTTGGTCACCCGACAGGACACGGACACTGTAAGCGCCGTTGGGAACATCCACCGCGAAGCCCCACGCCGAGCCAAGGACGAAGTCGTTGTTGAGCGGGTCCACCGGGTCCGAAGCGCGGTTACGGGATACCGGCGCTGCTCCATCGACCGGTACGATCCCGTATCCGGCTTCAGCGGAGTACTTGGTGGTTTCCGTGACGCCGGTCCACCCGTCCGCGACAGGACTGGTGGCTGTTCCGAAGTCGAAGGATTTGTTGAGCGGTTCCTCCGCCGCTATGGCCGGCGTTGTAGCCGAGCAGAGACCGACAATAGCGGTTCCTGCGATAAGAGCGCGCACAGAGTGCGGGCGGGGATTTCCGGGGGTCATGGCATCACACCTTGTGGTTTCGACAGTGAAATTTGGGGTGGTTCATGGGCCGACCGAGAGCAACAGGGCACGAGAAAAGGACAGGATTCCTGGGTGCAATGAAACGATTCACGGAGACCAACGAAGACCAGCCTAATGGTGAGGACTGTCACATTCAAGGGGTGAGCACATATTTCAGAAAACGTTTCCTCGACGGGTTGGGCAGAGGTGGGACGGTTGGAACGCGAACTCGCCGCAGCGCCGAGCAGGGGCACGGGCGAAGCCAGGAACCCCTAGCGATCAGCGTTCAAAGTCAGGGACGCCCGTCGAGTAGCGCGCATTTTCTGCATGCTTGCGGTGCAGCGGGTTCAGGTCCGGCAGGTCATCGAGACTGAACCAGCGCACGTCCATGGACTCGTCGTCATTCACGCGGGCGGCACCTGAGACGTAACGGCATCTGAACACCAGACTCAGGAAGGTGCATACGTCCTGATTGGGAAACGTCATGGGCCCAACGACGTCGATGCTCACCAGATGCTCCACCTCGACCGCCACCCCGGTCTCCTCCTGAACCTCCCGGACGATTGCCTGCGCGGGATGCTCACCGGGATCGATGATCCCGGTGATGAGCGTCCACTGGCCGGTGTCGGCGCGGCGTCCGAGCAGGACCCGACCGTCGTCGTCGTACACCACCGCCGCCGCTCCGGGGAGCCACAGCGGGTCGTGGCCGATTTTGGAACGCAGGTCCTGGACGAAGTCAGGGGTAGGCATGATTCTCAGCCTAATGCGAGGACAACGCCCGCTCCGACGATCATGAACGGCCCGAACGGAATGGCCGTCTTCGCATTCGCCCGCCTGCTGACGATGAGGATGACGCCCCACAAGCCCCCGAGCAGGAACGCCGCGAAGGTTCCCCACAACAGGAACGACCACCCGACGAAGCCGAGGTACAGTCCCAGCACGCCGGCCAGCTTCACGTCGCCGAAGCCCATGCCCGCCGGGTAGAT
Source organism: Arthrobacter sp. (assembly GCF_031179385.1). GTDB lineage: Bacteria > Actinomycetota > Actinomycetes > Actinomycetales > Micrococcaceae > Arthrobacter_D. Next base: position 3,309 of record NZ_JAPSHV010000010.1, on the reverse strand, counting down.
GAGGCGAAGGATGAAGTAGAAGACCCACAGGACCGCTGCCCCGCCGGCAAGGGACACCAGCCTCCCCCAGTCCTGGGCGGCGAACGCAGCGGCGATGAGCAGCACGCCCGCGGCAGGGTAAGACGGGAAAATGATGCGGTTGGGCAGCCGGTGGGTTCGGATGTCGATGACACTGAGCCAGATTCCGACCACCGCGAGCAGGATCAACGCGAGGGCGCATAGCCAGAATGCCACGGGAGCCGTGTCCCAGTACTCCCCCATCAGCGCCAGCATGTGCCTACCGTAGCTGAATCTCCTGCCCTGACTCACATGCCGGGCTTACACTGTGGATATGTCCGCTTCCAGCGGTTCGACCCCGGCGAGCGTCTTCCGATCCCTCTGCCGTTCCTCGCCGTGGCGCTGGGAAACGGTGCGCTTCTCGGTGTCGTGGATCAGCACGGACGGGGAGTCGGATCCCCTGCGCGCCTGGGTGCGTCGACCTGCGGCGCTGCGCGTCGAAACGGCGGATGGAGCGCTTCTCCACAGCAGCACGGGGAACGAGCATTCCCGTGACTCGTTCTACGTCAGTTCGAGCAAGAGTTCGTGGCTTGTGGCGCCGAGCCTGATTACGCCCGTCTACAACGAGGTGGGTTACGTGCACCGCAGGCCGAAGGCCGCCTATGGCGAACCGGTCTTCGGCGACCCGCGGTGGGCGGCGATGCTCGACCCGGTCGAGCTGGCCGGTGATGCCCCGGTCCCGTACGAGACACCTTTCGCGAACCGGGTCGAACTTGACGACCTTGGCGAGGAGATTTACGAGGGCCGCCGCGTGCTCGCCGCCACCGCTACCCCGAACATCTCCTACCAGCCGTTCACGCCCGGCCGCCCATTGATCGGACAGGGGCGGACGCGGGTGGTGGTCGATGTCGCGACCGCCATCTGCGTCTCAACTACCGCGCTCGATGGCCCCCTTCAGGGGTGCGGCCACCGCCTTGCCATCAAAGGGGTGAACGAGTACATGATCGATGACCTGTTCAACGACGCCCCACCGACACTCACCGATGTCCGGGAGCATATCCCGTGGCAGGTCGGCTGACCCGCCACGGGATGAGCAGGATCCTGTCGAGCTAGACCTCGGCGCCTTCCAGCAGGTCCGTCACCAGGGCCGCGATCGGCGAGCGCTCGGACCGCGTCAGCGTGATGTGCCCGAACAAAGGGTGCCCCTTCAGGGTTTCGACGACGGCGGCAATGCCGTCATGCCGGCCCACCCGAAGGTTGTCCCGCTGCGCCACATCGTGAGTCAGGACAATCTTCGAGTTCTGGCCGATCCGGCTCATCACGGTGAGGAGCACGTTCTTCTCCAGTGACTGCGCCTCATCAACGATCACGAAGGAGTCATGCAGGGACCGGCCACGAATGTGGGTCAGCGGCAGGACCTCGAGCATGCCCCGGTCCATGACCTCCTCGACGACCTCCTGCGACACCAGCGCGCCCAGTGTGTCGAAGACGGCCTGCGCCCACGGATTCATCTTCTCGCTCTCGCTCCCCGGCAGGTAACCAAGCTCCTGACCACCGACCGCGTACAGGGGACGGAACACAACAACTTTGCGGTGCTCCCGACGCTCCAGCACCGCCTCCAGTCCCGCGCACAGCGCCAACGCGGACTTTCCCGTTCCCGCGCGGCCGCCCAGCGACACGATTCCCACCTCGGGGTCCATCAGCAGGTCGATGGCCAGTCGTTGTTCCGCGGACCGACCATGCAGTCCGAAAACGTCGCGGTCACCGCGTACCAGCCGCACCTGCTTGTCGGCGCCGACCCGGCCCAGGGCCGAGCCCTTCCCGGAGTGGAGGATGACGCCGGTGTTGGCGGGCAGTTCCGCGGCTCCCGGGAGGAAGACGGGCTCATGCGCGTAGAGGGTGTCGACGTCGTCGTCCAGCGTGTCCAGTTCCGCCACCCCGGTCCAGCCGGAGTCCTTCACGAGCTCGTTGCGGTACTCATCCGCCTGGAGGCCCATGGCGGAGGCCTTGACGCGCATCGGCAGGTCCTTGGACACCACGGTCACGTTGCGCCCCTCGTCCGAGAGGTTCTTGGCGACGGCGAGGATGCGTGAGTCATTGTCCCCGCTGCGGAAACCGACGGGCAGCACCTCGGTGGAGACGTGGTTGAGTTCGACGCGCAGGGTGCCTCCCTCGGTACCCAGCGGAATGGCCTGGTTCAGCCCGTTGTGTTTCACCCGCAGGTCGTCAAGGAGCCGTAGCGCCTTGCGGGCGAAGTAGCCCAGCTCAGGGTCGTTACGCTTGCCTTCGAGCTCGGTGATCACCACGATCGGCAGGATCACCTCGTGTTCGGCGAAGCGGGTGATGGCCCGCGGGTCTGACAGCAGCACGGACGTATCCAGAACGTAGCTGCGGCTGCCAAGGCTCTCGACAACAGAAAGGCCCGCCGCTGCGAGGAGTTCATCCTGCGCTGCCGGGCGGGCCTGGGTGGTGTCGGTTGCTGGCGCCTGTGTTGGGCGAGATGTGGCCACTTCAACTCCACTTCCCCGGGCGCTCGCGCCCGAGAATATCTAGGGCTTGGGTGAGGCGGGCCGGCCAGAAGGCCGCGCACGGCCTCCCCTTTTCAGTGCGTGTGCTGTTGGGCACGTTGCCTGCATAGGTGGCCTTCCCGTTCGGTCGGCGGGTGCCGATCGATGGAATTGACATTACGCCCGCAAACGACGACGTCGGCAGTCGCTTCAGGCGCGTGTCGCGCGAAGCCCGGCTGAACTTTGGGTAACGCTGCGGGGCCGGCTCAGCAGCCGAAGCGCCGCTGGCGCCGCCCGTAATCTCGAAGAGCTCGGAGAAAGTCGACGCGGCGGAAATCCGGCCAGAGGGCCTCGCAGAAATAGAACTCGCTGTAGGCGCTCTGCCACATGAGGAAGCCGGAAAGTCGCAGCTCCCCCGAGGTGCGGATCACGAGGTCGGGGTCCGGCTGTCCGCGCGTATACAGGTACTCGGAGATCTGACCGACCGTCAGGTTCTCCGCAACTTCCGGGAGGGTCGATCCCTCGGAGTCAGCTTGCAGCAACAGCTCCTTGACGGCGTCGACGATCTCGCGCCGACCGCCATAACCCACGGCGACGTTGACATGGAGTCCTTCGATGGAGGCTGTGCGCCCGGCAAGTTCGGTGACTTTCGAGGCGAGGTGTTCCGGGAGAAGGTCGAGCGCCCCCACCGGTTGGACGCGCACTTTACGGGTTTCACCTAGTCGGTCAAGGGTGTTCCCGATGATGTCCAGCAACTGCTCGATTTCCTCGGCAGAACGGTTCATGTTGTCGGTGGAGAGCATGT
>NZ_JAPSHV010000080.1 GCF_031179385.1 Arthrobacter sp. | reverse complement strand
ACACCGCGCTCGAACGGGCGCGGCGGCTTGTCCGACGGCAGTGCGGGGCCCCCGTTGATCGAGCGCACCGCGGCTGTCTCCTCCCCCGCGACGTAGGCGGGTTCGACGAGGTGCACCTCGACGCGCAGCTCGTTCCACCCCTCCGAGTCGAACTCCTCGAGAGCGCGTTCGATGCTGTCGGCGGCGGCGGCATCCGAGATGTACACATACGCCCGTTGCGCACCGATCATCGCTGCAGCCAGCCGCACTCCATCAAGGACAAGGTGCGGGCGATGACACATGAGCCACTTGTCTTTAGCGGAGGACGGCTCACCCTCTTCACCGTTAGCGACAAGGATCGGGGTCGCGGGTCCACCGCGCACCGTGAGGATCTTGCGGGCGAGCGGGAAGGCCGCCCCTCCCCGGCCGCGAAGGCCTGCCGCCGCAACCTGGTCGAGCAGCGCGCCCGGGTCTCGCAGCAGCGCATAGCCGCCTCCCGCCAGGTATTCGCCGATGCCTTCCACCCCTTCTGTATTCAGCAGTCGGGGAGTGAGGCCTGGGTATCGGTCGACCGGTATCGTCCATGTGGTTTCGGCCGTGGCGCTCACGCGGTGATCACGACCTGATGACCATCGATCCGCACCGGGTAGGTGCGGATGCTCCACTCGGGCTTCACCGCCGTCGTCCCCGTCGCCAGCTCGAAGCCCCACTGGTGCCATGGGCAGTAGATGAACTCGCCTTCGCGGGTCTCCCGTGCCCCGCCGGGGCGCGATTCGTCGGCGACGTTCGTTCCGCGGGTGCGCCCTACACACAGCGGGCCGCCCTCGTGCGGGCAATAATTCGCGATGGCGTAGAACGAGCCCCGCACATTGTAGACCCCGACTCCATAGCGGCCGATCGGGACAACCTTGTGCTCTCCGGGGGGGATCTCATCGACAGTGGCCACGACGTGTTCGCGGCCGTGAGCCAGTTCGCTGTTGGTCATCAGAAGGCCTTCACTTGTCCGGGGAGCGCCGGCACCTGCGAAGGCAGGCCAAACAGGTCCAGGGCGTTCTGGTACATCACGGCATCCCGCATCTGATCGGGAATGTGCTTGGCGAGCCAACGGGGCTCGTCGAAAGTCCAGTGGGGGTAGTCCGACGAGAAGAGCATCATCTTGTCGGCCTGCATCCACTCGAAAGCGCGAGTCAGTTCGAGTTTGTCTTCGGGGTAGTCCAACGGTTGGGTCGTGAACCAGATGTTGTCCCGCACATACTGCGACGGTTCCTTGCTCAGACCGGTCTCGTTGCCCCGTGCCGCATGGATGGAATCCATCCGCCACATGAGCGGGAGGATCCAGCTGAAGGCATGCTCGATGAACACGATCTGCAGGGTCGGGAACCGTTCGAAGACACCGTCGAAGATGAGGCTCATCACCTGGTTGGCGGCGAGCATCGAGTACGTGACCATGAAGTCGTGGTTGTACGTCATGAACCCGACGGGGCTCATCGGCAGCAGATTATGCTTGCCACGGCCCAGGTGGCAGGCAACCGGGATGTTGTGCTTGACCGCCGCTGCCCAGATCGGGTCGTACTTCGGGTGTCCCCAGGAGGGGCGGGGTTCGGCATGGATGAGGACCTGCTTGAACTTTTCGTGGCCGGCCCAGTGTTCGATCTCGAGTGCCGCGCGCTCGGGCTCGGTGATGTTGGCGCAGATGGAGCCGTAAAAGCGTCCGTGCCAGTTGTCCTCTCTGTTAAGCCAGGCAGCATCCTGCCAGAGGTTGGTGGCTGCGGCCATGGCGGTCACCTCTTCGTCGGTGTCGCCCATACCGCCGCTCGTCGGGCCGAGCATGATGAGGTCCGAGCCCGAGTCAAGCACAAGCTGCTGAAACGCGAGCGTGGGGTCCGAGCACGCGAACTCACCGTCGTCAGGGAACGCATCCACCCGCATGGCCTTGGAATGGTGATAGTCCGGCGGGTCGTAGTAGAGGCCGTTCTCGGCCCCTTGGCCCTTCAGCTTCGCTTCGCGGGCGATCTTCGGGTCGAGGAACTCCATGAGGGCACCGCGGCGTGGTGTGGGGTGCACGTCGCAGTCCACAACGCGCACGGAGGTCGTCGTCGACGTCCCGGGGATCTCAGTCTGTGTCATTTGCCGTCTCCTTCGTCGGTCACACGTTCGCCGGAACGCGGATGCCGTACAGCTCAGCGGCGTTGCGCCAGAGCACTTTCTCTTGCTGCTCGGCGGTCCATCCCGATGGCAGCGATTCAATGGTCGCGGTCTGCCAGTCGGGGTAGCTCGAACCGAACATGAGCATGTCTTCCTTGCCGGTCATACGCAACCACTCCGACGCGAAGTCGACTTCGCCGGGTCCGTCGAGTGCGCCGTTGACGAACCAGACGTGTCCGGGCAGGTAGTCACTGGGCATCTTCGGAGACCAGGGGGTCTGTTCGAGGTGGGGCCGGCCGAACGTGTCCATGCGCCAGATCATCGGGGTGAGCATGTCGATGGCGCCATCGGCAAAGACTATCTTCAGTTCAGGGAACTCTTCGAAGACACCCTCGGCGATCATGTTCATGAGGTGGTAAACGAAGTTCAGAGGCTGAAATCCGACGAGCTGCTGGTACGTCCGCGTGATGCCGTTCGGTGTCGGCGGATGCGTGATCCCCTGACCCATCTCGTTGTGGATGGCGATCGGCAATCCCGCCTCAATCGCGGCCCGCCACAGTGGCTTGTAGTGCGGCCTGCCGTAGGGCGACTGAGTCTGCATCGGCAGTCCGATCTGCACGATCTTGGGGTGACCTGACCATCGGTGGATCTCCCGCACGGCGCTGTCGATGTCGTTCGGGTTGACACGGATGGTTCCGAGAAACCGATCTGCGTAGGTGCCCGAGTCAAGCCACCGCTCCACGAGCATGCGGTTGGTCGCCTCATGGATGGCCGACTCGAGGTGCCAGTCGGGCAGGACGCCGACGGTCATCGGATGCAGGATCGCGAGGTCGAAACCCTTCTCGTCGAAGAGGACTTTGCCGACGAACTCGGGGTCGGAACCGGCGTGCGCGTCGGGCCTGGGCTGCGAGCCGTGCACATAACGGTTGCCCAGCTGGAGACTGTGGGTGACATCCGGGGTGGGAAATCCGCGGCTCGCCCACGGCTCGCCCAGGTACTCACGCAGCTCGGCGTCGGAAGCGAAGAACACGTGCGCACTTGCGTCGATGCGAAGGCCTGCACCGGCCTCCGTCTGGATCGATTCAATCGTCATGTGGACCAAACTATTGCTTCGCGCATGATTAAGCAAGCCCCGCTCCCCACTCACTGAGTACGCCCGTCCATGAAGTCGAGGAACGTCGGCACCGCATCCATCCACGGATCGAAGATGCTGCCGTGACCGGCATCGCGGGCTGCCTGCGCGCGTTCCCAGGCATCCTCCGGCCATGGCGGGTCGATCAATGTCGAGCCACTGATGAGCGAGTGCACCTCGAGCGATGTGCGCTTCGGGTGATCGATGTCGTTCTCGCCACCGCGCACAATGAGCGTCGGCACTGCAATGGTGCGCATCTGGTGATCGGGAACACCGGGAATAGACTCGTTCGCCTTGGGGACATACGCCTCGAGCCAACGCCACATGACCCGTTCGAACTCTTCGGCGCCGATGTCGCGCAGGCGCTGCCTGTTGCGCGGGTTTACGTCCACCAGGTCGGCCCAACTGCCCGCGGGGCCCCGCTGCTCGAGCACCCCTTCGATCCCGCGCCGGCGCACGGTGCGGATCTCGTTCATCACATAGACACCGGCCAGGCTCATTGACGAGAACGCACCTCCGACGATCGACCACACCACGAGCTTTCGCACAAGTTGGGGATGCTCGATGGCGAAGACGATGGAGTCGCGTGCACCGCCAGAACCGCCCAGTGCGAACACGGGTCCGAGGTTCATATCACGCACGATGGCCGCGAGTGTATCGGCCCGCATGTGGGATTCGGTGGCCCCGTACAGCTGCACATCCGAAAGCCCCGTGTTGGGCCGATCCCAGATCAACACGCGCTTACCGGCTTCCGCAAGCGCTTCGGCGAACGGACGCACGCCGGGGTAGTCCTTGCTGAAGCGTCCCCCCGGCGTCACGGTGACGACGTCGCCACCCTCGGCTCCGAAGAGCTCATATTCGACCACTCCGCCGTTGACTTCGATCTGCGCCATTGTGCATCCCTTCGCTTGGATTCGGAACAACTTCATCGAATCTAATTCTTGCTCCGGCGTTTCGGCAAGGATGGTCCGTACAAACCGCTCGTGTAGCGGGGATAATGTTCAGATGGATACACCACAGGAGGTCATGGGGGCGCGCGCAAAATCGGGCAGCCGCACTGAGGAGATACGGCAGGCGGCCGCGAAACTGTTCGAGGGCACCGGCTACTCATCGACGACGATAACCGACATCGCGAACGCGGTCGGCATCCTGCCGGGCAGCTTGTACCACCATTTTGCTTCCAAAGAGGACGTCGCTCTCGAGATCGTCGCTGAGTTCGAACGCGAGGCTTCCGAGCTCGCCTCGGCGCTCTTAGCCCGCCTCGATGCGCCCGGCGCGACAGGCGCACGCGCGCGCCTGTCGCAGACGGCAGAGGACATTGCCGATTTATCCGCCCGAAACCGCGCGGCACTGCGTCTCATCGCTTACGCTGCACCCACCACAGCCGCCGAACGGTTCAGTCAGGCCCGCGAATCGACGACCTCCAGCCTCTCTCGCGTATGGAAGCGTCTGGTTGACGACCTCGTCCCCAATGCCGCGCCCGACACTCAAGACGTCGGCCTATTGCGGTTCGCCCTGGGCAACCTGACTCTCTTCGGCTCTGTCAACGCGTTAGTATCCACGCATCCTCGATCGACCGCTGACCTCCACGTCGCAATGTTGCTCGACGGCATCGCCCTCGACACTCCCAGCGACGACGACCTCGACCGCAGCGATGCCATGGTTGCGGCGCGCGAGGCGATCGCCGGCTGGGGACCGCTCGAAGAGGCAACAGAGCCGAACAGCCGCGAGCATCTTGTGGCCGCGGCACGGACAGAGTTCGCTCGGCGCGGGTTCGACGCAACCACCGTGCGTGACATTGCCGAAGCCGCGCAGATACGGATGGGAACCCTCTACCGCCGCGTTGCCTCGAAAGACGAACTCCTCGGCGACATCCTCGGTGCGTACGACGCCCATATGGACGCCGCAGTTCGCGCCGTGCTGACCGCAGGCGACTCGGCGGTAGAGTCGCTCGACGCACTCGCATTCGTCATGGTCGTCGCCAAGCGTCGATTCCGCCTTGAGAGCGATATAGTCAAGCTCGCCTATCCCCGGACGACGGCGCCGGCCACTTCAGCGCTTAAATCGTACTGGGCGAGCACCGATATGCGCCTGCGCCTGCTCGAAGCTACGCTGACGCGCGGCACGAAAGCCGGGTCTATCCGCCCGCTGGGCGCGCCCGCCGAAATCGGCCCGCAGATCCGTTACATCAGTCGGGTGCCATATGAGGATTTCGCCCGGGCCAGCCCCGAACGGGCGCACCGGTTCTTACGCAACTCGCTGCTGCGGGGGTTCCTCAACCCGCGTTGACCGCAGCGTCCAGCTCGATGCGCACTTCAGCGTTCAGTGCTGCTTCCAGCGCGGTGTGCAGACGGCTCTCGGGAACGCGGCGCATGTCAGTGCCGGACACCGTGACAATGACGATGTCGCCGTCATCGCCGGTTTCTCGGCGAACCCGTCCGTCAAGGTCAAAGCGAGCAAGCACGGACTCGGCATCCGCGTTGGTGCCACGACTCACGTAGGTCACGGGGCCTCGCCGTACCGACACCCCGAAGGCCTCTGCGCATAGCGCGACGGCGTCATCGGGCGTCCACTGCTGGGCCTCGTCGCGCAGCAGGGAGATCTCATTGAGCACCTCCTCGCTGGCGACTGCGGTGTACTCGACGAGGGGAATGCCGCGCTCACGCAAAAACGCCACACCCCTCTCGAAAGCGGCAGGTTCGACGGGGGACGCGAAGTGGATGCGGACGACTGCGGTAGGCATGGCCCCATGGTAGCGAGAACAGGCTCTGGAGCAAATTATTGGTTTACGATAGGCTGTCGAAATCCGACCTTTCCGATGACGCGTAGGAGCCTTCCGTGGACGACACGACCTATTCCGGCATAATGCTGGTCACAACGACGCCACACCCCAATCTCGACGAGGCGGAGTTCAACGCCTGGTACGACAACATCCACATCTCCGAGATTCGGGCACGTGTAGCGGGCATCGAGGCCGTCGAACGATTTTGCACCGAGGCTGGCGAACAACCGCCGCGCTACCTCACCGTTTATCGGATCTCCCGCCCCGCGCCGGCAATCCTGGCCGACATGCGTGCCGCGGGCCTGAGCGACTCGGCGCCCATGCTCGACATGCTCAACAACCCACCCACCATCGCGTCATACGACGCTCTCGCGTGAGGTGATCCTATGACGGCGCGAATCGAACTCGACGAACCCAGGTGTGTGGCATCTGGCCTGTGCGTCATGGTCGCCCCCGATGTCTTCGACCAACGCAACGACGACGGAATCGCGATCGTGCTTTCCGAGGAGCCAGCCGACGAAACCCTTGCCGGCGTCCGCGAAGCCGTAACACTTTGCCCCGCTGCAGCTCTGCGCTTGGTCACCGTATGACCCGCATCGTCATTGTCGGGGCCGCCGCTGCCGGCTTGGCCGCCACCGAAGAACTGCGCCGATCGGGATTCGACGGCGCCATCACGCTTGTCGGTGAAGAGCCCCACGCCCCCTATGACCGTCCGCCCCTGTCAAAGCAGGCGCTGGACGGATCATGGGATGCCGCGCGCCTGCGCCTTCGATCCGACTCAGACCTCGCGGTGCTGAATGCCACCTTCTTGTCGGGACGACGTGCGGTTGCCGCCGACGCGGCGCACCGCACCGTTACTCTCGACGGCGGAGAAGAGCTCGCCTACGACGGCCTCGTTATCGCTACGGGAGTCAAGCCCCTGCGCGTCGACGGCGACGGTTTGCTGACGCTGCGTACCCTCGAAGACGCGGAACGTCTGCGCTCACGGTTGCAGCCCGGGGCACGCGTCATCATCGTTGGCGCAGGCTTTCTCGGCACCGAGCTGGCCGCGGCCGCGGCGACGAGGGGATGCAAGGTGACTTTGCTGGACTCCTGCAATAGTCTCCTGGCGCGCCTCGGCTCTCCGATCTCGCGCCATGTTGCCTCTTTGCACGCCGCGCACGGTGTTGACGTACACTCTCGCGTGCGCGTCACCCATGTCGACGCCGCAGGAGCCGAGCTCGCGGACGGCGAATACCTGGCAGCCGATGTCGTGGTTGCCTGCACCGGTTCGGTCGCGACAACGTGGTGGCTCGAAGGCAGCGGCATACCGCTGGATGACGGTGTCTTGTGCGCCGCGGATTGTTCTGCGACACCGGGCATCGTCGCCGCCGGCGACGTCGCCCGGTGGTTCAATCCCGCCTATGGGCGGCTGATGCGTGTCGAACACCGCACCAACGCAACGCAGCAAGGGGCGCATGCGGCGCGCACGCTCCTAGCTGAGCTGGACGGCGGCCGCGGCGACGCATATTTCTCGGTGCCGTACGCCTGGTCACACCAGTTCGACACCCGCATCCAACTCCACGGAGTAGTACTCGACAGCGATGACACCGAGATCGTCGCTGGCTCTGAAGCCGACGGCAGCTTCATTGTCGCCCACCGCGAACAAGACCGACTCGTCGGCATCATCGGCGTCAATGCCGCTCTGCGCGACCTGCGTCCCTGGCAACAGCAGGTGTATGCGGAAGCCGCCCTGTTGACTGCTCCCGTTGGCTGAGTCCACCCCGCCGGCTTCCTCTAAGAGGTAAGCAGACCTTAGTGGAAGTGAGCAACGATTTGAACGTCCGAGTTCAGCTCGAAGCACCTGGAAGTGTCCGAGCAGCTTGGGGGTCTTCACCGCAGGACCCGCGCCCATCTCACTGCTCACGAGTCAGGCCGGCAGCACCCGCCGATGCGGAAACGATGGCGCGGCCGGCCGTGACGAGGGAATCGGCCACCCCGGTCGGATTTCCCAAGTAGCCCTGCACCATCGCCCCGTCGCGGAGCATGATCAACTGGTCCGCGACGATGCCGGGCTGGTCCACGCCGAGGTCCGCGAGGAGCTCGCGCACCACGTCGTGCAGCCACGTCCGGTAGCGCTCGACTGCTGCCCGCACCACGTGATCCTCACCCGGGTACTCCGCTGCCGCATTTATGAAGGTGCAACCGCGGAACCCCGGCTTGCATGCGGCAGAACCATATGCGGCTGCGAGATGAAGCAGAACGGCGCACGCATCCTGCTTCCCAGCCCGCGCTTCGGCCACAGCAGCCATCAACTGCTCGAGTTGGCCGTCCAGATATGCCACGACGAGATGGTCCTTCGACTGGAAATGCCGGTAGAAGGTCACCTTGCTGATGCCCGCGTCGGCAATGATTTTGTCGGCGCTGACCATCCGTATGCTGTTCGCGTCGAACAGACGGGCGGCCGAAGCAAGGATGCGTTCACGGACGGGAAGCTGCGGAGCCATCATGTTTCCATTGTGCACGGCTGGATTTTCCGTAGGTAGACGTAGGCAGAGTTACTAGTTAGTCTACATGGAGGGCGGGGGTTACCCGGATCCCCGACAGGAAGGACAACAACCATGGATGCTCTCTATACAGCAGTGGCTACAGCAACCGGCAACGGACGGAACGGCGAGGCGCGCACCAACGACGGGCAACTCGTCGTTGATCTGGCCTTACCTAAGGAGCTAGGCGGAGCTGGGGGAGCAACTAACCCGGAACAACTGTTCGCCGTCGGATACGCCGCCTGCTTTCACTCCGCCCTGAAGATGGTGGCAAACCGCAGCAAGGTCACCATCGGCGAAACCGCCGTGACGGCTGAAGTCAGCCTCAACCCCGTCAACGGCGGGGCTTTCGAACTGGGCGTCGTACTACGCGTCGAAATTGGCGGCGTGGACCAGGAGGCGGCGGACAAGCTTATTGAGCAGGCCCACCAGGTGTGCCCCTACTCCAACGCCACGCGTGGCAACATCAACGTCAAGGTCGCCGCCACCATCGGCTAGGATTTGACCCGGGGCCGTCAGCACTCGGGAACTAGACCGCAACGATGCGTACACAACTCTCCATTACCTCTGAAGGCTTCCGCATTAGCGGGGTTAGCCGCAAGTCTGCTGGCAGTGCATTCGTGAGTATGGGATTTGAGGGCATGAGGTCCGGGCTGAACAGCTTTGAACCCGCTACATCAGGTGCTGCAGCCAGCCTTTGGCTGGGAGGACGCGCACCTGCACGCCATGAGCCTTGTCCCGAAGCCTTCCACGTAGCCACCACGTTTGGCGTTCCGTCAGCGAAAACCAGGGCACCGGAATTGGGTTATTGAGGATCGGCAGTAATGCGAAGAGACTGGTTACCGCCAGAACCTGAAGCCCTGCCCGAACTGCAGGATTGTGGCTCATTAGATGGAAAGGGGATGTCACCCAAACGGTGACATCCCCTTTCCTGTTGCTGCTCCCTGCTAGCGGGACAGTCCGCCCTTGCTTCGCTCAGCGCCCACAGTTGTCCCCGTACGGGACTTGCCGGCCTTTGCTGCGCCTTTGCCCGTGGTGGCGGCCGCGCTGGGGTGGGTGCCTTCGCTCCGGGCTGAGGCCAGGCGGCCACGGACTTGGCTGTCCGTCGCCCCGCTGCTCTCCAGTGACTCTGCGAACTTCTCGCGATGTGCAGCTGAGCCGTAACCGGCTGCCGACGCGGTTTCTGCTTTCTGTTCCTGGTCTTGGAACCGGCTGCTGTCGATGGGGCGACGCGGTTCGCGATCTCGCGGCCGACGCCTTCGAGGCGGGCGAAGAGTTCCTTTTCGGCCCGCTCGTACCGCTGTTCCATTGACGCCCGTAGGGAGCCCTTGAACCCGCCCTCGGCCAGGAGCTTGGCCTTCGTGCAGGTCCTTGGCGGCTTTCACGAATTCGGGATCCTGAAAGTGCGAGTCGTCGGCGCCGTTGACGCTGGCGGTGGTTTCTTTGCGGAGCTGGTCAATGTGGGGTCCGTGGATCCCGTCCTTGCCGATCAGGAACATGCGTTCCTTCACTTCGGTCTCGGCAGTTGCGATAGCTGTGGGGGTCTGCGCGTTGTGCGCCTTTTGCAGGGCCTGGGCCAGTTCGGGGTTGGCTAGGTATTCAACGGGCACTTGATGGCGCTCCATTTCAGGGGTGAGTTTCTCCGCCTGTGCGCGGACTTCTTCGGCGCGGGCCGCTGCGAGCAGCTGCATGGCTTTTTCGTGTTCTGCGGCGGCCTTGCGGGTCTGTTCCTGGCTGCGCGCCGGCTCCTCCTGCCGGGCCTTTTCGGCCGCGATGGTTTCGATCCCGGATTCGAGGTAGGCGGTGTCCGGACCGGCGTCGTGTGTGTCGATGCCGTACCGGGTCAGGACTTCATGACGGATCTTCTCCGACGCTGCCAAGGCAGTGGGGTCGTGGTCTTTCCAACCCTTAGCGACAGCATAGGCGGCGGCAATGTCGGCTGGCTGCGCCTTCTCCCACCACTGGTCCTTGTGTACGGCGGCGAGTGCTGCGTGTGCTGCGCTGCGCTCGGCCGCGAGCCGCGCCTGCGCCTCGTGCGCGGCCTGGGTGTCCTGGTGTTCCTGCTGTCGCTGGGCCTCTTGCCGGCGGCGTGCCAGCGTCTCGGCAATGCGTGAGGCGATCAGCAGTGATTGCCGCATGCTGTTGTCCAGAAAGTCGTCGATGCCGTCTGCTTCATTCAAGGTGTTCCCCTTGCACTAGTGGGTGATTCTTATCGGTCGAGGCCCGGTGCGGTGTCGCGGCGGCTGGGCTGATAGGTCTTTGCCGTTGTTGCCGGTGTGGGTGTCGCGGGCACCCCCGGGCCGGGACGGATCGGGGCCATGCCGCGGCGCGCAATATCAACTGCCCTCGGGACTGCTGCTTCCGCGGGCTCCCGTTCTGCTGCTACTGGTACGGCCTTGGGCATAGTTGCCGTGAAGGGGGCCAGCTGGTTCTCGACCACTGATCGGATGCGCTGGGCTTCCCGGGTTCGCCCGGATTGGGCGTGCATTTCGTACACGGCGAAGGCGGTGTTGATCAGCTGCACCATCAGCGCCGTCTGTGCTGCCGTCTTGTTCTTGCTGGATGCTGCCATGAACAACATGGCGGTGCCGGCGATGGACGGCAGGGCGGCGGGCTTCCCATGGGCTTTGGGGGTGCGCAGCTGTGCTGTGCGGGACAGTTCAGCGGCGGTGGCCGCCAACGGCCCGGGGACCGGTTCGAGCCGGTAGGACCATGCCGCGAAGGCCCCGGATACTTCGTGGGCGGCTTTCGCCCAGGTGGCGTGATCATCACGCGGGATAGTACGGAGCCGGTCCGCCAAAGCCCTGGCGTTGCGGGTATAGTCCACCCAGGCCTGTGCCGGCGGTGCCGCCTTCTCCGGGCCGGTCCTGGACACCTTGCGCTTGTTGGGGGCAGCGGCGTTCCACTCGGCCGCAGCTTCCGTCGCCAGCTGCGGGGAGTCCGGCCATCCGTCACGCAGGGCACCGAGCTTCAGGTCGGAGGCAAGGCTGCCGCCGCCGAACCAGATAGGCCGCTCCCCCGGTTTCGGCCGCTCGGCGACGGAGTACCCGACAATGACGTCGGTGGTGTTCTTCGCGAACCGCGGGCGCACCAGCAGTCCGGTGTCGCGGGCCCGGCGGACGAACTCCGCCTCCGCCACGGAGGCTCCGGCGCTGGCACGGACCTTGCGGGCCAGCGACGCGCGGTGCATCTCGCGCTGCTCCCTGATGGCGGTGGCTTTCTCGGCCCGGTCGTAGCCCCTCGTCGCGTGCACCGTAGAGAGCTGCTCGAGGCCGTACCTGACTTCGAGTTCGCGGCAGGTTTTCTGGGCGCGTTTGTAATCGCCGTGGGTGGAGGCTTTGGTGCCGTCCTCGCGGACCAGGGAGACCGCAATATGGATGTGGTGGTTGCCGTTTTCGCTGGTGCCGTGGTTGATCGCGGCCCACCGGCACTGGGCCTTGCCGCTGGTCTCGGTGAAGCCCATCGCGTCCACGAAGTCGTTGGCGATGTCGCCCCACTGCTGGTCCGTCAGCGGGCCTTCTTCGGCGCGCAGGCTCAGGGAGCAGTGCCAGACGTCGGCCTGCTTGTATCCGTTCTCTATCCGTTGCTTTGTTGCCTGGTCCCAGCGGAATTCTTTTTGCCGGATCTCGATCCCGTAGGCCTTGCGCGGCTGGTCCAAATGCTTCGCGATCGCCAAGGCGTCGGCGTGGTCCAGGACCCCGTCGTCGTACCACGCCATAATGGCCGCATCACCGGCAACCAGGTGCGGCTCCGTGTGTGCGTTCTTCGTCTTGTCCGCATCCGTCGACGCGAGATAAACCATGAGACCGGCCATACGCGAACCGCGGGTGATTTTCTTGCTCTGCCCTGCTTCGCTGCAGACTTACAGCACCCAGTGCGATGGCTTGACCCTAAAGCATCAAAAAGGTGCGCTGTCGCGCGCTCGAATCTCTCACGGCTCCGCCGTTCTGTTTCGGCGGGTGAGTGTACTGGCCGCCCTTCTTTCGGCAAGTCTCCACCGGCGGCTTTCGCGGCATATCCTCCGCTCGCTCCGCTCCCTCCGGTATTCCACGGACCAACCGCTCCGGCTGGCCGATTCACTTCGCGGCCAAGTCGCGAAGAGCGTGCCGAAAACGGGGTAGGGAAAACGCATAGGGAGGCACTCACCACAGAGCGGACCGCACCTAAGTGCCGGGTCGCGCATTCAACCCATCCTGCCCAGGAACGGGGTGTATAGGTGACGCACCGGGCTGACCTTCGAGACTTTGTCGGCGCCACGGCCTAACGTATAACCATGGCCACCATCAGCATTGAAAGCACCCAGGAAAAAGCACGGCAACTGCTCGACACCCGGATCGAGTCCGTTACCGCGCTCGTCTAGGCGCGGCAGCGGATCGTCGACCTGAAAGAACAGCTGGCCGAAGCCGAACGCGAGGACAAGCGGGCCTACATCCGCGCCACGCGCGACGGCTGGAGCGAAGAAGAACTAAAAAGCTCGGCTTGGAAAACGCGGCAGCCAAGCGCCGCAAGCGGACCTCGGTCCAGGCCAACAAACCGTCCCAGGCTCCTACCAACCACGCACACGGGGAAGCACCCTGAACGCCTCCCGCGCGTAGCGATAACGGCCAGGAGCGGGGGGGGGGGGGGGGGGGGGGGGGGCCCCGCCCGGGGGGGGGGAAGATGT
>NZ_JAPSHV010000079.1 GCF_031179385.1 Arthrobacter sp. | reverse complement strand
GGTTGCACCCAACATGACTACTTCGGAAACCACAAAGATCTATGCCCTGCACGAGAATCCGGAATGGTTTCCGCCCTTTGCCCGGGCATTTGAGCAGGAGGGCCTGGAGTTCGAGGAGTGGCTCCTGACCGATGGGGTCCTCGACCTGGATTCGACCCCGCCGGAAGGTATCTTCTGGTCCAGGATCAGCGCGTCGGCACACACCCGGGAACACGGACTCTCCAAGGACTACGCCCGTTCGGTCCTGTCCTGGCTGGAGGCTCATGGCCGCCGGACAATCAACGGGCGGCGAGTCCTTGAGCTTGAGATGAGCAAGGTGGACCAACTGACTGCGTTGAAGGCGGCCGGCATCGACACACCCCGTACGGTTGCCGCCGTCGGGCGGGAGCACATTCTCGAAGCAGCAAAGAATTTCCCCACCCCGTTCATCACCAAGCACAATCAGGGCGGTAAGGGTCTCGGCGTCCGCAAGTTCGAAAGTCACAACGAACTGGCCGACTACGTGAGCTCGGACGAGTTCGAGGAACCGCAGGACGGCATCACGCTCATCCAGGAGTTCATTCAGGCAGCCGAGCCGATCATCACGCGCGTGGAAATCGTCGGCGGCGAGTTCATTTACGCGATCCAGGCGGACACCGCGCGCGGCGGCTTCCAACTCTGCCCGGCGGATTCCTGCGCCATCGATCCGAACACCGGCAAGCCGATCATGCCTCCCGGTGCCACGATCGAACCCGAGGAAGGTCAGCAGCTGTTCAGCCTGCGCCGCGGTTTCGACCACCCGATCATCGCGAAGTACCTGGACTTCGCCCGGCGGAACAGCATCGAGGTGTGCGGGATCGAGTTCATGGAGTCAGTTGATGGGCGCGTACTCACGTATGACGTCAACACGAACACGAACTACAACGCTCTGGTGGAAGCCGAAGCGCCACGTTCCGCGCCGGGCGCGCTCGCGAAATATCTCGGGGCTGTTGCAGCGAACCCGGCGCCGTCGTACGTGTAGCGGCGCTGCAGCTGCAGCGGTAGCCTCGAAAATGGAAGCCCTACCCCACACGGAAGGAGCAGAGGCGATGCCGAAGGTAACGAAGTCCGGGAAGGTCAAGACCGACGACCTGCCAAGCACCCTGCAGCGCTCGGACAAAAAGGCGCAGGAAACGTTCGCGAAGACCCTCGATTCCGCTGAGGAACAGTACGGGGACGGTGAGCGCGCACACCGGACCGCCTACAGCGCTCTGAAACACACGCATGAGAAGGTGGGCGACCACTGGGAGCAGAAGGACCATAAAGGTCCGTCCGACGACCAGGCGAAAGGCGGACGGGGAAGCGGCAAGCCGACTGCGGGCGGCGTGGATGCGAACGCCAGCAAGGAGCACCTGTACGACGTCGCCAAGAAGCTGGATGTTCCCGGCCGATCCACCATGAATAAGCAGGAACTGGTGGACGCAATCCAGAAAGCGAACGACAGGGAGAGCCGTAAAGCCCGTGAATCCGGGAGCTGAACGTATTACGCAACACAAACATTTCGTAATGGTTAAGAGCATAGGTTAGCCTTACTTTCGTATCCATCCCGACGGTCCGTTCATCGCCGTCACGAAAGTCAAGGAGCCCCCATGGCCCCCACACGCCTGCGCGGACTTGTCGCCGCGGCAGCGGTTGCGGTTCTGTCCCTCTCAGCTTGTTCTACGGGTCCGGCCGGAGGCGGTTCGGAAGCAGCCGGTGCGAACGAAGCCGGCTCCACGGAGGCGTTCCCCGTCACCATCGAGCACGCTTTCGGTGAGACTGTTCTCGCGGAGAAGCCCGAGCGCGTCGCGACCGTCTCCTGGGTCAACGCCGATGTTGCGCTCGCGCTCGGCGTAGTGCCCGTGGGTATGCCGCTGGATGAGTACGGTGGAAACGAGCAGGGATCCACGCCGTGGAAGGACGCGAAGCTTGAGGAGCTGGGGGCCGCCATCGGTTCAGACAACGCGCCGGCCCAGTACTCCGAGGCTGACGGGATAGCCTTCGACGAGATTGCTGCAACCAACCCGGACGTTATCCTCGCTGCTTATTCCGGCCTCACCGAGGAGGAGTACAACACCCTCAGCGAGATCGCGCCGGTGGTGGCCTACCCCGAGGTGGCCTACGGTACTGCCTGGCAGGAATCCACCGCGCTGGTCGGTGAGGCGCTCGGCCTGACCGCAGAGGCGGAGCAGCTTGTCGCTGATACCGAGGACAAGATCGCCGAAGCCGCCGCTGAGTACCCGGCGATCGAAGGAAAGTCCTTCATCTTCGGCAACCTCGAGCCCGCCAACGCCGAGGGCGTGAACGTCTACACGGCAAGCGACAACCGGCCGCGCTTCCTCACCCAGATCGGCATGGAGCTTGCTGACGTTGTCACCGAGAACACCAAGGGCGAGGAATTCTTCTTCCCCTGGTCCGCTGAGCGCGCCGATGAACTCGAGTCTGATGTATTCGTCACCTGGGTGCCGGACGACGCCACCAAAGAAGCCATCGGTGAAGATCCGCTCCTGAGCCAGATTCCCGCCGTCAAGTCCGGAGCCCTCGTTGCCGACGCCGACAACACCCTGACGCTCTCAATCTCCGCAGCCAGCCCGCTCTCCCTGGTCTGGGCGCTGGACAAGTGGCTCCCCATGCTGAACGAGGCGGCCGAAAAGGTCGACGCAGCGTAACCAGCCGGGGAGATCGACGGGCGTCGCCGTTGCCTTTGGTGGCGTGATGCACTGGAATGGTAAGGGCACTTGTTATCGACGCTCGGAGGCATCATGGAGAACCTGGAACTGGAACAACTGCAGGCCGCCACGGCATGGGACGTCAACGGGGAGAAGCTCGGAAACGTCACGCAGGTGCACCTTGACGGTGCAACTCGCCAACCCGCCTGGATCACGGTGGGGCTCGGGCTGCTGAATACGAGGGAAAACTTCGTTCCGCTCGCAGGGTCCCGGTTGGACGGTGACAACCTCTACGTTGCGGTATCGAAAGACACCATCAAGGACGCGCCGGATTTCACTGTGGAGGAAGGCCTCTCAGCCGACCAGGAAGCAACTCTCCGCGACTACTACCGCAACTAAGCGCACGCCCGATTGGGCAGACTGTGAGCGCACACAGTAAAGCGGCCGTCCCCCACGGGTCACGGCCGCTTTACTGTGTCCCTGGTGGCCTAGGTGAAAAGCCCGACGATGTACCCGACGAAGTACAGCAGGCCCAGCAGCACGAAGATGCCGATCAGTACCAGCCAGATTCGCGACGCGGCCTTGCCCGGCGCCCCTTCCTCGTGGCCCTGAGGTCCGGCCGTACTGGCCTCGCCGGGAGGTGTCTCACCCGGGGGGACGCCGCCGCCGGGTTCCAGCCCCGTAACCTTGTCCTGATCCGGATCGGGATTTGGCGCGCTCATATCTACTCCTGCTCAGCCGGTTCGGCGGACTTCGACGCCCGAGGCGTCCATGACATCGTGATATTTGCGCCGTGCTCCGTCTCGGCGACGAAGAGGTGGAGGTCCTCACCATAGAGGTTCTCGTTTTCGACGACGTCCCCCGCTTCGTGTGCCAGATCGACGAGGCGGCTGATCGCTACGGCCATTGCCCGACCCCAGTCATGCGGGTGCTTGCTGTCTGATTCCTCGGTAACTGAAAACTTCTTCTCTGCGCTGCCCATGGCTACTCCTCACTGCTCTCCTACGGGGACCGGGCTTCGTGCCGCGGGCGCCCGGTAATAAGCAAGCTTTGTAGTGATCCTCGTCCCACAGTAGCAGTCCGATCACCAGGAGTCTTTCCCTGCTCCCCGCACCGCTGCGCGTGCAGCGTGGCCGATGATCGCGCTGTAGGTGGGGTAGGCAAACTTCACACGGGCGAGCGTGGCAACGTCGGTGCCGGCTCCCATCGCGGTGGCAACGGCCTGGATGACCTCGACCGCATTCTCACCGACCGCGTGCGCGCCGAGGATCAATTCCCGGTGCCGGTCGGTGACCAGCTTCAGGAAACCCTGCTCCCGGTCATCAATGATGGGACGCTCCGCCGCGCCGTATGGGACCACGACGACGGCGCACTCCGGGTCGCGTTCCTTCGCCTGGGCTTCGGTAAGACCTACCCCGGCATAGTCCGGGTCGGTAAAACCGCCTTCAGGCAACAGATGGTGCGGCGTGGTGCGGTGTGCGCCAAGGACAGCGTTCTCCGCGGCTGTTTCCCCCTCAAACACTGCCGCCTGAACCAGCATGGATGTTCCGTTGGCATCACCGGCAACAAAGATGTGCGGGACATTGGAGCGCAGATAGTCATCCACGGGAATGGCGTTCCGCTCGGTGGCGACGCCGGCGGCATCCAGCCCGAGACCCTCGACATTCGCCGGCCACCCGGCAGCCATGACAACGGCTCCAACGCGGGCAGTTTGAGCACCGTCGGTTCCCCGCCAGCGAAGCTCAAGGCCGTCGTCGTGCTGGTCAATCCCGTCCACGCCGCTGATGCCGACCTCCACGCTTACCCCTCGCGAACGGAAGCCGTCGGTGACGGCGGTGGAGACGTCGTCGTCCTCCGTCGTGAGGATGCGTGGGGCTACATCGAGGAGGGTCACCCGTGACCCCAACGCGTCGAAGATTGTCGCAAGCTGGGCGCCGGTGTGGCCTCCACCGATGATGGCGACGGCGCTGGGAAGCTGCGGAAGGTCCAGCACTTCGTGGGGAAGCACGGCATGTTCTGCGCCCGGGATGGGAAGCCGCCGTGCACTTCCGCCGACGCACAGGATGATCGAGGCCGCGGTCACCGTACGGCCGTCAATCAGGAGCTCCCGCGGGCCTGTGAAGGATGCCTCGCCCTCCAGCAGCGTGATCTTCAGGCGCCGCATGGTTTCGTCGTACCCTTTGGCCTCCAGAACGCGGTCAACCGTGGAACGCACCCGCCGGACAAGTTGAGGCCAGTCAACCGCGGGTTCGTGCACCACGATCCCGTACTCGCGGGCCGTGCGCACTTCCCGATACAGCCGCGCAGTCTTTGCGAGCACCCGCGTGGGGACACACCCCGAATTCACGCAGGTGCCACCCAGCCGGGCACGTTCGACGACGCCGGTGCGCGCTCCCAGCTCCGCTGAGCGGGTTGCGGCGGCCATACCCGCCGGCCCCGCGCCGATCACCAGTACATCGAAGTCCATGGGGGCTCGCATGGTTCCCATCCTGCCCCATCGGACGGACGTTGTGTCAGGGTAGGGCTGTGCCAGGGCGCCAAGCGCTCAGGCGAAATAGACGCCGATCCGGTTGCCGTCGATTTCCTCCACGCGGATATCGATGTCGTACACCTCGCGGAGCAGGTGCGTATGCATGAGTTCGGCGGGAGTGCCGTGGTGCACCACCGCCCCATCCCGCATCGCGATGATGGCGTCCGAGTAGCAGGAGGCGAAGTTGATGTCATGGATGACCAGCACCACCGTCTTGCCGAGATCCTCAGCGGTGCGGCGCAGCAGACGCATCAGGTCGACGGAGTGCTTCATGTCGAGGTTGTTCAACGGCTCGTCAAGGAAAATGTAATCTGTGTCCTGGGCCAGCACCATGGCGATGAATGCCCGTTGCCGCTGCCCGCCGGAGAGCTCGTCCACGAAACGGTGGGCCATCGTGCCGAGGTCCAGGTAGTCCAGGGCGCGATCGATGTGAATGCGGTCCTGAGCAGTCGGCCTGCCCTGGTTGTGGGGGAACCGCCCGAATCCCACCAGGTCGCGCACCGTGAGCCGGACGGTGAGCTGGTTGTCCTGCCGCAGGATGGCCATCTTTCGTGCGAGAGTGTTGCTCGCCGTCGTGCTGACGTCCATGCCTTCAATCACCACCGAGCCGCTGTCCAGGGGAAGCAGCCTGCTCATCATCGACAGGAGGGTGGACTTCCCGGCTCCGTTGGGGCCGATGATCGAGGTGATGCCGCCCTGGCGGATCGTGGCCGTGACGGAGTCGACGACGGTCTCGGCGCCGTACGCCTTGGTTACGCCGGACAGTTGGATCATTTGATCGAACCTTTCAGGAGCAGGGCAATGAAGACGATTCCGCCGACGAACTCAATGACGATGCTCAGGGCCGTGTCGAACCCGAAGACCCGCTCGAGGACCAGTTGCCCACCGATCAGCGCGATGGCGCCGAGCAGCACGGCAAGCGCCAGGACGTACTTGTGCCGGAAGACCGCGGAAAGCTGGTACGCCAGTGAGGCCACGAGCAGGCCGAAGAAGGTTATGGGGCCAACCAGTGCGGTGGACACAGCCACGAGCACCGAGCAGATAAGCAGCACCCGGGTGACCGTGCGCTTGTGGTCCACGCCGAGGCTGAGGGCGGTTTCCCGGCCGAGGGCAAGCACGTCGAACTGGTTTCGTATCCGCCACCCCACGGCGCTGGCGGCAAGGATGGCCAGTGTGGAAACGCCCAGCAGGGACGGGTCCACGTTGGTGAAGCTGGCGAAGAACAGGTCCTGGAGCACCACGAATTCGCTGGGATCGATCAGCCGCTGCAGCAGGGAGGACATTCCCCGGAACAGGGTGCCGAAGATGATGCCGACCAGCAGGACGAGGTGCAGGGACTTCCCGCCGCCGATGAAAAGCCACCGGTAGAGCAGCCAGGAGAATCCGACCATCAGCAGGACTTCCAGGACGAAGCGCGTGCCTGCCCCCATGGTGAGGAGAGCCTGCGTGCCAATGGTAAAGGCCAGAAAGGTCTGCAGGAGGATGTACAGCGCGTCGAAGCCCATGATCGACGGCGTGAGGATCCTGTTGCCGGTGACCGTCTGGAAGAGCACGGTCGAAATTCCGACGGCGTAGGCCACCAGCAGCATGGCGGCTACCTTGTTGGCTCGCAATGGCAGCACGTAGGACAGATTGCCGGACAGGCCGATTGTCATGAAGACGACCACCAGTCCCGCCGTCAGGAGTCCCAGCACCAGGATCCAGGTGCGGGGACCCACGCTCCTGGTGGGCAGCCGTCGTCGTACGGTCAGCGCGGAAGGAAACGGGTTAGGCGGCACGGCGGCGGCTCCTCAGCAGGAGGTAGAGGAAGCCGGCGGCTCCGACGACGGACAGGACGGTACCGACGGGGATCTCGTAGGGAAAGCGGATCAGCCGGCCGACGATGTCGCAGAGCAGCACCAGCCCGGCTCCGGTCAGGGCCACCCAGGGCACTGATCGGCGCACGTTGTCGCCGATCAGCAGCGAGACGAGATTCGGCACCAGGAGGCCGAGGAACGGCAACGCGCCCACCGTAACAACGACGACGGCGCTGATCAGGGAGACGATTACGAGTCCCAGGGTCATCACGGCCCGGTAGTTCAGGCCCAGGTTGGTGGTGAACTCGCTTCCCATCCCGGCGACGGTGAACCGGTCGGCTGCGAGGTAGCCCACCACGGTGAGGGCTGCGACCAGCCAGAGGAACTCATACCGGCCGGCTATGACACCGGAGAAGTCACCGACCATCCAACTGTTGAGGCTCTGGAGGAGATCGAACCGGTAGGCGAAGAAGGTGGTGACGGCGCCGATGATGCCGCCGAGCATGATGCCAACCAGCGGAACGATCAGGGTATTGCGCAGGGGCACGCGCCGCAGTACAAGCAGGAAGAGGGCGGTCCCGGCGACGGCGAAGACCGCGGCCACCCCCATCTTCGCCAACAGCGGGGCGGCGGGGAGCAACACTGTCACTACGAGGATGCCGAGCATCGCCGACTCCACGGTACCTACCGTCGAGGGCTCCACGAACTTGTTGCGCGCCATCAGCTGCATGATGAGCCCGGCCACTCCGAGGGCCGTCCCGGTCAGGAGGATGGCGAGGGTCCGGGGAATACGGCTGATCAGCAGGATTCGCCCGGCGGCACCGTCATCCGAGTCGGAGAGCAGCGTTGCCGGCGAAACGTCGCTGACACCGATGAACAGGCTGACAACAGAAAGAACGACGACGGCGAGGGCTGCACCCAGCGCACCCAACGCTGGGAAGCGGCGGCGTGCCGTCGTCGTGGCCTGTGTAGGTGAGGGTGCTGTGATCACGGAGGGAGCCTTGCTGCCGGCCGTCCGGATGGGACGGCCGGCGGAGGAATCAGCTGGTCAGCGCGTCGCTGATCGAGCTGACCATGGCATCGACGTTGTTGAGCCCGTACCCGACGAGGTACCAGCTGGCGGCGTCGAGGTAGGTGATCTGGTCTTCGGTGCCGGCGGTGGTGCCGTTGACCAGTTCGTTGTCCAGCACGGCGGAGGCTGCGTCTCCGGACTCGCCGACCGCAGAGTCACGGTCAATCACGAACAGATGATCCGGGTTGGTTTCGGCAATGAACTCGAAGGAGATCGACTCGCCGTGGGAACCGTCCGCCTTCACCTCTGTGGCGGGCTCAACCCCCAGGACGTCATGGATCAGACCGAACCGGGAACCGGCGCCGTAGGCAGTGAGTTCCCCGCCGCTGGTCAGGACAATCAAGCCGGTTCCTGCTCCTTCTGCGGCGGCATGTACGTCCGAGATGGAGGAATCGATGGCGGACAGGCGCTCAGCTACCTGGTCCTCCTTCTGGAAGATGGCGCCGAGCGTGGTGCTCACTTCCTTGAAGCTGTCGATCGGCGCGGCCTGGTCGATGCTCAGGTCGATGGTGGGTGCAATCCGGCTCAGTTCCTCGTAGGAGCCGGCGGTGCGTCCCGAGATGATGATGAGGTCCGGGCCCCCTGCCGCGATGGCCTCGAAGTCAGGTTCCTTCATGGATCCGATCTTCGTGTAGTCATCCGAAGCGTATTCAGCGAGCGCTTCCGGGAAGGTCGCCTGCGGGACGCCGCCCGGCGTGATGCCCAGGCTGTCCATGCTGTCCAGCACGCCAAGGTCGAAGGTGTAGACGTTTTCCGGGTTGACGGGTACCTCCGTTTCGCCCTGCGCATGCTCCACTGTGACCGTGGCGGATGCTGCGTCAGCAGCCTGCTCGCTGCCGGCGTCGGCAGATCCGCCACAGGCGCTAAGAGCTAGGACTGACGCTGCCAGGGCGGCGATGGCGCCGGGCTTTCCGGGATTTTTCACGTGCGGGACTCCAAGGGTGAGACGGGATGGGAAACCGGCCGGCCCGGCATTAAGTAAGGTATGTCTTACCTAATTAGCCGACCAAATTCTGCCGACGTGAACTACATCACCTTGTGCTGTTGTGCGGTTTGTGCCACGCCTCGATTTCATGCCTCGGCTTAGGTCTCGATCTCAAGCCTCGATCTCAAGTGGAGGGGACGCCGGCGATCCTGTTCTCGCGGAAGGCATCGACAAAAAGCGAATGGTCGCTACGGACTTTGCCTGCGTAGTCCAGCGAGAATTCGATGAGGTCCTCAATGAACTCCTCCCGGCGCCCCTTGATGACCTGCGTGATGGCGCGCTCGGTCTGGAAGGCCACCAGGTCCTGGTCGCTGTCCTCGTCAGACGCGCAGTGCACTTTGGCAGTTGCCCGACCGAGATCCACGAGGACCGGTTCGATCTCGTTCGGTTCCGTCAGCATGTCCCACCGTAGGTCAGCCTTGTACGGGGAGAGTTCGTCCACCACGAAGCCGACCCCGTCCACCGTCGTGTAGCCGAGGAACTCATCGGTGTGCACCTGAAGCGCACGCTGGCTGATGACGGTGCGGTGCCCGTCATGTTCGAAGTACGAACGGACCCGCTCATCGGTGACGATCCGGCTCGGCGCGGCAACGTTGCCCTGCTTCATCGAGATGATGATGTCATTCTCGAGGGCCTCGTTGTACCCCTCGATGAGTACGTTGTAGGCGGGAAGACCCGCACTGCCGATGCCGAAGCCGGTACTTCCGACGATGTCCTTGACGTTGTAGAAGACCTCACGTCCTGACTTCTTGCCCTCGGGAATGGTGCCAAGGTACTGCTCGAATGCCGCTGCCACCATGTCATGTTCGGCTTTATCCAACTGCCGTGTCTTGGGATTGTTCTGGAAATGGCGTTCATGGTCTTCGACGTACGTCATCGAGTCCAGCAGATCGGTGCGGCGCGAGGCCCGGGCTGCCAGCAGTACGCCGTGAATGGTGCCGGACGTATTGCCCAGGTGAAGCGCGAAGTCGTCCTGGCCGACGTCGTCGTAATGATCGACCTGGTCGAGGTACGAGGACAGATAGGTGCGTGCCAGCGAGCGTACTGCCTCCTCGGGGAGTGCCTTCTGCCAGCACATCAGGGCGAGTGACGTTGTGAACCGGCGGAGGTCCCAGGAGAAGTGGCCGAGGTAGGCCTCATCGAAATCGTTGATATCGAACGTGAGATGGCCGGTGGCGCTCATGTAGGTGCCAAAGTTCTCCGCGTGGAGGTCGCCGTGAATCCACACCCTGCTGGTGTTGTCGTCCGCCCACCTGTCCTCTGTCTCCCGCATATCGGCATAGAACAGACACGCGCTGCCGCGGTAGAAGGCGAAGGGATCGGCGGCCATCTTGCGGAACTTCGTCCGGAAGCCGTGCGGATCCGCCTCCATCAGCGGTTTGAATGCCTCGACGAGTGTGTCGGCAATGAGCGACTCGCGAGCCTTGTTGTCTACCATTGCGTCAGTCTAGGGGCGGGCCCTGACAACGGGCAGGGCGTAAGCTCGACACATGACCACTACGGCGAGTCTTGACGCGCGCCCCCGGGTTCTACCGGTCCTGTCCGCAGCCCTGATTTCAGTGTCCGGGCTCCTCGTTTTTGCGATGGAGCAGCGACTGATCGGCTACCTGGTCGTGGCCGTTGCACTCACAACCGCCTACTTCTCAGGCAAGGCGCTTTTTCGGGACCTGTTGCTGCTGGCCATAGGGCTGGTCATCATCAGCGCGGTGCCCATCACGACGGACATCAGCTTCAGCCATATGGCAATCATGGGTACCGCCATGATTCTCGCTGTGGCCGTGCCGTACCTGCTGTCCCGGTTCGTCTTCAAGGATCATGCCATCCGCTTTCCGGTACTCACCGGCCAGAAGTGGAACCGGACGGAGCGCTGGTATCTGGTTGCCGTCGTCGTCATCGGGTACCTGCTCCTGCCGGTGTACATGATCCCCACCGGGGTCTACGAGAACTGGCCGGCGGCCTCGGATCCGGGAACCATCGCGCGGCTGTTCCTGGGCACGAACGTCCTTGGCATCTGGGACGAACTCTTCTTCATCTGCACCGCGTTCACCCTGCTGCGCCGCCACTTACCGGACTGGCAGGCGAATCTCCTCCAGGCGGTCCTGTTCACCTCGTTCCTGTGGGAGCTGGGTTTCCACGCCTGGGGGCCGGTTCTGATCTATCCATTCGCGCTGGTCCAGGCCTGGATCTTTTCCAAGACCAAGTCGCTGAGCTACATCGTGAGCGTGCACCTCCTGTTCGATTTCGTGCTCTTCCTGGTGCTGCTGCACGCCCATAACCGGGAATGGTTCGCGATCTTCCTCTATTAGCAGCGCCCCGGCCACCCTGACGCAGCGGACGTGAGGTGGGATACATTTGGCTTCGGCAGCCGACTGCGGGAGGAGTGATGAACGGAAGCATGTCTGGGTACCGTTTTGTCCTCACTCCGCAGGACGGCTATGTACGTGTGGAGTGGAACGAGGGCGTGACTGTCACAGAGCAGGATGCGCTGGACCTCATCCGGGCGCTGGAAGAAGTGAACCCGAGGCTGTGCGAACCGATGCTGGTGATCCTCAATGCGATGGTCTCGCTCGACGCTTCAGCCCTGTCGGCATTCGCCGGACGGCTCAACGTCAGCGCACTGGCGCTGGTCGGACCTTCGGCGGTGGACCGGGTGATCGCTACCTTTTTCAACGATGTTCATCGTCCGAGTTACCCCACACGCTACTTCCCGGAGCCGCACGCGGCACTTGATTGGCTGTTGACGCCGGGACGCAGTACTTCTGAACCGTAAAGCTGGGGGAAGCACCGAACAATGGAATATTCATCCGAGAATGCGCCACGTTTCGAACTGACGGACGAGGGCGATTTCCTCCGTTTGTGTTGGAACGCGGGGATCGTCATGGAGCTGGGCGACGTGCAGTCGAGTATTGCTGCAGTGGAGGCGATGTCGCCGTCGGGACAGCGCCCGCTGCTGGTGCACATTGATCGCGTCAACGGAATCAGCGCTGAAGCCCGGCAGCTCCTGCTGGAGGAGACCTGCTCCAGCCGGACAGCGGCCCTCGGCAAGGATGAAGTTGCCCGGGTTATGACCGCCTTCAACTACCGCGCCGCGACCCTGAGCGAGTTCTTCACCGATGAAGCGGCGGCGATTGCCTGGCTCACGCAGGATCAGGCGGACGCGCAGGACCGGACCGACGAGCAGGCCGGCTAGAGCGCGCCGAGCGCCTGCGCGATGGGCACTGAGGTCGCGGCAGCCCACGCCTGCGGCCGGCACGACGCGGGGTAGGGAATAGGCGGCCACACCTCGTGTGCCGGATGGCCCGAGAACAGCTCCGGTAAGCGCCAGTCAAAGCCTTCAGC
This sequence comes from Arthrobacter sp., assembly GCF_031179385.1. GTDB lineage: Bacteria > Actinomycetota > Actinomycetes > Actinomycetales > Micrococcaceae > Arthrobacter_D. Next base: position 960 of record NZ_JAPSHV010000079.1, on the reverse strand, counting down.
GGCCCGGAGGAGCCCCCCTGCCAGGGCTGACGCTTCGCTGGTGAATCCATCCTTGAGCAACCCGCTGATGATCATCCCTGTGTCATGGGTCCACACCGAACCCGCGTGATACCGGGTTGGCCAAAAGCCCCCGTTGGTGGTGGACACTGTGCGGATGCCGTAGCCCGAAAACATGGTGGCGTCCATCAATCGGCCCGCAATTGTTCGTGCCTCGTCATCGCTGAGAATGCCTGTGCCCAGAAGATGCCCCATGTTGCTGGTGACGCCGTCCACTGCGCGCTTGGACGAATCCAGTGCAATGGCAGGATAGGGACCCAGTTCGTCGCTGCACCAGAAGGCACGTCGGAACCGATCCTTCAGCTCGGCTGCGTAGCGCCGCCACGAATTTCCCCCCGGACGGCCGAACGCATCGAGCAGGGCGGCGCCTCCGAGCGCTGCCTCGTACGCATAGCCCTGGACTTCTGCGAGCGCAATCGGCCCGTCAGCGAGCGAACCATCATGCCACCGGATGGAATCACCGGAGTCTTTCCAGCCCTGATTCGCGAGCCCGTGACCGCTCTCGTCCTGGTACTCGAGGAACCCGTCGCCGTCGGAATCACCGTGGTCGCGTAGCCACGACAGCGCCGCTTCCAACTGGTCCAGCAAGGCCTCGACCTGACTCTCAGGCAGACCCGCCCGCCAGGCGTCGTGGAGCAGGCAGATCCACAGGGGAGTGGCGTCGATCGTGCCGAAGTAGACGGGCGGAAGTGAAACGCCGGCGCCGCCCTCGGTGAAGGACAGGGTGCCCCGGCGCACCTCGTGCAGGATCTTCCCCGGTTGCTCAGCAGTTTCGGGGTCGATTGAGCCGCCCTGCCGCGCGGCCAGAGCGCGGAGCGTGCTTCCCGCCAGGGAGGTGTCGATGGGCAGGAGCAGGCGTGCGGAGATGAGTGAATCCCGTCCGAACATCGTGAAGAACCAGGG
>NZ_JAPSHV010000193.1 GCF_031179385.1 Arthrobacter sp. | reverse complement strand
GTCGTCGGGCCCGTCCAACGCGCCGTATGCCTCGGTGAAGGGATAGCCCGCCGCGTACGACGGCGCCCACAGCATCTGCGCGGTCGGGGCACCAGCGTCAAGGGCGGCCGCCACGGTCCTGAAGGCGGACACGTAATCAGTCGGTTTCTGCCCCCACTCATACCACGTGCCGTTCATTTCCGGCGCGAAGCGTACGAAAAATGCGGTGCCATATTCCTCGCTGGCGCCCTGCAGGACTTCGCTCAGGCGCACGGCGTCGTCCTCGGTGAGTTCGGCGAGCGGCTTCGAGGGCTCCAGCGTGATGACAATGAGGGAGCCTAGCTGCGCCGCCTGCAGCGCTGTGTTCCGGAGGTCTTCCTCGAGCGAGGGCGTCATCGGGTAAGCGAACGGCCTGCTGAAGAAGGACGGAGTGATTCCGCTCTGCTCTGTGTAGGCAGCCGCGTCGACAGTTGACCAGTCGAGTTCCGCACCGAAGAACAGCCCTTCCTGAGTCGTCACCGCCGGACTTGCGGGTGCCTGCTCCCCGACGCTGTGAGTTTCACCGGCATGGGCAGCAGGAGCAGCCACCGCAAGCCCCGCCGATAACAGCATCAGGGCCATCATCCCGGCCGTCGCGCCCCGTTTCCAGTTCCGGATGGAAGTAATCATCGCGCCGCTTCCTGCTAAGAAACAGCTCGCGCAAGAGGGCGGGGAGCACCCGGCGGGCGCTCCCAGAGGGGCGAGCAGTTGAGACCGTTAGTTGAATCCAAAGTACCTGACCAGGGCGCGTCGATGACGCGCGACGGTCCGGGCAAAGCGTCGGTCTAGTCGACGAACTCTGATTGGATCTCGATGAAATCCCAGTCCTGTGAAGAGAGGGTTGAACCACTTAGATCAGGCCCACCGGCTTCCCGGACGGCATTGGCAGCATCCGGATCCACCTGCGCCGCCCGCGAATTCTCGCGGAACCATTCCTTGTGGGTGGTATCCAGCAGGATCCACCACTGCTCAATGCGAAGCTCCGCCACGATGCACTCCTCACGATCGGTGTGGCTACCAACCGTAGGCTCGTGGAAGCGGCTGCAACATACCTAGCGCTGCTATGCTTTGTTACCTAACAGTCCTAGGTGTCCGGAGCGGCAGTGCGCATTGATAAAGACCTCGTGGCAGCTTCTGCCACTCCCCTGGTCCTCGGCATCCTGGCTGAGGGCGATCTGTACGGGTACGCCATCCTGAAACGCGTGGGAGAGCTCTCCGGGGGCAGCATGCAGTGGACGGACGGCATGCTCTATCCCCTCCTCCACAGGCTTGAAAGACTGGGGTACGTCGACTCGTCCTGGGGCACCTCGGAAGCCGGCCGTCGTCGTAAGCACTACGCTATTACCCCGACCGGCAGGGAAGCTCTTCAGGAGCGCCACCAGCAGTGGACCGTCGTCGCGGACGCGCTGCGGCAGGTCTGGCACACCGCACCAAGACCTCCGGCAGTGACGGAAGGCTGGGCATAATGGCACAGCCGGAACTCGAAGCCCAGATCGACCGGTGGCGAAGCTACGTCCAGCGCCGCCAGGCGATCTCCCCCGCGGATGTCGATGAGCTGGAGGACCACCTCCGCGAACAAATCGCCGAACGGCGTGCCACCGGACTGGATGAGGACGAGGCCTTCCTCGTTGCAATCAAACGCCTTGGCAACCTCGACGCGGTCTCGCGCGAGTTCGCCCGCGAACACTCAGACCGGCTGTGGAAGCAGCTGGTGCTCCTTCCGGAATCAGCACATGACGACGCCGGCACCCCGCCCTGGCGCGAACTGGCAGTAGTTCTCGCGCTGGCCGTCGGCGCAGGCATAGCAGTCAAGCTCGGCTTCACCCTGTTCAACAACGAGAATGCCTTCGCACGCAACATCGGACTGCTCGTGTTCCCGTTCCTCGCTGGCTACTTCGCCTGGAAGCGGCAGCTGACCCTCCGCGTGGGCGCGGTACTAGTGGTTCCCTTTCTGGCTCTCGCCATCGTCCTCAACGTGTATCCCTTCGTTCCAGGCGGTTCCACGGAGATACTCGCCGTTCTGCATGCTCCAGTGGTGCTGTGGATGGTGGTTGGGCTTGCGTACATGGGCGGGCGGTGGCGGTCAGACGGCCGCCGGATGGATTTCGTCCGCTTCACCGGCGAGTTCGCCATCTACTACGTCCTGATCGCCCTTGGCGGCGCGGTGCTCGTTGGACTGACACTCGGCGCGTTCTCGCTTATCGGGACGGACTTTGAGCCGGTGCTCGGGCAATGGATTCTGCCGTTCGCAGTGCCCGGAGCCCTGGTCGTCGCGGCCTGGCTCGTCGAGGCCAAGCAGAATGTTGTCGAGAACATTGCACCGGTCCTCACACGCATCTTCACGCCGCTCACCATCGTGATGCTGCTCGCGTTGCTTGGAGTCATCGCTGCAGCAGGTGGCCTGGCCGACGTCGACCGTGAGCTGCTGATCCTCATGGACGCCATCTTGATCCTGGTGCTGGCGCTACTGCTTTATTCCATCTCCGCACGGGACTCGCTGGCCAGGCCCGGCCTTTTCGACGGTCTGCAGCTGTTACTGGTCGTGGCCGCCATAGCGGTCGATGCCGTAATGCTGACCGCAATGCTCACCCGTATCGCGGAGTTCGGATTCAGCCCGAACAAGATCGCCGCGCTCGGCCTCAACCTGCTCCTGCTTGTGCACCTGGTGCGGGCCGCGTGGTTGACCATCGGCTTCCTGCGGGGACGGCGCGCGTTCCTGCAACTGGAGACCTGGCAAACCCGATACCTGCCCGTCTATGGTGCGTGGGCCGCCGTCGTCGTCATGGTATTTCCCCCGGTGTTCAGCTTCGCCTGACCGGACGCAGGCAGGTGCGAAAAGCGGCATGCCCGAGCAGAAGCCGCTCGGGCATGCCGCCTTCTACTGGAAGTGTCAGTCGGTCGCCAGGCTGGCAAGCGTCAAGCGCTCAGCTCCGATCGTCGTGTCTTCACCGTGGCCGGTGTGAACCACCGTTTCATCGGGAAGTGCGAGGAGTTTGTCCTGGATGGAGGCCAGAATGGTCGGGTAATCACTGTAGGACCGCCCTGTTGCTCCTGGGCCGCCGTTGAAGAGCGTGTCGCCGGTGAAGACGACGTTCTGCTCCGCAAGCAGGAAGCAACTGGAACCAGGCGAATGGCCCGGCGTGTGCAACGCCCGCAATTCCGCACCCGCGATCTGAAAGACGTCGCCGTCCTTGAGCTGTTTATCCGGTTGCACGTCCAAGTAGACCTGTTCCCACAGAACCACATCATCGGGATGCAGGTAGACGGGCGCGTTGACCGTTTCGGCTACCTGGC
>NZ_JAPSHV010000192.1 GCF_031179385.1 Arthrobacter sp. | reverse complement strand
ACGACGCCGCCGTCCATGAAGACCACCTCGGTAGCGACCTCCCGGGCGAAGGCGAGTTCGTGGGTGACCAGCACCATGGTCCAGTCCTCGTCGGCGAGCTCCTTGATGACGGAGAGCACCTCGCCCACCAGCTCGGGGTCAAGGGCTGACGTCGGCTCATCGAACAGGAGCAGCGTCGGCTTCAGGGCCAGAGCACGGACGATCCCGACGCGCTGCTGCTGGCCGCCGGACAGCTCGTGCGGGTACTGGTCCTTCTTCTCCGCGAGCCCCACGCGAGCCAGCAGCGCCTCGGCGTCGCTGACGGCGCCGGCTCTTGACCGGCGCTGTACCTGCACCGGACCCTCAATCACGTTCTCAAGGACCGTCATGTGCGGGAAGAGGTTGTAATGCTGGAACACCATGGCGCTGCGGTCGCGCAGCGCGGCGATCTGCCGCTTGGGTACACCGCCGCCGAAGTCCACGGCAGGGCCGCCATTGAAGGTGATGCGGCCGCCGTCGGGAATTTCCAGACCGTTGAGGGAGCGGAGCACCGTCGTCTTGCCCGATCCAGAAGGGCCCACCAGGGCGACGACGCCGCCGGAGGGGACGGACAGGTCAATCGAGCGGAGCACCTCGTTATCCCCGAAGGACTTCCGCAGCCCCTCGACCTGCAACACCAGTTCACCGTTAGTGCGCGACATAGCGGTCCAGCCTCTTCTCCAGTCGGGACTGCCCTGCCGAAAGGACAAGGCAGATGACCCAGTAAATCGCCGCAGCCTCGATATAGAGCAGCATGAACTGCTGGCTGAACGCGGCTATTTCCTGGGCCTGGCGGAACATCTCGGTCACGAGAATCAGCGACGCGAGCGAGCTGTCCTTCACCAGCGAAATGAACGTGTTCGAGAGCGGCGGCACCGACACCCGTGCGGCCTGCGGCAGGATGATGCGCCGCAGGGTCAGGGTGCGGGACATGCCGATCGTGTGCCCGGCTTCCCACTGGCCCCGGGGGACCGAGAGGATGGCGGCCCGGATAATCTCCGCCGCGTAGCCGCCGACGTTCAGCGAGAACGCGATAATGGCGCTCGGCCACGGATCGATGGTGAGCCCAATGGAAGGCAACCCGTAGAAAATAACGAACAGTTGGACCAGCAGGGGAGTACCGCGGATCACCGAAACATAGGCACGTCCGATCCATGAGACCAGACGGTTCCCACTGAGGCGCATGAGCGCCACCAGAAGCGCAAGAACCAGACCGAAGGCCATGGACGCCAGAGACAGGGGGATGGTTCCGGTGAGGCCGCCTTGAACCAGTGGCCAGAAGGATGTCAGGGCCAGGTCCCAGTCAATGTCCATAAGTTCCTACGCTATCCCAGTGGTTTCTTCGAGGAGCCTGCACACGCAAACGGCGAGCACCTGCCGCAGCCGGTGCCCGCCGTCGTCGTGATCGTTACTCGGCGCTGACGTCTTCGCCGAAGTACTTCTCGGAGATCTCAGTCAGCGTTCCTTCGCTGCGGAGTTCCTCCAGTGCGGTGTTGACGGCCTCGACCAGGTCATCGCTGCCCTTGCGGAATGCCAGTGCGCTGCGGGACTGTTCCTCGGTCTCCGCTACGACCTTGATGGCGTCGTTCGGGGTGGACTTCTGGTAATCGAGGAAGGTCAGCTCGTCGTTGATGGTGGCGTCGACGCGGCCCTGCTCGAGGAGGGTCACCGACTGCGCCCAGCCTTCAACGGCTTCGACCGTAGCGCCGCTTTCCTCTGCCAGCTCGTACCAGTTGCTGGTCAGGGACTGCGCGGTAGTCTTGCCGTCGAGGTCCTCGAAGGAGGTGATGTCGGTGTTGTCGGCGGTGGTGACGATGACGCCGTTGCTGTAGGTGTAGGGGTCCGAGAAGGCGTAGGCTTCCTCGCGCTCCGGGGTGATCGAGACCTGGTTGGCGACGACGTCGAAGCGGCCTGCCTCCAGCCCGGCGAAGATGGCGTCGAACTGGGTCTCTTCGAACTCGGCCTCGACACCGAGCTTCTCGGCGACGGCGGTGATGATTTCGACGTCGTACCCGGTCAGCTCGCCGGCGCCGCCCTCATGGTAGGTGAACGGCTTGTAGGTGCCTTCGGTGCCGACAGTCAGCACACCCGACTCCTGGATCTCAGCGAGGGTGGTGCCGCCGGCGGTCTCGGTGGCCCCTTCCGAAGCGGTCTCGGAGGAAGCAGAGGAACCGCAACCGGCAACCGCAAGGACGATGGCGGTCGCGGCGCCGAGCAGCGGAAGACGGCGAGAAATCATGTGGGACATCCTTTTGACGCTTGAACGGTGGTGCCCGGGTGCGGGCTATTCATTCCAGCAGTCGACGGCGGGTGGTTATTCCCCGCCGTCACATTGCGTAACATTCGGGATCTGTTCCCGGGAATGCGAAAGGGGACCGCTTCAGTGAAGCGGTCCCCTTTGCGTGAACGAAGGGCTTAGGCCTTGCGGTCGCCCTTGGCCATGCGGTACCCGGTATCCGAGCGGCCGAGGATGGTCTGCGGGATCCAGAACGCCAGGAAGAAGAGCACCAGGCAGACTGCGAACGGCCACACGTTGGTGCGCTCGAAGAACGTGAGCGAGTAGATCGAGCCCGCGAACAGGATGATCATCAGGGCGAATGCGACGATGGTCGCGCCAAGCTTTCCTTCGCCGGAGTGCTCAGGCCGTGACTTACGGTCGTCGCGTGTTTGGTTTACCGGGTGTGCCATGAGTCTCCTCGGTCTGGTGCGTGGCGTCTTTGGCTTAACTCTAGCGTCAGCGGAGTGGTCGAAGGAGCAGAAGCGCGCAGGGCTCAGCCCAGGACCAGCTTGAGCGCAAGCGCCAGCATCACCACGCCGATCACCACGTCCACCACTCGCCAGGTACGCGGACTGTTGAGCACTCCGGACAGTGCACGGGCTCCGTAACCCAGCGCGCAGAACCAGATGATGCTCCCGACGACCGCGCCGGCCGCGAAGACCCACCGCGTCCCGTCGCCCTGCGCGTTGGCGAGGCTGCCGAGGAGCACCACGGTGTCGAGATAGACATGAGGGTTGAGATACGTGAGCGCGAGGGTGGTCGCGACGACGGAGCCGCGGCTCCTCGGTGCCTCGGCGGTGAGGGCAGCCGGCTTCAGCGCTGACATGAACGAGCGGACTGCCCACCAGGTCAGATACGCGGCCCCGCCCCACCGCAGCACATCAAGCACCAGGGGAAAGCTGGACACCAGGACGCCGATTCCGGCGGTCCCGCCGAGGATCAGAAGGGCGTCGCTGACGATGCACAGCGCCACCACCACGCCTACGTGTTCCCGGCGGATGCCTTGACGGAGTACGAACGCGTTCTG
>NZ_JAPSHV010000078.1 GCF_031179385.1 Arthrobacter sp. | reverse complement strand
CAGCCCCGCGGTGAAAGCGGTGAGGGCTTCGGCTACGGACCCGAACTGCTGGACGAGTTCTGCACCGTCAAGGTGGTGCACATTGAGGCACCAGGGAAGGCATCCGGATCATGACCGCGCTGTCTGAAACGCGCGGGCTCGCCGAATGGGTGCCCGTGGAGTTGGCCCGCGTCGCCCCGCTGATCACTGTGGTCGGAGATGTGATTCTGGATGGCTGGTGGACCGGGAGCATCGACCGGTTCTGCAGGGAAGCCCCCGCGCCGGTGGTCGACGTGCAGCGCCGCGAGTACGCACCGGGCGGGGCAGCGAACACCGCCATGAACCTCGCCGCGCTCGGTGCGCGGGTGCGCCTGGTCGGCCTCGTGGGAACAGACGACGCCGGTATCCGCCTGAGTGCCCTGCTCGACGACGCCGGCGTGGACACCTCCGGCCTCGTCGCCGTTCCCGGCATCAGGACCACGACGAAGAACCGGATCATCGGCGGTGACCAGGTAATGCTGCGCCTGGACGACCAGGACGGGGAACCACCGGCGGAAGCCGTAGCAGCCCTCGCCGAAGCGGTTCCGGCCTCCGTGAGCGGGAGTGCCGCCGTCGTGGTCTGTGACTACGGCACAGGAGCGCTCGGCTCGGCCGTACGGGCAGCGCTGCGGGGAAGCATCGGAGAGGCCCTGACTGTGGTCGACGCACATGATCCGCGTCCCTGGGCGGAGCTGGCCCCTGCCATCGTGACGCCGAATGCGCTGGAAGCGGCACGCCTGCTTGATACGGGTTTCCCGCCCAAACCCGCCGAGGACCGCGCGGCGCTGGTGACCGACCGCCGCGCCGAACTGTTCGCAGCGACGGGGGCGAGCGCCGTCGTCGTCACCCTGGACCGGGATGGCACAGTGCTTCTCACCGCGGAAGGGCAGGGTCACCGCACGTGGGCCCGCCCGGCGTCGGAGAAGCAGGCGTCGGGGGCGGGGGACACGTTCGTCGCGTGCCTGACCGCAGCGCGGGCGTCGGGAATGCCCATGACAGCGTCGCTGGACCTGGCGCAGGCGGCGGCCGACGTCGTCGTCAGCCGGCCGGGAACCTCGGTCTGCTCCACGGCCGATCTCGCGCAGTACCTGGGCGGCCTCTCCTCGGCGGTCCTGCCGCTCGACGAACTTCTCCAGCGCGTGTCCGGTGAACGCGAACAGGGTCACAGGATCGTGTTGACGAATGGATGCTTCGACGTGTTGCACCGCGGCCACACCCGCTACCTGACGCAGGCGAAGCAGCTGGGCGACGTGCTGATTGTCGCGCTGAATGGAGACGATTCGGTGCGGCGGTTGAAGGGCCCGGACCGGCCCATCAACGGTGTGGGGGATCGCGCGGGCGTCATCGCGGCGCTGAGCTGCGTCGATTACGTAACCGTCTTCGACACCGATACCCCGGTGCCCCTGATCGAGGCGCTGCGGCCCGATATCTACGCGAAGGGCGGAGACTACTCGTCCCAGATGCTCGAGGAAGCGCCGGTCGTGGAGCGTTGCGGCGGCGTGGTGCGCATCCTCGATTACGTTCCAGAGCAGTCGACGACGGCGATGGTCGAGAAGATCCGGACGCCTCGGTCGACTCCTCCCGCCGCTTCCACAACTGTGCCGTGAGCGGGCGCTGGTCAGGGGAGTGGGGACGGCAGGCTCCTACGCACACGCCCGTGCTGGAGGTACTGATCCCCTCCTACGGACGCGCGGCCGAACTAGCCGTCACCCTGTCGGGACTCGCGGGCCAGGACGAGCCGGATTTCGCCGTCATCCTGAGCGACCAAAGCGACGGCGAGCCGGTCTGGAAGGAGTCCGCGGTCGCCGCGATGGTCCGGGTGCTCCGCGCGCAAGGGCGCTCCGTGACGCTGGAGAGGAACCTGCCGCGTCGCGGGGTCGCCCAGCAACGCCATTTCCTGCTCGAGCGTTCCAGCGCTCCGGAAGTGCTCTTCCTCGATAACGATGTCTGGCTCGAGCCGGGAATGCTCCTGCGCATGCACGCCGCACTGCAGGAAGCGGGCTGCGGATTCGTGGGAGCCGCCGTGCAGGGCCTGTCCTACCTCGACGACCACCGCAAACACGAACGTGCGCCGCTCGAACTCTGGAAGCGGGAGGTCCACCCGGAGCGGGTCCGTCCTGCGGAGCCCTCCTTCGAACGGTGGCCGCTGCACAATGCCGCGAACCTCACCCACGCAGCAGCCGAACTGAACCTGCGCCCCGGTGACTGGCGCCTGTACAAGGTTGCGTGGGTAGGCGGCTGCGTCCTGTTCAACCGGGACGCGCTGGTGGACAGCGGCGGGTTCGACTTCTGGGATCAGCTGCCTCCCGACCACGCGGGCGAGGACGTCGCCGCCCAGTGGCGGGTCATGGAACGGTACGGCGGCGCCGGGATCCTGCCGTCGGGCGCGGTGCACCTCGAGTCACCGACCACGGTGCCGGACCGCGAAACGGATGCGGCCGCCGTCGTGCTTGGTGTGGACCGGCGCTAGGCGACCGAGACGCCGAACGCCAGACCTAGCGCGTACGTCGCCGCGGCGGCGCCCAGCCCGATGGCCAACTGACGCAGGGCCCGCTTGAGCGGCGAGGCCCCCGACAGCAACCCGACGACGGCGCCCGTCGCCAACAGCGCCAGCCCCACGAGGACACACGCTGTCACCACCGCGGCCAGTCCGGTCAGCCCGAAGATGTACGGCAGGACGGGGATGATCGCGCCGGAGGCGAAGAAGCAGAAGCTGGACGCTGAGGCCCCCACGGCACTCCCGACGCTCTCATGATCATCCTGCGGTTCCTGGCGCTCCGGCTGCAGGGACAGGCTCGGATCGCAGTCACAGCTGAACTGGCCCATCCGCTCTGCCGCACGGTGCTCCGCGGCCTCCGGTGACATCCCGCGGGCACGGTAGACCAGCACGAGTTCGTTCGCGTCGATGTCGAGTTCCTTGGCCGCCGTCAGGGTGACCTGCGTGGGGCGCGACGCCGTGAGCAGTTCACGCTGCGAACGCACCGACACGTACTCGCCGGCACCCATCGATAGTGCACCGGCGAGGAGACCAGCGAGCCCGCTGAACAGCACGAAGGCACTGGAAACGCCCGTGGCGCCGATACCCATCACGAGCGCGAGGTTACTCACCAGACCGTCGTTGGCCCCGAAGACGGCCGCACGGAAGTTGCCGGAAAGCCGGTTGCGCCCGCGCGTCGCGAGGCCGCGGACCACCTCCTCATGGATCTGCTCGTCGGCGGCCATCGCACTCGTCGCGGACGGATCTGCCGCATAGGGGGAGCGGCCCTCCGCACGCTGGGCGAGGGCGAGGACGAAGACCGACCCGAAACGCCGGGCGAGGAAGCCGAGGATCCGGTTCCGCAGCGACGGGCGGAGGGGCTTGCCGACGTCGTCCCCCAGGAGCGTAAGCCAGTGCTGCTCGTGTCGGCCTTCCGCCTGGGCGAGGGCCAGAAGGATTTCCTTCTCCTCACCACCGCGCTTGCGCGCCAGGTAGCGGTAGGTTGCGGCTTCTGCCCGTTCGTCGGCCAGATACTGCCGCCATCGCTTCACATCGGCGGGTGTTCGCGTTGCCTGGGGGGTCAAAGCCGGCTCCTGATCTCACACGGCCAGGGCTGATGGGAGCTCCGGCCATTAACTCATGCATGGCCGAAGGTCTCGTTCGCCGCTATTGCGGTGGACTGCCGGGCATCATCGCTGAGTGCCAGTATGTCGACAGGCCGCGGAGCCTGAACGCCCCGGAACTACTCCCCTTCGCAAACATCAATCCTACCTGCTCCCGATGCGGGCGCGGTCACTCGCTAGGATGAAGCGGTGCATACAGCTCGCGAAAACGACGACGACGCCGGCCGGCGCGGTCTCGCCGGCCGACTCCTTCGCGGCGGCAGCGAACCAGACCCCAGGTTCACCCTGGCCAATGAGCGCACGTTCCTCGCCTGGATCCGCACATCGCTTGCCCTCATGGCCGGCGGCATCGCCGTCGAGGCCTTCACCGCCGACATCTTCAATCCCGAGCTGCGGACCACGTTGGCGGTCCTGCTCCTGCTGCTGGCGATGATCATTTCCTCGGTGGCCTGCTTCCGGTGGCTCAACGTCGAGCGCGCAATGCGCCACGGAACACCCTTGCCGCTTCCGTTCCTGGCGCCGCTCCTGGCCCTGGGCGGCGCGGCAGTGGCCGCCGTCGTCGTCGTGTTTGTCCTCATGCGGGGCAGCTGAGATGACCGTCCTGGACCGGGATCCCGGTCTGCAACCGGAGCGGACCTCCCTCGCGTGGGGCAGAACCATGATGGCGCTGGTCGGCGCCAGCCTCCTCTTCCTGCGATGGGTTCCCGTCCACGGCTGGTATGCGGGAACCCTCGTGCTCTCGGCGTTGATGGCCGCGCTCGGGATTTACGTGAGCCAACGGCACCGGTACGCCAGGAGCGTCGCCGGGGTCTCCCGGGGCCGGGTGCATGCCGACGTAGTCGCGGTCCTATGCACGTCCGCTGTGGTGCTCGCGATGGGCGGCCTGGGCATCTACACCGTGCTGTTCATCCCGCTGTGAAGCGCTGCACGTAGGGTAGAAGCAAAACTGCCGCTTTCGGCATGCCCTCCCACCCAAGGAAGAAGCGCCCGTGGAATACAGACGCGACACCACTGCAGCATCGAACCGGTCAAACCCCTGGAAAGACGGACTCGGTCGGACGAGCATCCGCGGTGCCCAGTTCCTGCTGCTGCTCACGGTGCTGGTGGTGTCCATCTACGGGCTGATCCAGATCCGCCTGGTGGTCATTCCGCTGCTTCTGGCCCTGATCCTCGCGGCAGCAATCAGTCCTCTGGTCAACATGCTCCGGCGCAAAGGCTGGCCGAGTGCAGCGGCGACCGCATTTTCCTTCTTCCTCCTGCTGGCGGTCCTCGGCGGGGTGGTCACCGCGATCGTGTTTGCCGTGCGCAGCCAACTCGACGAACTCGTAGCAAGCGCCTCGGAGGGCTTCGACCAGATCTATGACTTCATCCGGACAGGGCCGCTGCCCATCGATGAATCACAGATCGAGGATGCCCGCCAGGCGCTGATCGATTTCGCCACCAGCGCGACGGTCGGTTCCACCGCCCTTTCGGGGATCACGGCGGCGGGCGAGTTCCTCGCCGGTGCGGTGCTGCTGTTGGTCATCCTCTTCTTCTTCCTCAAGGACGGGGACAGGATCTGGGCCTTCCTGCTGCGGCCTTTCCGCGGCGAGCGGCTTCACAAAGCGCAGCGGGTAGGCTTCCGAAGCCTTGAGGTTCTGGGCGGGTACGTCCGGGGAACGGCCATCATCGCGCTGGTCGATTCAGTCTTCATCGGTATCGCGCTGCTCATTCTGGGCGTTCCGCTGGCGCTGCCGCTCGCCGTCATCGTGTTCGTCGGTTCCTTCGTGCCGCTGGTGGGCGCCACGGCGGCCGGTGCTCTGGCCGCGCTCGTGGCACTGGTGGCCAACGGACCGTTCGTGGCGCTGATGGTGATCCTCGCCGTCGTCGTGGTGAACCAGCTGGAGGGGAACTTCCTGCAGCCGGTGGTCATGGGTCGGTCGCTCAGCATCCATCCACTCGTAATCCTGCTGGCACTGACGGCGGGCACCATCCTTGCCGGCATCGTGGGCGCAATCCTCTCCGTGCCCGTCGCCGCTGTCGCCTGGGCCGCAATCAAGGTGTGGACCGGAGAGGACGAACCGGATGCGGACCCGGAGGAGCTCCCGGCTCCTGCCGACTCCGCACCCGCAGCCTCCAGCGAAGAGCCGGCCGCCCCTACGGAGTAGTCTCAGCGCACCGGGGTTGTGGGTCCCTCGAGAGGGACTTCCTCCTGGATCTCGCCTGAGACGCGCTTGTTCCATGCCGCCATGACCGCGGGTTCGGTTGGCTTCGTGGCGAGCGACACCGCCACGTAGCACACGGCGGAGGCGAGCAGGCCGAAGTAGATCGGTTCGTTCGCGTACAGTCCGTCGCCGATGGCGAGGCCCGCGTAGACGGCGAGCGTGCCGAGCGTGACAACGGACCCGGCGATCATCGACACCGCAGCGCCGGGACCGGTTCCGCGCTTCCACACCAGGCCGCCGAGGATGGCGACCAGCAGACCGCCGACCAGGATGTCGTAGGCGATGGTCAGCGCAACGACGACGTCGTTGAGCAGGATTGCGATCAGCACTGCCAGCACTCCAAGCGTCAGCACCCACAGGCGGTTCCCGGCGACGTCGTGCTCCGGGTTGGACTCCTTGCGTCCCTCGGCCGCAACCGCTGCTCCGCCGCGCAGGCCGTGACGCCGCCAGCTGCGGACGAAAGGCACGACGTCGGAACTCGCCACGGTGGCCGCCGCAATGAGGGCGCCGGACGCAGTGGACATCATGGCTGCGACTGCGGCCGCCAGGACAAGACCGCCGACCCCGATTGGAAGAACGTCAATGGCCACCTGGGCATAAACGTCGTCTGTGTTCTCGAGGACCGGAAGCAGCACACTGGCGGCCATGCCGATCATCGCTCCCGCGACGCCGTACAGGATGCAGTAGATGCCTGCCGTTGTACCGCCCCACCGGGCAACACCCGGCGTCCTGGAGGTGAAGACGCGCTGCCAGATGTCCTGCCCAATGAGGAGCCCGAGTGTGTAGACCACGAAGTAGGTGATGATGGACTGCGCACCGATGCCGGTGATGTTGAAGAACTCTTCTCCCGCCCGTTCGCGGATGCCCTCGAAACCGCCCGCAGCGGAGAGCGAGAAGGGGAGCATGAGGGCGAAAACGCCGATGGTCTTGATGATGAACTGGGCCATATCAGCTAGGGTGATGGACCACATCCCGCCGACGGTCGCGTAAATCAGAACAATGATTCCCCCGAGCGCAATGGCAAGCCAGCGCTCAAGGCCGAACAGCACGACGAAGATGGTGGCGTACGCGCCGGTGGACGTAGCGCACAGCACGACCGTGTAAGCGAGCATGACGAAACCGGCGATCTTGGTGGCTTCGTGGCCGTACCGCAAGGTCAGCATCTGCGAGACCGTGTAGATCTTCAGCTTCTGGATAGTCGGAGCGAAGAGAAGGCTGAGCACCAGTACGCCGGTGCCGATGGCGACGACAAGCCACATGCCGGAGATACCGAACTGGTAGCCCAGTCCCACTCCGCCGACGGTGGAGGCTCCGCCAAGGACCACCGCCGCCATCGTGCCGGTGTAGAGCACTGGTCCCAGGCGACGCCCGGCGACGAGGTAGTCGCTGGTGTTCTTGGTGCGGGACTTGCCCCACCAGCCGAACGCGAGCATCGAGATCAGATACAGCACCACGATGGCAACATTGAGGAATTCCATGGTTCTCCTGCAGTGAGCTATTTCACCTATAGGCAACAGATGTTTCCCTGTAGGCTAGTTGTGACCCATCTAACAGGTCAAGTGTGACGCCGCATAAAGCATCTGTATGCTCGTGAATCAGCGGTGGGAAGGAACCATATGAAGGCTTTGCCAGTAGAACCCAGCAATGCGCCGGTGGCGATCGGTTCCCGGATCCGGTCCGCGCGGCAGGCGCAGAGGATGACGATCGAGCAGGTCGCTGACTCCACGGGTTTGACCAAGGGTTTCCTGAGCAGGGTGGAACGGGATCTGACCTCGCCGTCCGTCGCCTCCCTGGTCACCCTGTGCCAGGTGCTGTCCATCTCGATCGGTGACCTCTTTACGGTTCCGGAAACGCACCTCACACGACTTCAGGAGGCGCCCAAGATCAGCCTGGGCGGCGAGGGGATCAATGAGCGTCTCGTGACAGCGCGCTCCGAGCGGCGCCTGCAGATGATCAGGGCCGTCATCGAGCCGTTAGGTAAGGGCGAGTCGGACCTCTATTCGGTGGACTGCGAAGTGGAGACCCTGCACATCATCGCCGGTCGCTTTGAGCTGATTTTCTCCAACGCCCGTTATGACCTTGAAGCCGGTGACACCATCACCTTCCCCGGCCGGGAGCCGCACACCTGGGTCAATCCCTCCGATGAAGAAGCGGTTGTCCTATGGACGCTGGTTCCGGCGGCTTCAAGAAGCTGACGACGGCGCCCCGATCGGCTATGCCACTCGTTACCGAGATACCAAGTCGGCTTATGGAATACTGATCGAACGACGCCGGTCCGGACTTGACCGGTGTCTGTTGTGGTCAAATTTGCAGCCAGCCGGCTTGCGCCGGTTGTTTGCCTCGATGCCTCGACGATCCGCCCGCGCCAGTGCTGGCGCGCTAGCTTGTGAAGGGACTGGAGCAATGAAGACTTCTAGGACAGCAGCAGGATTCGCGGTGGTTTCGGCCATCGCGTTAGCGGCCACCGCCTGTGGCGGCGGTGGCGGCGGGGAAGCGGACTCAAGCGAGGCTGCGGACTACGGGGCCGAACTTTCGGGAACCATGACCACGGGCGGATTTACTCTCGGCGACGAAGTGGCGACCTCGCGTGCAGACTTCGCCACCGCAGCCCTTGAAGAGGACGGCGTGACCGTCGAGATCAACGAGAGCAACTTTGACCCGCAGCGGTTCGCGGCGCAGGCCGCGAGTGGAACCCTTCCCGACCTCGTGGTCATGGACCGCCAGTATGTGGCGACCTATGCTGCGAAGGGCCTGATTGAACCGGTCGATGAGTGCTTCACCACCCACGACGTCAGCGCCGAGGAACACTACTATCCGGCCGTGCTGCAGGACGTGACGTACAACGATCAGGTGTACGGCATCCCGCAGTTCTGGCAGCCGTGGGCAATCATCGCCAACACCCGGGTCATGGGGGAGGCAGGCGTGACGCCCGAGGATCTCGACACCTCCAACCCCGATGCCGTCCTCAGCGCCGCCGAGGAAATGTACGAGTCGGAGGGCGACGCACCTTCCCGCCTCGGCTTCGACCCGCAGATGCCGTCACAGGCTCCGGTCTGGTTCGCGGCCTTCGGCGGGGGCATCATGGACGAGACCGGCAAGCCAACCCTGGATGACCCGGCGAACGTCGAGGCGCTGACGTGGCTGAAGGAAATCTATGACGCTCAGGGCGGCTACGAAACGGCGTACAGCTTCAGCCAGACGTGGGACTTCTTCGGCGAAAACAACCAGTTCGTGGCGGATCAGGTAGGTGCCGGGCTGTACGCGCAGTGGTACCCCAACGTGCTCTCGGACTTCGCTGACCAGCTCGAGGTTTCGGGCGTGCCGCTCCGCAATCAGGACGGCGATCCCATCGCCGTGGCCGGCGGACAGTCCTACGTGATCCCGACCGGAGCCAAGAACAAGGCAGCCGCCTGCAAGTGGGCTGTCCAGAACACTTCGGATGATGCCTGGATGGCAGCGGCTGAGGCTCGTGTCTCCGGTATGGAAGAAGGCGGCATGTTCACCGGCATCTTCACCGGTTCACCTACTGCCGACCAGAAGATCCGCGACGAATACCTTGAGGCAACGGGCAACGAGGGCTTCGACCAGTTGATCGAGTCCTACTACCAGGCTCTCGAAAACGGCGTCCCGCTCGGCTCCTCGCCGGCAGGTCTGGAGATCCAGACCGAACTGCAGAACGCCATGGCGCCCGCGATGTCCGGTGACAAGACCATCGAGGAAGCGCTCGGGGATGCCCAGGCCGCTGCGATGCTGGTGTACGAGCAGGCGACTGCCGGCGCCCAGTAACGTGCGCCGTCGTCAGTAGATCATCACGCAAAGAGGGTGGGAGCCGGCTCCCACCCTCTTTGCATGCCAACTCAACGCTTGGGTCAGCCCTTGCGGCCCTGGCCCGCCAGGCCCTCGATGAAGTAGCGCTGGCCGAAGGCAAACAGGATCAGCATGGGTAAGGTCACCAGCAGCGCGGCCGTCATCACGTACTGGTAATCTGCCTGGCCGCCGGAGGTGGGGCTGAACAGCGACATCGCGTAGGAGATGCCCAGCGGTACCGTGAATTCCTCCGGGCCGCCGAAGTTCAGGTAGATCAACGGAGCCTGCAGGTTGTTCCAGCTGGCCTGGAACTCGAAGATGAAGACGATGATGAAGGACGGGATGGACAGCGGCATCGCGATGCGCCAGAACAGTCCGAAGTAGCTGCAACCGTCGATGCGCGCTGCTTCAAAGATGTCGCGGGGCAGTCCGAGGAAGAACTGGCGCTGCAGGAAGATGTAGAACGCAGACCCGAAGAGGTTGGCTCCCCAGAGTGGGACGGTTGTCCCGAGGAAGCCGAGTTCCTTCCAGATCAGGTACGTCGGGATCATGGTGACAGCTCCCGGCAACATCATGGTTCCCAGCACCAGCCCGAAGAGCAGGTTGCGGAAAGGGAAGCGGAAGTAGGCAAAGCCGAACGCCACCAGGGAACTCGAGAACGTGACCAGGCCAGCGGCCAGGAGCGCAATGATCAGGCTGTTCGAGATCCAGGCGAGCAGCGGCAGCTGGTCCCACACCTCGACGTAGTTCGAAAAGACCCAGGTCTCGGGAATGAGGCGATTGTCGAAGACGTCCTGGCGCGGTTTGAACGTTGCCGCCAGCAGCCACACGAACGGATAAAGGAACAGCGCGGAAAATCCCAGCAGGAGGAACCACAGAATGGCGCGCCCAATGATGCTGCGTGGCTTGTACCAGGGGAAACGCTGGTTGGGTGCGGCGGCTGACTTCGCCCGCGGATCCGATTCAACGGCTGCCTGCGGCTGTGAGTTGATTACTGAAGCCATGGCCTACCTGCCCCCTTCGTAGTAGACGAACTTGTTCCCGAAACGCACCTGGAAGATCGTGATCAGGAGGATGATGACGAAGAGCAGCCAGGCGATTGCAGCGGCGAAGCCCATGTTGAACTGCTGGAACGCCTGCTGGAAAAGGTAGACGCCGACAAACAGTGCGGCGTCCGGTGACCCGCTCTGCGTGTCGCGATAGAACAGCAGGAACGCCTGGTCGAAGACCTGAAGCGCGGCGATCGTCAGGACGATGGTGCAGAAGAAGAGCGCATTGGAAATCATCGGCAGCGTCACCGAGAAGAACTGGCGGATCGCCCCCGCACCGTCCAGCGCGGCCGCTTCATACAGATCCTGGGGAACATTTTTCAGCGCGGCGAGGAGGATCAGCATGGTGCCGCTGACGCTCCAGAGACCGATGATGATGATCGAGGGTTTCATCCAGTTGGGATCGATCAGCCATTGCGGCCCGTCAATGCCGAAGATACCGAGGAAGCCGTTGATAGCGCCGGAGTTGCCGTTCAGGAGCAGAAGGAAGATGGACGCGGCGGCAACCGACGGCGTCATCTTCGGCAGGTAGTAGATGATGCGGAAGATTCCCGCTCCGCGATCGGGAATCCGGTGCAGCAGGTATGCCAACAGCAGCGCGAAGCAGATCTCGAGCGGCACGGACAAGATTGCGTAGTACAACGTGTTGCCCAGCGATGTCATGACCTTCGGGTCCTTGAACAGCAATTCGTAGTTGCTGAACCCGACCGGTGAGGCGGTGTCCGTGGAGAGGTCGTAGTTGGTGAAGGAGATGACCAGGCTGTAGATCATGGCGCCGAGAGTGAAAACCAGGAACCCGATCACCCAGGGAAGGATGAACAGATAGCCCGCCCTCGCCTCGCTGTTGAACGGTTCCTTGATCCAGCGGGGACGCCTGATTCGTCTTTCCCGTTGGGAGTCAATCGCTGTGGCCATGCTGCACCTCCTTGCTGTCGGCAGGGTCGCTTCTGACAAGAGTAAGCCATAAGCCTGCTTTGTTTAGGGCAGAAATCTTCCCATCGGAGAAGCGATTTGCTATACGCGGTGAGGACGGTCGCGGTAGCGTAAATGCCACCCCTTCAAGGTCAGGAGCAGTGCATGGACTGGACGCTGGAAGTTGTCGTTGTGCCAATTTCAGACATGGCCCGGTCGATTGAGTTCTACCGGGACAAACTCGGTTTCAACCAGGATCACGAGACCGACGTCGGAGGCATGCACTTCACTCAGCTCACACCTCCGGGCTCAGGGTGTTCCATTGTTTTCGGGAATGGCCCGGGTATGCGCTCAATGGAGCCGGGCACGCTGAAGGGTTTGCAGCTCGTTGTCTCGGATATCAACGCGGCGCGCGAGGAACTGATGAGCCGCGGCGTCGACGTCGGTGACATTACCGTCTTCGACGAGCGCGACGGCGGCACCTTCTTCGGCTTCGACGATCCCGACGGTAATTCCTGGGCTGTGCAGCAAATCAAGGCCCGCGCCGATAAGCCGTTGATTCCGCGTTCCTAGCGCCGCTGCCTAGCTTCCCTGCTTCAGCTTGCGCCAGCCGCCCGCCCGGTTGTTGGCGATGATCTGCCTGAACATCGCCAGCAGTGCCGGCGCATTGACCGTGTCGCCTTCGTAGAACGCAACAGTTCGCGCGGTTTTGTTCTGCTGTCCCGCCGTGATGATGCCTTCCGGGTCGGGGACGATTGCGCCGTCGTACAGGAACACGTTCAGGTGGTCCTTCGTGGTGAGGAAGGCGCAGATATTGCCCTTCAGTACGAAGTAGGGCTGAACGGTACGCTTGATCGTTTCCTCGACTTCGGGATCGGCGGAGTGGATGAGGTCCCGTACCTCACGGCAAATCTCCTGCTGCCAGTTGGGGAGTCCGTCAATGTAGGCATCGACGCGGGGATCCGGTGAGTAGTGCATGATTCTCCTGCTGTGATTCGGTTGCGGTGCGCGCCGGTTTGCCCACTTTCGACTGCTTCGTAGCGATCATTGTGGTGTGGGTTGGCCGTCGTGTCGAGGGCAGTGCGCAGGGTCGCGCGGAGAAGGTGGGCAATCCGTTTCGCAGCGACCTGCGACATTGACTGAGACCCGCTTCACAATTAGCCTTGCTGGAAACAGTTGATGCCTATTAGGCAACTCACCGCGCCGCACGGCGGAGAACAGAGGGAGTCACATCCATGGAAGAGCTGCGCGTTACAGCCGGTGGCCGTCTCGGGCCGATCGATTCAGCCCGCATACCCCGCTATGCCGGAGCGGCTACCTTCGCGCGGCTTCCGCGGATCGACCAGGTGGAGAAGGCGGACATCGCCGTCGTCGGCGTGCCGTTCGATTCCGGGGTTTCCTACCGGCCGGGCGCGCGGTTCGGCGCAAACCACGTCCGCGAGGCGTCCCGCCTGCTGCGGCCCTACAACCCGGCCATGGACATCTCGCCCTTCGAGCGCGTACAGGTCGCCGACGCCGGCGACATGGCGGTCAACCCCTTCAACATCCATGAGGCCATTGAGACGGTTCAGCAGAACGCGCTGGATCTCACGCACGACGGCGCCCGGCTGGTGACACTCGGCGGTGACCACACCATCGCACTCCCGCTGCTCCGCGCGGCGTCCGAGCGCGCCGGAGAGCCGGTTGCGCTGCTGCACTTCGATGCCCACCTTGACACCTGGGACACCTATTTCGGAGCCGAGTACACGCACGGCACCCCCTTCCGCCGTGCTGTGGAGGAAGGGATCCTGGACACCGAAGCCATCTCACACGTCGGAACGCGCGGGCCGCTGTACGGCGTGAAGGACCTCGAGGACGACCGGCGCTTCGGCTTCGGCATCGTCACCTCCTCCGACGTCTTCCGGCAGGGAGTCGATGAGATTGTCGCCAAGCTCCGCGACCGCATCGGCAACCGCCCGCTCTACGTCTCCATCGATATCGATGTGCTCGATCCTGCCCACGCGCCGGGGACCGGTACGCCGGAAGCCGGCGGCATCACCAGCCGTGAACTGCTCGAGATCCTGCGCGG
>NZ_JAPSHV010000191.1 GCF_031179385.1 Arthrobacter sp. | reverse complement strand
GCTCCGGAGCGGATGATGGTCACCCGGTCGCACAGCTGCTCGACTTCACTCAGGATGTGGCTCGACAGCAGAACCGTGGCCCCGTCGCGGCTGACGCGCTCGACCTGGCGGCGGAACACGGCATCCATGACCGGATCGAGGCCGGCGCTCGGCTCGTCCAGCAGGTAAAGGGGTGCAGGGCGGGCGAACGCGGCTATGAGCGCCACCTTCTGCCGGTTGCCTTTCGAGTAGGTCCGGGCCTTCTTCCGCGGGTCGAACTCGAATTCATCGATAAGGTCGCGGCGCAGCTGCCCGTCGGCGCCGCCGCGCAGCCCGGTGAGCAGATCGATAACTTCACCGCCGGATAGGTTCGGCCAAAGGCTCACATCGCCGGGGACGTAGGCGATGTCCCGGTGGATTTCAACCGGATCCGACCAGGGATCCAACCCGAAGACCCGGGCGGTCCCGGCCGTAGGACGAATGAGGCCCAGGAGAATACGCAGGGTAGTGGATTTACCCGCTCCGTTCGGCCCCAGGAAACCGTGCACCTCTCCGGGTGCGACGCTGAGATCGAGGCCGTCGAGTGCTCGGGTTCCGCCGAATTCCTTCACCAGGCTTCGGGCTTCAATAACAGGTTGTGCTGGTGCGTTCATAGCCGTAACTCCTAGCTGGTACCACGAACGCCCGCGGCCGCGCCGGGGCGTTCCGCAGGTCATGCCTGCGGGCCGACCAGGCTTCCCGGCTCTCCAATCCACAGCATATAGCCGCCCTAATCCCCGCGGAAGCGCACTGCCAACCCCCGAACTCCCGGGTCCCGCTGGGAGATTGAAACCCGAGCAGACGCCGGCATGCTGTAGGATTGACCGTTGATGCCTAGGCGAGGGAACGCTTCGCTCTGATTCCAGAGCTTGTTCCGTTATCGACGGTGGCTGGCGGCTTTCCTGACAACGCGCATGTTCGCGGGTAGGGACGGTGCCGGGCTTCGTTGCAATCGCTCGGTACGTCCAGAAGAACATAAACACTCAGGAGACATCATGTCCGAGCAGAAGCTCGCCGCAGAACTGCGCACCGATTTCGGTAAGGGTGCTGCCCGCCAGGCACGCCGCGCCAACAAGATCCCCGCCGTCATCTACGGCCACGGCGCAGACCCCATCCACGTGCTGCTGCCCGCAAAGGCAACCACGCTGGCGGTCCGCCACGCGAATGCCCTGCTCAGCATCGACGTCGACGGTGAAGCACACCTTGCCCTCGCCAAGGACGTACAGCGCAACCCCCTCAAGCAGATCGTCGAGCACATCGACCTCCTGACCGTTCGCTCCGGCGAGAAGGTGACCGTTGACATCAACATCCACGTCGAGGGCGAGCCTGCAGCCGGCGTTGTGACCAACCTCGAGCAGACCACCGTGTCCGTCGAAGCTGACGCTACCCACCTGCCCGAGTCCCTTACGGTGAACATCGAAGGCCGCAAGGTTGGACAGCACGTCCACGCTTCCGACCTTGAGCTCCCCAAGGGCACCACTCTGCTGACGGATCCCGAGACGCTGATCATCAACGTCACCTCCCCAGTCGTTGCCGACCTCGGCGAGGGCGAGACCACGGTTGACTCCGACGGCGGCGACGCCACCGCTGAGGAAGCAACCGGCGACGTTGCTCCTGAAGTTGTCGAAGACTAAGCATCTCGTCAATGGCTGACAACACCTGGCTCATAGCCGGGCTCGGGAACCCCGGGCCCGGCTATGCCGGTAACCGCCACAACGTGGGCCAGATGGTCCTCGACGTGCTCGGTGCGCGGCTGGGTGGCAAGTTCGGCAGCTCCAAAGCACGCGCCGTCGTGCTCGAAGGGCGCCTGGGGATCGGTGGGCCGAAGCTGATCCTGGCGAAACCGCTCACCTACATGAATCTCACGGGCGGACCCGTGTCACAGCTGGCAAAGTTCCACGGGATCGAGCCGGACCACGTGGTGGCGGTGCATGATGAAATCGACATTCCCTTCAACACGATCAAGCTGAAGATCGGTGGGGGAGAAGGCGGCCACAACGGTCTGCGCGACATCAGCAAGGCCCTCGGTACCAAGGACTACCTGCGGGTCCGCGTGGGCGTGGGACGCCCTCCCGGCAGGCAGGAAGCCGCCGATTACGTGCTGCGAGACTTCAGCACCACCGAGAAGAAGGATCTGCCAATCCTGCTGGAGGAAGCGGCCGACGCCGTCGAAAGCGTGGTCCTGAACGGGTTAACAGAAGCCCAACAGAAGTTTCACTCTGCAAGCAAATAGCGGTAAACTAGTCGTGCAGTTCCTGACCGGACTGCCTGGCCTGATGGCCCCAAAAGCGGGGGCCGACGTTGGGCGGCCTCTGAGACTGGGCCACCCCCATCCCAACGTCGGTCCCTTTTTTGTACCTGTTTTTGTACGTCGTTTCCGCGGCGAATAATCCTATTGATTGATTAATCAAAGAAACTTTGGGTGCAACCCTGCCCGGACGGGCGTAGTCTATTGCCCTAACGCACGACGTGTTGGGGCGGACTAATGGGTAATTGCGTGATGTCCGGTGCTGACGAGGAGCTGTCTGTACCGCGAGTAGATAAGTTGCGGCCAAAATGCGGGTGGCTGCGAAGAGCCGGGACGCGGCGATGCTGAACGTCCACGGTGAGTGGCCGCTCGTAGGCCGCGATACGGAACTTGAGGACGTCCGCGACGCTTTGCTCGACAGCACTTGCAGCGGCGTGATCGTCACTGGCCAGTCCGGAGTGGGAAAGACCGCGCTGGCTCAGCGAATCGCGCGCGACCTCGACGACTCCTTCGAACTTGTGTACGTGCGCGGTTCAGCGCTTGCATCGAAAATGCCCTACGGGGCCCTCAGCTTTGTCCTCAGTGATCTCGATGACGCGATCGTGGACAACCCACTGATGCTGCTGCGCGGACTGCAGGAACTGTACCAACGCCGTGAAGACGGCCGGAAAACCCTTATCCTCGCCGACAATCTTGAGGAGCTTGACTCCTCCTCCGCCATGGCTTTGGCCCACCTGGTGCGGGTCGGCGCGGTGAAGCTGATTGCTATCTGCCAGTCCATCGACGCCTCGCCCGAGGAATTCGGCGACCTCTGGAAGGACGGCGCGCTGCGCCGGATCGATATTGGGCCGCTCGGCCTCGCCTCCACCACCAAGCTGCTTTCCGTGGCGCTGGACGCGCCGGTTTCGCGTGCCGCCGCTGCGAGCATGTGGCACACCACCGGAGGCAACCCGCTCTTCCTGCAGGCGCTCACCCGCGAGCAGGTCGATACCGGGGAGATGCAGGAGCGCGACGGCGTCTGGGTGGCCAAGCCTCTCTCCGCGCCGAAGACGCGGCGCTCGATGACGGACTGGATCATGGTGCGCGTGCGCCGCCTGCCGGCGGGGGAGCGCGAGGCGATCGA
>NZ_JAPSHV010000190.1 GCF_031179385.1 Arthrobacter sp. | reverse complement strand
AGCGCAAGCCTGCCGACGCCGTCGAGCACCACAGTGCCGAGCCGCTCGAAGGGCACCACCCCATCGGTTCCGGTCGGGACCTCCATGTGCTGGCCGGCGCCGTCGTCGTCGATGTTCGCCTCGAAGCGGAAGTCGGGGTCGTAGGGAGCCACCGGCAGGCCGGCGAAGTTCCGCTGGACCTCGGCGGAGAGGGGCGACGCCGGATGGCCGGCGAAGAGCCTGTCTCGGCCGGTGCGCCAGTGGGCGTGGGCGAGGGCAGGGGAGCCGGTCGCCGCTGTATCCCGGACCTCCCGGTAGAGCGCAAAGACCTCCCGGCGCCAGTGTGCAGTGTTGAGGACCGTCGCAGCATGGCTCATCGTGCCAGCGTAACCGTTGCCCCGGCGTACTGTATCCAAGTGACGTTAGCGCTCTTCATCCTCGTTCTGGCACTCATCGTGGTGGGTGCGGTCGCCCAGCGCATTGCCGGACTGGGCTTCGCGCTGCTCGTCTCTCCCTTTCTTGTGCTGATCCTCGGCCCGCATGAGGGTGTGCTCCTCATCAACATCTGTGGAGTCGTCTCCTCCGCTCTCATCACCCCCCGTGTGTGGAAGGACATCGACTGGGGCATGTTCCGGTGGCTGGCCATTCCGGCGGTGTTAGGTTCCGTCGCGGGGTCTTTCGCGGCGGTGGGGCTGCCGAGCGCGCCGCTCGCGGTGACAGTGGGCGCCGTCGTGCTGGTGGCCCTGACCGCTTCGCTGCTGCTGCAGCGCTCCTCCGTGGTGCTGACGGGGAACCGTTCGAAGGCCGTTGCGGGACTTGCTTCCGGCCTGACCAACTCCATGGCCGGTGTGGGCGGGCCGGCCGTGAGCGCCTACGCGCTGCTGTCGCGGTGGCCGCAACGGCCGTTCGCCGCCACCCTGCAGCCCTTCTTCACCGTGATCGGCTCAGCCACCATACTGGTCAAACTCCTCATTGACCCGGGTGGAGTGCCGCCTCTTGAAACCTGGATGTGGATCCTCATACCCCTGTCGATCATCGTGGGGATCCTTGCGGGGGAGCGCCTCGCCAAGTACATCCGTGACCGGCACGCCCGGTTCGCCGTCGTCGTCATAGCTTTCCTGGGGGCTGCCACAGCGCTCATCAAGGGCATCATCGACCTGCTCGGCTGACGTTCCGGCATGCGCCGGCTCCAGTGCCCGTGAGCCAGGTCGCCGAGTCGTTCAGCGGCGGGTACCGCAGCCGGTGGCACCATGGAAGGGATGAAACTCCCCACCAAGCCCCGTGCGATTCCCATGCCCCTGTGGCTGCAGGGTGCCTTCGAGCTGGGACAGGCCGCAGTTATTTCCGCGCTGATTGTCCTGATCCCTCTCGGCGCCGCGTGGCTGACGGGTGGTTTCGCCGGACGTGACGCGTTGGGAACTGTGCAGCTCGCTGCACAGTCCTGGTTGGTGCTGCACGGTGTGCCGCTGCAGCTCACACTCCCCGAGGGCGGTTCGAGTCTTCTCTGGGCAGTGCCCCTCGGACTCACCCTGATCCCGTTCCTCCTCGCATGGCGCGCAGGCCGGCGTCTTGCCCGTGCCTCCTATACGGACCAGCTCTGGCAGGCACTCCTCGGCGCCCTGGCCGTTTATGCCCTCTTCGGGTTCGGAGCTGCCTACCTGGCCGACGACGGCGCTACCTCAGCGTCGCCCGTGGCTGCCGCCTGCCTGCCGCTCATCGCAGCCGGTGCGGGCATGATCATCGGCGCCTACCGCGAAGCGGGTTCCTGGGGGCGGCTGATCGGCGTGAACCTCGCTGACTGGATTGCGACGACGAGCCAGTCCTCCCGTTGGGCGGGTTCCTACGTCTGGTCCGCCGTTCGCGCCGCTTTCCTGGCGACGGTTTCTGCGCTCGGGTTGTCGGCCCTCCTGCTGGCCGTGGCGCTGGCTATTCACTGGGCGGCGATCGCCACAATCTACGAGAGGCTCGACGCCGGAATAGTCGGCAGCGCCGTCATAACAGTCGGCCAGCTCGGCTTCCTGCCCAACCTCATGGTGTGGAGCCTCGCATGGTCCTCCGGAGCAGGCTTCGCGCTGGGGGCAGGCAGCTCCATCAGCCCGTTGGCGACTACAGCGGGGCCGCTGCCCGCGGTGCCCATTCTCGGCGCCGTTCCGTCGGGACCGCTGGAGTATGGGCTGGTTGCGCTCGCGATACCCGTCGCAGCGGGCGTCCTGGCGGGCTGGTGGTTCTTCCGCGAAGGCGAGAACCATTTCGATGAGTGGCTCCAGCTGAAGGTGAGCGCGCGCTGGTTCACAGCCGCGGTGTCGTCGGTGACGCTGGGGTTGTTCGTGGGTGTGTTGGCCGGTGTCGCCACGGCCTTGTTGGCCCTGCTGTCGCGGGCTTCGCTGGGAGTTGGACGGTTCGTTGACCTTGGCCCCGATCCGGTGTGGACGGGACTGTGGGTGGCGGCAGAGGTGGCGGCCGGCGTCGTCATTGGTTATGCGGCCGGGCCGCTGCTGGAGCGGGAGTCGCGCTAAGCCACTCAGCTCGACTCAAGCAGCCGCTTCAGGTTCTGCAGATCCTTCGAATTCGCTGTGTGCATCGACTTCCCAAGGAGGGGGCCGAGCAGCCGGAAGAACCCGCGTGGACGTCCGGTGTTACGCAATTCCATCCGGGTGGTGGATGGTCCGGCGGCCTCCCAGCTGTAGGTGGTCTGCATCGGGAAAGGTCCCTCGGACGTACGCATCACAAGCCGCTCCAAAGGATCGAACTGCGCGATTTCGTAGACGTAGGAAAGCGTCCGGCCCAGGAACCTCGCAGAGAAGGCCACGCGCGAACCTACCTCGAGGACGGGCTCGGTCAGCCACCGGGAGGAATCAATGTTCACGTACCACTCGGGCGCGTTCGCGGGATCTGCCGCATAGGGCGCCACCTGCTGGAGTGGGCGGTCGATCGTGATGGAGGTTACGACGTCGACCATGGGTCCTCCTGTCCGGGAGCTAACGAGCGAGGTTCCAGCAAGCCGTTCAGGTTGCGCAGGTCCTCCTCGCACTGCCGTTGCGCCTTCGAGGTAAGGGCAGAGGCCATGCATTCCTCGTACTGGGCCGTCAACGGCCACAGCAGTACGGCCGCGCCCGTCGCCATGGTGAGCAGGAGGCTGGCGACCAGGCCCACCGTCGTCGAGACCCGCACCAGCGCGGGGGCTTTCTGCCGCACGAGGTTGACCATGGCGAGGATCCCGACCGTGAGGGCTGCCAGGCCGAAAAGAAGGCCGAGCACCTTCCAGGGCAGCGGGAAATTTGCGGTGAGGAGAGTGCCGAGGAGGAGCAACATGAAGACGCGCAACAGTCTCCGCGTTTCTGCGAGCTCCTTGTCCGACGGCGGCGAAGACTGCCGTGACGGCTTGGTGGGCCGTGCCGAAGGGTTGGAAGGCGCAGGATTGTTCATGGTTCAACCCTA
>NZ_JAPSHV010000189.1 GCF_031179385.1 Arthrobacter sp. | reverse complement strand
GGCAAGGGGAGATTCCGCTGCGTCGTCTTGTGAAGGAAGCGCTACGCATGCGTCCGGACCGTCTTATCGTGGGTGAGGTCCGAGAGGCTGAAAGCCTGGACATGCTGATCGCCTTGAATTCAGGTCTTCCAGGGATGTGTAGCGTCCACGCCAACAGTGCGCACGACGCAATAACCAAGATCTGCACGCTGCCCTTGCTGGCGGGGGACAACATCTCAAGTGCGTTCGTGGTGCCTACCGTCGCCTCCTGCATCGACCTGGTCGTACATTGCGTTCGAGAGCGGACCGGTCAACGCCGGGTGGTTGAGATAGTTGCGCTCGGCCGCAGGGTCGAAAATGGCGTGATTGAAACGTCGACGGTATTTCGGCGAGTCGACGGTGAATTGCGAATGACGGCGTCGAACATGCCGGCCGAAGAGAAGTTCGCTGCTGCGGGCTACAGTGTTGCCTCCATTCTGAGCCCATCGTGACCGTCGCTGTGGGGGCGGCGTTGGGCGCGGGCCTATTCATGATCTGGTGGTCGACATGGACGGAGCCGCCCCGTCCAGCCAGAATCAAACACCGCGCCGGCAAGGTCGACGAGCTACTGCTACGTGCCGGAGTAGAGCGGGTATCCGCGATGGGTTTGTTGACGGCAAGCGCCGCCGCAGGGCTGTTCGTGTTTCTCATCGCTTTCGTCTTTACAGCAACGCCCGCCATTGCTGCCTGTTTCGCGCTCTTCGGTGCGCTTGCACCCTTCATGCTGGTGCACTGGCGCGCGCGAAAACGGACGGCGTCACTCCGGGAGCTATGGCCGGACGTCGTGGATCACCTGCGCTCGGCCATCCGGGCTGGCCTCTCACTGCCCGAAGCGTTGATGCAACTGGGCGTAAAAGGCCCTGAAGAACTCCGCCCCGCCTTCGGCGACTTCGCACGCGACTACCGGGCAGGCGGACAATTCGACCATTCATTGGACCGTCTTAAGGACCGGTTGGCGGATCCTGTGGCGGACAGGATCGTCGAAGCACTGAGACTAACCCGCGAAGTTGGTGGGACCGATCTGGGGCGGCTTTTGGGCACACTGGCCGAATTCCTGCGCGATAGCGCGCGGACCCGTAGCGAACTTGAGGCCCGCCAGTCGTGGACAGTCAACGCAGCCCGACTCGCGGTAGCCGCACCTTGGATCGTACTCGCCCTGCTGTCGACGAGACCGGAGGCAGTGGCCGCTTACAACACCACGGGCGGGGCTGCTGTACTCATTGGAGGCTTGCTCGTATCAGCCTTCTGTTACTGGGTGATGCTGCGGATCGGTGCGCTGCCCGAGGACGAGAGGGTGCTTCGCTGATGGAACTTGCTCTGGCGGCCCTGGCGGGGGCGACACTCGGCTCTGGGCTCTGGCTCACGTTCGTGCGGCTACCGGTGATGCGTCAACCCCGCTTCGTCGAGCGAATTGCTCCCCAGCTTAAGTCCGTCGATGTGCAATCCCGCCTGCTGAAGACTCAGGCAGTGACTCCCTTCGGCCCGTTGGAACGGATCATCCGCCCGGTCGCGCGCGACGCCGTCACCTGGCTGAACAAGTTCAGTCCAGCGTCATCTGTGCTCGCCCGCAGGCTCGAACAGGCCGGGCGGACGCAATCCGTCCTCGACTTCCGCGCCGAACAGGTCATCTGGGGGAGTGTCGGGCTCGCCGCGTCAACGACCGTCATCCTTACCCTCGCTGCCTCCGGCAGCTTCAACCCAATGCTGGCGGTGCTCATCGTGTTCGGAAGTGCGGCCGGTGGCTATCTGCTCCGGGACTACCTACTGGGCGCGGAGATAAGAAAACGGGAGAGCCGCATCCTTGCGGAGTTCCCCAGTCTCGCCGAGCTTATGGCTCTTGCCGTCAGCGCGGGGGAGAGTGCCACGGGTGCGTTGGAACGGATCTGCCGCACGGGTCATGGCGAGCTCGCGAGAGAGTTCGGCCGTGTCCTCTCAGAGACCCGAGCGGGAACACCACTACTGCAGGCGCTCCAGAACTTCTCCAACCGCACACAACTGGCGCCGCTCGTGCGCTTCGTGGATGGTGTCAGCGTCGCTGTAGACCGCGGAACGCCGCTGGCTGACGTGCTGCGCGCTCAGGCGCAGGACGTTCGGGACCTGTCCAAACGGGAGTTGATGGAGTCCGCTGGTCGCAAGGAGATCGCCATGATGGTGCCGCTGGTATTCGGGGTCCTGCCGCTCACCGTTCTTTTTGCCGTGTACCCCGGCATAGCCCTGATCAACCTGGGACTCTGACCACCGGGCAACTCCGCCTTGACCTCAAACGAACACCACGGAAAGAGAGAAAAACCAGCATGCGTAACCGCCTCATCGCAAGCTTCCTGCTCACTGCTGCCGTTCTACGCGCCCATGTGCCGGCGGCACCATCCGATGACCATCGGGAGCGCGGAGACGTCCCCGGTTGGGTCATGATCACCCTGATGTCTGCGGTCCTTGTTGCTGCCCTTCTGGCTATCGCCGCACCCGCCCTTGAAGGGCTGTTCAACGAAGCGATCAACCGCGTAAGCCCGTAAGCCGGTGGAATTCTCGCCGCGCAAAGGCGCGCCACGGCCCTCGACTCAACGAGAACGAGAACGAGGTGCCGCCACCGTCGACTTCGCGCTCATCGGCGGATTATTGACCGTCATCTTCCTCGCGATCGTTCAACTCACTCTGGTGCTGCATGTCAGGAACACGCTGATCGACGCTGCATCCTCGGGTGCCCGCTATGGCACCCTCGCCGACCGTTCACCCGCTGATGCAGCCGCTCGCACCACCTCTCTAATCACCGGTGCAATCAACAGCGCCTATGCGCAGGACGTGTCGGTAGCCCGGATCGAGCAGGGAGGTTCGCCAATTCTGCAGGTCACGGTTCGCGCGCCCATTCCTGTGATCGGGCTTATCGGTCCGAGCGGGACCATGGAGGTGACCGGGCATGCTGCGCTCACTTCCTGAGCGGGTCGAAACTGCCGTGCCCGACGACGACGCCGGCAGCGCCGTTCTTGAGTTCACTTTCCTTGGACTACTCCTGCTGGTGCCCGTGGTCTATCTGGTGCTGACCATCGGCGCCATCCAGGGAGCGTCCTTCGCTGTAGTCGGTGCGGCCGACCAGGCCGCGAAGGTCTTCGTGGATTCGGAAACTCCGGAAGAAGCACACGTGCGGGCACAGCAGGCAGTCGATCTTGCTATCTCCGACTTCGGGCTGCCCGCTGACGACGCCGGCGTGACCATCACCTGCGGCGGAAGGTGCCTCGAACCGGGCTCAAGCGTGACTGTCGACGTTGATCTACGGGTTCCACTCCCGTTGGTCCCCACAATGCCCGGGTTGAACACGTCAGCAGCAACGGTCGACTCAAGCGCAACCCAACTTGTGGAGCGGTTCGGATGACGGAAACCGGAGCAGACAACCCACGTTCGCGCGTCATGA
>NZ_JAPSHV010000077.1 GCF_031179385.1 Arthrobacter sp. | reverse complement strand
CCAGGTCATCAGCCTGTCCGGTAGTGCTGCTGCGGCTCCGGCCCCTGCTGCTGCTCCGGCTCCTGCTGCTGCTCCTGCACCGCAGGTTCAGGCTGCTCCGGCTCCCGCCCCGGCTCCTGCTCCGGCTGAGACCAGCACGATGAACATCACCACCGCATCCTCGACCAAGATTCAGGTTGCAGAAGGCTCGGGCAGCGCCACCGGCGCAAGCATCCTCGCTTCGGCTCGGGCCCAGCTCGCGGCCGGTCTGATCCAGGACTGCACCGTCCTGCTGGAGCGCGCACTGGGAACCGGCGACCTCGGCCCGGCACAGTTCGCTGCCTACGGCACCCCTGTCAGCACCCCGGCACCGGGTGACATTGTCATCAGCGCCGGACACGTGGCCGTCTACGCCGGCAACGGCCAGGTCATCAGCAGCGGCATGAACGGTGCAAACCTCACCATGCAGCACCCGCTGAGCGATCTGGGCGCAGTGTCCTTCTACCGCGCGTAGCAGGCACCTGCGGCCACTGTGGCTCGCACCGCATAGCTGTTCAACATAAAAGGGAGAACCGGGAATCCGGTTCTCCCTTTTGTTTCCCACGTGCATTTCCGCCGTTCTGCCATCTGCCAGCATTGCCGTTCGGCTCGCCTGTGCCGTTGAGCGAAGCGGGATCCTCACGGTGGGACGAGGATCAGATGGCAACACCGTAGTGGTCCGCCAGCCGTGCAAAGCCCTCGTCGAGGCTTACCTCAGGGGTCCAGTCCAGAAGCTTCCGGGTCTGGCGCTGGTCAAACCAGTGCGCCGTCGACAGTTGCTCGGCCAGGAAACGGGTCATCGGCGGTTCACCGTCGGCGTTGGATCCGCGCCAGAACGTCTCGACGGCGCTTCCGGCAAGTCGGCCAACCCAACTCGGGACAGACATCCTCGGTCCAGGAACTCCGCCTGCCGCGCACATGCGGGCAAGGAGTTCGCCGATGGGGCGTGGTTCACCGTTCGTGACCACCAAAGCCAGGCCCCGCACATGATCGATCCGGTGCAGAGCGGCCGCAATGGCGGACGCCGCATTGTCCACATAGGTTGTGTCGACGAGTGCTGTGCCGCCGGCGAGGAGCGGAAGCCTGCCGGCACGGGCGCGGTTCAGGACGCGCTCCACCAATTGAGTATCTCCCGGTCCCCACACGATGTGAGGGCGGATGGCAGTGACCGACATGCGATCGTCATTCGCGCCAAGGGCAAGGATCTCCGACTCAGCCTTGGTCCGGGCATAGGATCCCCTTGCTTGCCGGGGATCTGCCGGTCCGGCCGCAGCACCGACCAGTGGCTTTCCGATGTGCGCAACCGAGGGCGAGGATACGTGCACGAACCGACCGATCCCTGCTGTCCGGGCAGCCCTGAGAAGATCAGCTGTGCCGGTGACATTGACGCGGTGGAACTCCGCCGGATCGCCGGTGAATGAAACCTTAGCCGCGAGGTGAACGACCGCGTCCATGTCCGCCACAGCGGTCTCAAGCGTCCTTCGGTCGGTTAGCTGACCGGTCACATCCTCCGCGCCCAGTACGCCCGAAGATCGGCGCTGCAGGGTCCGGACGGTATGTCCGTTCTGCACCAGTAGGGAGGCGACCGCTCCACCCAGCATTCCGCTTGCACCGGTCACCAGGACCTTCACGGTCTTTTCCTTCCGCGTCCCTCGAGCGCCGCGGCAGCCCATTCGGCCACCGCAGAACGGTCGATCTTCGCGTTGTGCCGGATATCAGTGGGCAGTGCGGACACCGTCAGTACGGCAGCCAGTTGCTCACTGCCGACCGCTTGCCTGACGGCGCTGGCCAAGGTTGTCGGTGCGAGGCTGATTGCTCCTGCACCGTGGGCGGGCTCCACAACGGCAACCACAGCCTGTGTGCCGGCCGGACCTATTCCAACCACGGCCGCCTGACGAACGTCGTCGAGTCGCTCGATTGCCTGCTCCGGCCCTACGGGCGTCAGGATGCCATCGGCGGATGTGATCAGGTGTGCGAGCCGTCCTTCTACCCACAGCCGCTCCTGAGCGTCGAGGTGTCCGACGTCGCCGGTGCGGTGCCAGCCGGCAGTCCGGGAGGATTCACGTTCAGTCACCCATAACCGGAAATAGCGGTCCTTGACGTGGGGAGCGCGGACGAGGATTTCTCCCGTCACGCCCGGCTCAGCTGTGGGTTCACCCGACGCAACGCCGTCGCGGTCAAGCGCACTGATGCGGATTTCCGCTCCCGGAACGGGCGCCCCGACGCATACTCCGTTGCCGGCACCCGAACACGTCGAGGCTGCTGACTCCCGGATCTGGCCCAAATCGATGTCAGTCACCGGCAGTGCTTCGGTCATGCCGTATGGCGTGTGCAGGACAGCGTTGGGAACAAGGGGCTGTAGATGCTCCAGAAGAGTGACGGGAACGGGGGCCCCGGCAGAGAGAAGCACCTCTATCCGCTCGAGCGCCGCCTTCCCGCGGTCCGAGACGTCGGCGGCTGTAGCCAGAACGTTGCGAAGTGCAGCCGGGGAGGCAAAGACCGTGGTGGCGTCGATGGCGGCTGCAGCATCGGAAAGTGCCCGCGCTGTCAGTGTCCGTGGCGCGGTGACGTCCATATCAGGAGTTACCGACGCCGCACCAAGGGCCGGACCGAGGAGCGCGAAGGGAGCGAAGCCGGCGACCAGTGCACTGCCCGGTGCCAACTGCAGGGTGGCGGCAAGCGTGTCCCGCATGGCCGACAACTGGCGATGCGTGTACACAACGCCTTTCGCCGGCCCTGTTGAACCGGACGTAAAGAGAATCGCGGCGTCGGAGTCAGCGTCGGGATCGGCGCCGTCGTAGGCATTTCCCTCCGACAGGAGATCCTCCAGGCGGTACCTCACATCCAGCAGTCGCCCCCGCAGGGGGGAGACTGCGCCGGCGCTGATGCGGACACCCGGCCACCCGAAAAGGCGCGCTGCCGCCAGCGCACGTTCGATACCGATCAGGAAGTTCGGGACTGTGCCGCGTACAGCCCGGCTCAGCCCCTTCGGTCCCAGCCCAGCGTCGGCAACCACGATGACGGCGCCGAGTTTGAGACAGGCGTAGATCAGGACGGTCAGGTCAATGCCCGGTGGGACCATCAGGCTCACTCTGCTGCCTGCCGTCACCCCTATCCGGTTCAGAGCCGCAGCGAGGCGGCTGACCCGGGAATCCAGTTCCTGCCAGGAGAGTGAGGCGGCCACGGAACCGTCCTGTCCCATGTCAGCTATGGCGAGCGTCTGCGCTGCGGGACCGCGGCTCCTCTCGCGGATCTGATGCCAGAGCGGTGTGGTTGCCCCGGGAGCCTCGCTCTCGTCGTCGTCCGAGGAGGCACGCACATTTAACCAATCGAAGATCGGCGCGGCGATGTCCCGGTCTTCGGCGACCAGATGGCTCGCGCCTTCGAAGCGGTGCACGTCAGCGTGGGGGAGCCGGCGGATGAGGTCATCAAGATAGGTGTCGGAGAAAATCGGGTCACGCGGCCCCCACAGCATCAGTACGGGTACGTCCAGGGTGCGTATGCTCTCCGCGATCCTCGTCAGTTCGGCATGGGACGGGTGCCCGGGACCGACGGGGATGTCGGCGACGAACTGTTCGATGCCTCGGCGTCGGTCCGCGGTACGGTACGGAGCACGGTAGGCGGCCCGTACGTCGCCGGCAAGTCTCGGCCGCGCCAGGGCGAGGGTCGTGTCGAGGAACGCCGTCGTCGTCGACGTCCCGAGGCGGTGGATTGCTCCGTTGAGCGCCAGTCTCAGCGGAGCGGGTATGGGGGAGCCCGGATCCTGATGGATGGCAGTGTTCGTGAGGATGACGGCGAGGAGGTCGGAGCGGTTCCGCTCGGCGAAACCGAGGCTGACTACTCCGCCCCAATCGTGTCCGACGGTGACCAGCGGGCCCCGGACCCCGGCGGCTGCCACGAAATCATCAAGGTCGGTAATGCGATCAGCGAGCTGCCGTTTCCGGCCGGTCCTGTCGGAGAAACCCATCTCAAGTTGATCGACGGCGACCACGCGCCAACCATGTCGGGCCCCTGCGGCCAATACGCTGCGCCAGAGGTAGGACCAGGTGGGGTTGCCGTGGACACACAGCAGTGTTCCGCGGACCTCCCCGGCTATGGACGGGAGGTTGTCGAGATAGTGCCAGCGGTTGACGGTTCCCTGGGGATCCACGCCGGCAGTTGACGGCACGTTGAGATACGCCGACCACGCTGGGTCGACGCCGGGAAGTTCTACCACTCAATCTCCAGCATCGCGGTGTTGAGTCCTGAACCCACGCCCATGCACAGCACCCGGTCGCCGGCGGTGAGGGTCTGGGCTTCGGCAGCCAGGGTCATGGGCAGCGACGCCGGCCCCACGTTTCCCCAGCGGGGGAAGGTCTGTGGGACTTTGGCGGGATCCAGATTGACGGCCTCGATGATCGCCTTGGTGTGCGTGGTGCTCACCTGATGGGTGACGTAGCGGTCCATATCCGCCCAACTCCAGTCCTGCTGGGCCTCTGTCCAGGCATCGACCACCAACTCCAGGCCTCCGTCGAGAAGTCCCTGGGCATCCGTATACATGCCGTCGATGCCCCCGACGCAGAGTTCGTGGTGTTCGGTTCCGGCACGGGCAACGCCGCCCAGGACGCGGTGGGATCCGGGGTGGGCGTCCGCCGGCCCGAGGATTGCGGCCGCTGCCCCGGAGCCCAGCGTCAGCGTTGCGAACTCCTGCATGAAGCTTTCCCTGGTTGCCCCCGGCTCGTTAAGTCTGCGCAGGGTTGCTTCCTGGGTGGCCTGTGCGTCTTCGCCGTTCACCACCATCGCGTACTGGATCTGACCTGCCTCGATCATGTTCGCCGCCAACGTCATCCCGTTGACGAAGCCGAGGCACGCGTTCGCAACGTCGAAATTCATCGCTGAGGAGGGAAGTCCAAGTCCGTTGTGGATCTTCACCGCGACGGAAGGCTCGAGGTTGGTCCTCGAGACCGACGTGTTGATCAGCAGCCCAATCTGGGAGGCTTCGATCCCCGAAGACGCAAGCGCTTTGGCGCCGGCTTCAATGGCACCGTCCTCGAACCCTGTTCCGGCCGCCCACCAGCGCCGTTCCGTGATTCCGGCGACGCGCTGCAGGAGGCCCTTGGAGAGCCGCAGGCGTTTTAGGGCCGGCGACAGGATGCGATCGAATTCTGCTGAGGTAATGATGACCGGTGCCTCAACACTTTCCACCCCGAGGAGCGCGGTGTTGTGATGTCGGAAGTTGGAATTACCGGTCAAATTTCCTGCCTTGTGTCCGTCTACCCCTTACGGGGCGATCCGCTGGTCCGCTGTTCGCTGCACCGGAACCGATAGCGCTTTGCCGGCAGTGGATGCCAATCTGAAGATGATAAGCATACTTCGGTTACTAACGATCCTGAGGAAAGCCTAGTTCCTCCCGCAGATAACGGCACCTTGGCACGACGGCGGAAGGGTTGGGTATGCCTGTGCATATGCAGCTGAAACCGGCGCGAACACAGTAGATTGTGGGGTAACAACCCTGATCGGAGAACCCGAGACCCGTGCACCTGAAAAGTCTTACCGTTCGAGGCTTCAAGTCTTTTGCCTCTGCAACGACATTCGACTTTGAACCCGGAGTAACCGCCGTCGTCGGTCCCAATGGGTCCGGCAAGTCCAATGTCGTCGATGCCCTCGCCTGGGTGATGGGTGAGCAGGGGGCCAAGACGCTCCGCGGCGGGAAGATGGAGGACGTGATCTTCGCCGGAACGTCCGGCAGGCCGCCGTTGGGCCGGGCCCAGGTCTCGCTGACAATTGACAACGCGGACGGCGCATTGCCGATCGAGTATTCGGAAGTGACTATCTCGCGCACCCTGTTCCGTGCAGGCGGCTCCGAGTACGCAATCAATGGAAGCAATTGCCGCCTCCTCGACATTCAGGAACTTCTCTCCGACTCCGGGCTTGGGCGTGAGATGCACGTCATCGTCGGGCAGGGCCAGCTCGACCGGGTTCTGCACGCAACCCCCGAGGACCGGCGCGGGTTCATCGAGGAAGCCGCCGGGATCCTCAAGCATCGTCGGCGCAAGGAGAAAACTGTCCGCAAACTTGAGGCGATGCAGGCGAACCTCACACGGCTCACAGACCTCACGGGCGAGCTCCGCAGGCAACTGACGCCGCTCGGCAAACAGGCCGACATTGCACGCCGCGCCCAGCAGGTGCAGTTCGAGGCGCGGGATGCACGCGCCCGCCTGCTCGCCGACGATCTGGTTCAGCTCACCACTTCGTTCGAGCAGGAGATCGCCGATGAGACCGCGCTGAAGCAACGTCGGGCGGAGGTGGAGGCGCTCCTTGAAGCAGGGCGGGCCAGGCAGGCCGAGCTCGAACGTCTCGCGGCGGCGGCGACCCCACGGCTCAACGCCGCGCGTGATGCCTGGTACCGCCTCTCATCCACCCGGGAGCGCTTCCGCTCCCTGGGCAGCCTGGCGGAGGAACGCCGTCGTCTGCTGGGTTCGGTGGATACAGCAGCGGATACAGGCCGTGATCCAGACGAGCTCGACCGGCAGGCGAGGCTTGTCCGGGCGGAGCAGGCTGAACTGGAAGAGCACATCGCTGAACGGCATGACACGCTCGAGGATGCCCTGGAGCAGCGCGCAGAAGCCGAGGACGCGGCCGCCGCCGAAGAACAGCGCCTTGCGTCCCTCCTGCGTGCAGCCGCGGACCGGCGCGAGGGGCTGGCGAGGCTTTCCGGCCAGGTGGGGGCGGCGCGGTCGCGGGTCGAAGCGGCAGAAGCCGAGCTCGGGCGGCTCCGCGACTCCGTGGTCGAGGTCTCCGAACGCCGTCGCCGTGCACAGAGTGAGTTCACCGCCCTCGAATCGCAGGTGGCAGGTGCGGAGGAAGGCGAAGAAGGACTCGACGCTGAGTATGAGGAAGCGGGCGCTGCGCTCGAAGCCATTCTCGAATCGTTGGAGGAGCTGCGGGAGCAGGAACGGGCGGCCGAACGCGAACGGGATGCCCTGCAGGCCCGCATCGAGGCTCTGCGGTTGGGCCTGGAACGCAAGGACGGATCCAACTCCCTGCTCGACGCCGGTTCGGCCGGGGTATTGGGGCCGGTGGCCGAGCTCCTGACGGTTGCGCCGGGCTTCGAGACCGCCATAGCGGCTGCGCTCGGCCCGCTCGCCGAAGGAGTCGCTGTCGATTCGCTGGAGGCTGCCGGCACCGCCCTCCGTACCCTGAAGGACGACGACGCCGGACGGGTCGAGCTGATGGTGGCCGGCGCCGCTGCCGGGGCAAAGGACCTGCCTGCCCTGCCCGACGGCGCGCGTGCGGCCTCCTCCCTCGTCACCACCCAGGACGCACTGGAGGGCGCGGTTCGAACGCTGCTCGCCGGCGTCGTCGTCGTCGCTTCGCTCGCTGACGCGGCAGAGCTGGTGCGCGCGCATCCCCAGCTGACCGCCGTGACGCGTGAGGGTGACATCTACACAGCCGTGTCAGTGCGCGGCGGTACCGCCGCGGCGCCCGGAACCCTCGAAGTTCAGGCCGCCGTCGACGAGGCTACTGACGCCCTCCGGGCTGCCACCGAACGGCACGAGCGCGCGCGCTTCGGGATCTCCGCAGCCACAGCGCAACGCCAGGCCGCCCAGGAGCGGGCGGACGCTGCCTTGGAGCGGCTGCACGAATCTGATGCCCGGCTCGCGGCCGTGGCGGAGAAACTGGGCCAACTCGGCTCGATCCTGCGCTCCGCCTCGGGGGAGACAGAGCGGTTGACCCGCCTGGCGGAAGCGGCCGAAAACAATCTCGCCGCCGAGCAGGAACGTTTGGCGGACATCACTCATCGGCTTGTGCAGGCGCAGGAAGCTCCCGCGGAGTCGGAACCTGACACTCAGACACGCGACATGCTGGCGCTCGCCGCCACCCATGCCCGGCAGGCCGAGATGGAAGCCAGGCTCGCTCTGCGCAGCGCCGAGGAACAGCTGAGGGCAACCACGAGCCGGGCCGAATCACTTGAGCACGCTGCGCAGACGGAACGTGCCGCGCGTGCGCAGGCTGCCGAGCGGGCGAGGATCCGCCGGCTGCAGGGCGCGAAGGCGGCAGCGGTAGGGCAGGCGGTCCGGCAGGTGCTCGCCTTCCTCGACGTCTCGGTCGACCGTGCAGCCCAAGCCCGGGACGCCGCCGAGGAGGTACGTGCAGCCTGGGAGAGCGAGCTGGCGACTGTCCGTGGCGGAAACGAGGCTCTCACGGCCGAGCTTGCGGAGTTGACGGACTCGGTGCACCGGGATGAACTGGCCCGCGCACAGCAGAAACTGAGGATCGAGGCCCTGGAGAACCGGTCCATCGAGGAGCTCGGATTGACCGCTGACCATCTGGTCGCCGAGTACGGCCCGGACCAGCCTGTACCCACCGCCGCCACATCTTCCGACAAGTGGGCGGAGCTCCGCGTGGCAGTCGACGACGACGGCAACCCCGTGCGTGAGGGCGTTCCGTTCGTGCGTCAGGAGCAGGAGAAACGCCTCAAACGGGCCGAACGTGACCTGTCGGCACTGGGAAAGGTGAATCCGCTCGCGCTCGAGGAATTTGCGGCACTGGAGGAAAGGCACCAGTTCCTCAGCACTCAGCTCGAAGACCTCAAGGCGACCCGCAAGGATCTCCTCGACATCATCCGCGAGGTGGATGAGCGTGTGGAGCAGGTCTTCACCGCGGCTTACCGGGACACCGCGGAGCAGTTTGAGCGGGTGTTCGGGCGATTGTTCCCGGGCGGCGAGGGCCGGCTGGTGCTGACCGAGCCTGACGACATGCTGAACACCGGCATCGAGGTTGAGGCACGACCCGCGGGCAAGAAAATCAAGCGGCTCTCACTGCTCTCCGGCGGCGAAAGGTCACTGACCGCCGTCGCGCTCCTGGTGGCGATCTTCAAGGCGAGGCCGTCACCGTTCTACGTGATGGACGAGGTTGAGGCAGCCCTGGACGATACGAATCTGGGCCGGCTCATCACCATCTTCGAGGAACTGCGCGAGTCCAGCCAGCTGATCGTCATCACCCACCAGAAGCGAACCATGGAGGTCGCCGATGCGCTGTATGGGGTAACCATGCGTGGCGACGGCGTGTCGACCGTGATCAGTCAGCGGCTGGTGGACGCCTGACCGACTTCA
The DNA here is from genome assembly GCF_031179385.1 of Arthrobacter sp. GTDB lineage: Bacteria > Actinomycetota > Actinomycetes > Actinomycetales > Micrococcaceae > Arthrobacter_D. Next base: position 4,880 of record NZ_JAPSHV010000077.1, on the reverse strand, counting down.
CTGGGTCAGCAAGGGTCTCGCGGGCCATCGTCCACATCAGGATGGCTGCCAGGGCGGTCACACCGGTCAGCCCGAAGGCCCAGCCGTAGGAGAACGTGTCGACGAGGAGCCCGGCGAGGATCGGCCCGAAGATGGCTCCCGTGTCAGTGCTCATCTGGAACGTGGCAAGGACCTTGCCGCCGCTGCGGTCATTGCCGACGACGTCGGCCACTGCCGCCTGCTGGGCAGGATTCAGGATGCCTGCTCCGACGCCTGCGATGACCGAGACGACAAGGAAGGTCACGACGTCGCTGGTCAGTCCCAGGCACGCCATCGCGGCACCGTTGACTGCCAGTCCTGTCAGCACGAGCGGCTTCCGGCCCAGTGAGTCGGCGAGGCGTCCCGACACGGTAAGGGCCAGGGCAGTCCCGCCGGCGAAAAAGGCCAGCGATATGCCCGCCACCTCCGGACCGGCGCCCAGCACTGCAGCGGCAAACAGGGGAACCAGCGCCATACGGACGCCGAACGATGCCCAGCCGTTGGCGAAACCTGAGACCAGCGCCGCGCGGTAGGCAGAGTCCTGCATCGCTTCCCGAACGGTCAGCACAGGTTGGGAGGCGGCACCCTTCCGGTGACTCAGCGCCGTGTCCTTGAGCTGGAAGAAGACGACGGCGGCGGCCACCAGCAGTGCCCCGGCATACGCAAGAAACGGCACACGCAATCCGAATCCGGCCAGCAGGCCGCCGAGAAACGGACCCGCGATACTTCCGAGCAGGAACGCCGATGCGTAGGCGCCGGTGACCCGCCCGCGCATCCCCGCCGGGGCGAGCCGCACGATCAGTCCCATCGCCGAGATCGTGAACATGGTGGAGCCGATGCCGCCCAGGCCCCGGAAGATCAGAAGCTGCCAGTAGTCCGCCGCGAATGCGCACGCGGCAGTCGACAGCGCGACGATCAGCAGCCCGGCAACATACACAGGACGCTCGCCAAGGCGCTCGACGAACTTGCCGCCGGCAGGTGCGAACACCAGACGGGTGAACGCGAACGCGCTCACGATCACCGCTGCGGCTGCCGCCTCCACACCGAAGCTCTGCGCGAACTGGGGGAGCACCGGCGCCACCAGTCCGAAGCCGATCGCGATGACGAACGCCGCGGCGATCAGAACCTTGATCTCGCGCGGAAGGCGGAGCCGTGCCTCCGGGCTGGAACCCGTCTGGGCACGTCGGGGAAAGTTTCGAAAAGCAACCACGATTCACGATTCTCCCAGCTTCCGCATGACCTTCGGGCCAGGCAGCCGTGTGAGAAGCTTGGGAGCGTGAATGAGATCCTCCCGATAATTATTTACATACTCGTTGCCCTGGGCGTGCTCGGGTCGCTCGCGGCCCTCCTGGTGCGGTCACGCCGCACCCCGCCGGGCACCTACACCACCACACGTGACGCCGACGACGACGGCGGCATTACCTCGCGCGGGGTAGGCACTGACACCCTCGAAAGGCCAACCGGCCGCGATACGATGCCCGACGTCGTCGTTCCCGATGACCTGCGGGATCTCGAGGAAGCCTCCACCGGTGTCGAGACCATACCGGTTGAAACGCCGGATCCGGTGCAGGGCCGGCTTGCGCGTCTGCGCGCCCGCCTCGCCAAGTCGAACAACGCACTGGGCAAGGGCCTGCTGGCCCTCCTGTCGCGCGACCGTATCGATGAAGACGTGTGGGACGAGATCGAGGAGACGCTCCTCCTGGCCGATCTCGGCACCGCACCGACCGGGGAACTCGTGGACGCGCTCCGCGCACGGGTGAAAATTGCCGGAAGCCGGACTCCCGAAGAGGTCAAGGAGATGCTCCGGGAGGAGCTGGTCAAGCTCGTCGACCCCGGCATGGACCGTTCGCTGGCCACGGACCGCCACCTGGACCGGCCCGCAATCGTCATGGTCGTCGGCGTCAACGGCGTGGGCAAGACCACCACGGTAGGCAAGCTCGCCCGCGTTCTCGTGGCCGAGGACAAGGACGTGCTCCTGGGAGCGGCGGATACCTTCCGTGCCGCCGCTGCGGAGCAGCTCGCCACCTGGGGGCAACGCGTCGGCGTACCCACCGTGAAGTCAGACGTCGATGGTGCTGATCCCGCCTCCGTTGCCTTCGAGGCCGTGAAGGCAGGAATCGAGGGTGAGGTCGACGTCGTCATGATCGACACTGCGGGCCGTCTACAGAATAAGGTCGGCCTGATGGATGAACTCGGCAAGGTCAAGCGGGTCATCGAGAAGCAAGGCACCGTCGATGAGGTGCTGCTCGTCCTTGACGCGACGACGGGGCAGAACGGGCTGAACCAGGCGAAGGTCTTCGCTGAAGTCGTGAACATCACGGGAATCGTGCTGACCAAGCTGGACGGCACGGCCAAGGGCGGCATCGTCGTCGCCATCCAGCGTTCACTCGGGGTACCGGTGAAACTCATCGGACTCGGTGAAGGGGCCGATGACCTTGCACCCTTCGACGCGGAAGACTTCGTTGACGCGCTGCTGAACTGACAGCGCCGAGTCGAAGGTGAACCCGTAGTCACCGCCACGCCCCGCAAAGGAAGCAACCTACAGCGGGGCGTTCGGTTTTAACAGGGGCCGCCGGCATTTATCGGGTTGCGAAACACGACTGAAATCCGCCGGATATGCATTCTTTACGTCAGTGAACTCGCCGTAACGTACCGGCAACACAATTCCCAAGGCGACGAAACACGCCGTTGCGAGACTTTTTCCCAGCGGGAAGTGCCCGCCACTCGCGAGAGGACGTAAAAGATGGATCTGACAGCAGGTCACGTCTGGGTCATGGTTTCCGCCGCCCTGGTATTGCTCATGACCCCCGGACTGGCATTCTTCTATGGGGGCATGACCCGCGCCAAGGCAGCCCTGAACATGATGATGATGAGCTTCATCGCTGTTGGCCTGGTGGGCATCGTGTGGGTGCTCTGGGGTTACTCGATGACCGGCGGCGACGGCGTCGCCCAGCTCTTCGGCAACCCATTCGCCTCATTCGGGCTTGAGGGTCTCATCGGAACCGAAGACATGATCGGCGCTGGCTACGGGGTGACCTTCGCGATCATCACGGTTGCCCTGATCAGCGGTGCCATCGCGGACCGAGCCAAATTCGGCGCCTGGTCACTGTTCGTGCCGATCTGGGTGACGGCCGTGTACTGCCCGCTGGCCTTCATGGTCTGGGGCGGCGGACTGCTCAGCGCAGAAGGAGCCATCGGTAGCGCAGTCGGTGAAGCCATTGACTTCGCGGGCGGCACCGTCGTCCACATCAGTGCGGGCGTTGCGGCCCTGGTTCTTGCGATCATCCTCGGCAAGCGTCAGGGCTTCGGCAAGGATCCGGCACATCGTCCCCACAACGTCCCGCTTGTCATGCTGGGCGCTGCCCTGCTCTGGTTCGGGTGGTTCGGTTTCAATGGCGGCGCCGCCGGCACTGCTGAAGAAGCCGGCCTGATCTGGGTGAACACCATGGCGGCTCCTGCTGCAGCGATGGTTGGCTGGCTCGTCACCGAACGCTTCCGCGACGGACGTCCCACTTCCCTCGGTGCCGCCTCCGGTATCGTCGCTGGTCTGGTCGCGATCACTCCGGCCTGTGCAAGCGTCAGCCCGATCGGTGCCATCGGCCTCGGACTGGTTTCCGGAGCCGTGTGCGCCCTGGCCGTGAGCCTGAAGTACAAGCTCGGCTTCGATGACTCGCTCGACGTGGTGGCTGTCCACCTCGTGGCTGGCACGCTGGGAACGGTAGCCATCGGCTTCATCGCCCTGCCGGTCGACGGTGAGGGCGGCGGTCTCTTCTACGGCGGCGGCGCGGGCCAGCTCGTGGCCCAGGTAGTCTCCGTGCTCGTGGCAGTCACCCTCTCCGCGGTGATGACGGCCCTGATCGGCCTCGCGATCCACAAGACCATCGGTTTCCGCGTCACCCCCGACAACGAGGTATCCGGTGTTGACCTGTCCGAGCACGCAGAAACCGCCTACGAATTCGGCGGGCTGGGAGTCGGAGGCCAGTTCCAACCATTCCACCAGTCCGCCCAGGCACCCGCAGCCGAAACGGCACAGCAGAAGGTGAACTCATGAAGCTCGTTACAGCCATTGTTCGTCCCGACAAGCTGGACAACGTTAGGGGAGCCCTCGAGAACTACGGGGTTCAAGGACTCACCGTCAGCCAGGCGAGCGGTTACGGTCGCCAGCGTGGACACACTGAGGTCTACCGGGGCGCCGAATACACAGTCGATCTCCTCCAGAAAGCCAGGGTCGAGGTTCTGGTGGCGGACGCGGCGGTCACCGACATCGTCGATGTGCTCGTCTCCACTGCCAACACGGGCCGTGCAGGTGACGGCAAGGTGTGGGTTCTTCCCGTCGAGGACGCCGTCCGTGTACGGACGGGTGAGCGCGGGGACGCGGCGCTCTAAGGCTATGAACTCAGGGACGGGCCACGTGGTTTACACGTGGCCCGTCCTTCGTTTTGACCATTGACCCCGTTTGACCATTTACTGTCTGACGATTGACGACATCACCAGTTCGACGGTCCCGCCGATCCGGCCGCGTACTCGTCCATTGGCACGTCGTTCCGTTTCCATGCTTCCAGCACGGGCTCCACAATGCGCCAGCAATCTTCCGCAGTGTCACCGCGAACAGACAGGGTGGGGTCTCCGGACAAAACGCCGTCAAGAACTTCGCCGTAGGGGAGGAGTTCCGAGGCATTCAGCTCCGCCTGCAACGTTGCGCGATCCAGACAAAACACGTCACCGGGACCATTCACATCGATGTCCAGCGCAAGGGTGTCCGGCCCGAACCCGATCCGCAACCGGGTAGGCGAGTCGACGCCGGTGAAGCCCTCGGGGAGATGGTTCACCGGTTTGAAGGTGATCACTGCCTCCTTGCGCGT
>NZ_JAPSHV010000188.1 GCF_031179385.1 Arthrobacter sp. | reverse complement strand
TTGTATCCGGGTAGTGGTCGACGGAGACGTCGTCGATCTCGGCAGCGAAATCCCACTGGTCGTAGTGGTTCCAGCTCGGAAGCATGAAGTTGGTGGTGACGGGGACGTCCGCGCGGACGCTTCGCACAATCTCAACCTGCTCACGGAGGCAGTCCCGCAACAGGTCGGCGGAGAATCGCTTGAAGTCGAGCAAGTGTGAGGGGTTCGGCAGGTACTGGGTTGCCTGAGGAGCGAAGATTTCGTCCCATTCGCCGTAGCGCTGGGACCAGAACGCCGTATTCCATGTTGTGTTCAGCTGCGCAAGACTGCCGTACTTGCCGCGGAGCCATTCCCGGAAAGCTGTATCGGTTTCCGGTCCATAGGACACGGTTCCGTACTCGTTGTGGAGGTGCCACATCGTCAGTGCCGGGTGGGAGGAGTACCGCTCAGCAAGGGCTGAAGTCACCCGTCTGGCAGCCTTCCGGTAAGCGGGTGCGGCGGGGTTGTAGGTGTCGCGGCTGCCGTGGATCAACCGAACTCCATCCGCCGTGACGGGGAGTGCTTCAGGGTGCGCCAGCGAGAACCATGGCGGCGGCGAGGCAGTAGGGGTGGCGAGAACGACGCCGATGCCGTTCTCCGCCATCAGGTCCATGATGCGGTCCAGCCATCCGAACTCATAGTCGCCTTCGCGTGGTTCGATCGAGGACCAGGAGAAAACCCCGATGGTCACGCGGTTTACATGGGCTTCACGCATGAGCCGGACGTCTTCAAGCCACACCGACTCAGGCCACTGTTCGGGGTTGTAGTCGCCTCCGTACACGAGTTGATTCGGCTGTCGAAACGTTTCGCTAACTGGCATGGAGCAGGCCTCCTTCAGGGGCAGCGGGAACGGTCTAGTTCAGCGCTGAGATGGCGGGGTGTGTGGGCTCAGCGATCGAGCCGCGGGAGATGTAGCGCGGTGCGACGAGTTCCACGTGTGGTTCGGGTGCGCCGTCGAGAGCGTCCATCACCAGAGCCACCGCGCGGTCGCAGGAGTCTGCGGCGACGAGCGGAATGACATCGAGCGCGGGGTGGAAGGACGAGGTGTCAAAGCTGGAGCAGGCTGAAATGATGGACAGGTCGCCAGGGATCGAACGGCCGCTGTCCGCGATGTACGTCAGCGCCCGCGACTGGATGGACTCTTCGCAGTGCATGACGACGGCGCTTACCCCCGCCTTCGGATCGAGTACCTCGTCGACGGCCCGGCGCACGTCTGCGTCACTGCTGCCAGGCATGGCGAAGGTGCTCTGCAGACCGCGTTCGGATGCGTACTCGACGAATGCATTGCGGAACCGGTGCGGGAAGTTTGAGCCGCGTTCGTAGGCGGCTTGCGGGTGGCCGAGAAGGGCGATCGACCGGTGTCCGGCAGCAACGAGCTGGTCGATGGACAGCCGCGCTGCGGCGGCGAAATCGAGATCCACGCAGGTAAGGCCGCTGGCCTCTCCCGGAACGCCGACGACGACGGACGGAACCGCTAGGTCCCGCACCAGCGCGAGGCGCTCATCATCCATGGAAACGTCGAGGAGGATGACTCCGTCGACGAGACGGCTGGACGTTACACGCCGAAGACCATTCGTTGCCTCATCTTCGGTGAGCAGCAGAATGTCATAGTCATAGCGACGGGCGGCAGTTGCGACCGCCAAGACGAACGCCATATGTGCGGGTGCGTAGGTGTCGACGCGCAACGGAGCACTCAGGGCGAGGATCCGGGTGCGTGCGCCGGCCAACATGCGGCCTGCTGCGTTGGGCAGATATCCGAGTTCCTGTACGGCATCGACAATCCGTCGTCGTGCATCTTCACTGACGGTCCGCTTGCCGCTGAGAGCGTAGGACACGGTACTGATGGACACGCCGGCGACGCGGGCGACGTCGTGGATGTTGGCCATCAGGACTCCTATGTCGGATTGCGGGAGAGCAAAAGGAACTGTTCCGCGGTTGTCGAAACGTTTAGCGAAACGCTTCGACAAACTCTACGGCCGCGGAATGTGATGTGCAATACCCTGCCGGAGTTTTGTTCGGACTTGGTTCACCGCGGCGCCCTTTGCGAGAATGCAACGGCAGGAACAACCGATCTAGGGGAATGGACATGCTGCTCACCATCACGGTCTGCGCTGCCACGGAAAGCGAGGCGGCCGCTTCGGCCTGCTGTGAGGGAGGCTTCTAGGCCCTCCCCCTGCTTGACTGTTCGGGGGTCGAGGGCTGCACCTACATGCCCTCTTTCACTACCTTCCTGCAAAGGCGATCCCTCATGCACCCCATCAGCGACCGCGAGATCCGGTCATCATTCATCAACGCCTCCCGATCCGAAACGGCCAAGCTCAACCTCCCGCCGCACTTTGAAACGCTCGACTGGAACAACCTCGACTTCCTCGGGTGGCGAGACGAGAAGATGCCGCTTCGTGCGTATCTCGTTCTTCCGACGGAACGCGGACTCACCGGCATCCTCTTGCGCGCACCCGAAGGCGGAGCGAAGAAGAACCGGTCGGTTCTCTGCGAGATGTGCCGCGACGTCTTCTCAAAGGAAGACGTATTCCTCTGGGTTGCGAAGCGTGCCGGCCAGGCCGGCCGTAATGGAAACACCGTAGGCACCCTCATCTGTGCTGACTTCATCTGTTCTGCGAACGTACGGAAAGCACCGCCGGCGAACGAAATCAACCCTGATCCCGCCGTCGTCGTGAAGCGTCAGATAGAGGAACTCAACCTCCGGATCCGCAAGTTCCTCGCGCGGGTGGCGGAATAGTCGGTGGCGCGTGGAAGGATTTCGGAATGGCAACGAATTCCAGAATTGCACCGATTGAGCGCGCTACCAACCGATCGTGGGAGACCTGGCTTGCATTCATGGACGCCTCCGCTGCGGCTGGCTTGAGCCATAAGGACATCGCGTCAAGGTGCACCAGGAGCTTGAGGGCACCATGGATCAGGCCGGCTGGTGGGCCCAATCGGTTGCGGTCGCCTACGAGCATCACATCGGGCGGCGCATCCCCGGCCAACGTTCCGACGGCACCTTTCAGCTGAGTGTGAGCAGGTCCACCGCGCTCGGGCTCGAGGAGCTGATGGCCCGGTGGTCGGATTTCGCATCCACCAGTTCCCCTGTGCAGGAGCTTCTGGCTGAAGCTGCACGGGTCAGCGGAACCGACCGCCGGATGACCTGGCGCGCCAAGGCTGCGGACGGTTCGTCTGTAGTCGTTACCAGCGAGTTGAAGAAGAACGGCACCGCGTCAATCGTTGCGACGCAGATGGGGCTTCCCACACCCGAGGCGAACGACGCCGCACGGCAGCAGTGGGTGGAAGTGCTCACTGACTTCCTGGAGCGGCTCTAGCCGGACTGCTGCAGCACCTTCGCCAAAAGGGCGGGATCAACCGATCCGCCGGAGACGACGGCGGCCACCGTGCCGCCGTCGTTCTGGCTGGAAACGAGGTCGTGCATCCAGGCTGCGGTAGCGACTGCACCGGACGGCTCCACCACAAGCCTG
>NZ_JAPSHV010000076.1 GCF_031179385.1 Arthrobacter sp. | reverse complement strand
GCAGCGGATAATCTCGAACACTACCTCCGCTCCCGCAATGGTCCGACACTGCAGGAACTGGTCCGAACCGTTGCCAGTACCGACGTCAGGCACCTTCTGGTATCGGGTCTGTGCTCCGTGAATCAGGACGAATATCAGGCTGCGCTCCAGACCCGGCAGCGGCTCCGTGAGGAGCTGCGGCGGCGCTTGGACGAGTCAGGTGTAAAGGCCCTGATGTTTCCCACGGTCCCTGTCGTGGCGCCACCCGTGGACCAGGGCCTGCGGATGGAAGTGAATGGCCGAATGGTTCCAACGTTTCCCACTCTTATCCGGCACTCCGACCTCGGTGGAGTCCTCGGTTTACCCGGCGTTTCCGTCCCCGTCGGCACAGGCACGGCGTCCGGCCTTCCCGTCGGCATGGAATTCTCGTCTGCCGCCGACACTGACGAAGGCCTTCTAACACTCGTGGCAACATTGGAGCCACTCATTGCACAAGTCACGCCGCCCAGCAAACTCCCTAACCTCGAAATCTCTACGACCTGAACACAATCACCAGCGGCCATACCTGCGTGGTGGCGGGAGATGCCTTTACTGCCTGGAATCCCTCCCTCGCCAGACGTTAGCGACCCGCACCTGCCGGCGCCGCATTGCACGGCCCCGCCACGCGGATGGCCCATCGATGACAGGAAAGCATCATGATTGAACATAACCGTGGTAACAAGGCCGAACGCACAAGTACCTGGCCCGCTAGTGTTGCCGTCATCGGTGCCGCCGGTCTCATCGGTTCCGGCGTCGTCGAACGTCTTGCCGTGGAAGCAATCACCGACACGGTGTACATGACAGACCTGCGGGACAACGTCCTGCACGCCCACGCTATCGACATTACCGAAGCGCAGATCCTCGCCGGCAACACCCGCACCAGGCTCGTCGTCGGACCGCCCGCAGATGGAACTTCCGTTGACCTCGTCATCGTGGCGGCATCAGCACCTGAAACTCCCGACGGCGACCGCCGGGACTTCCTTACGGCCAATCTCAAACTAATGCAGCTCCTCCTCCCCAACATCGAACGGTTGGCCGGAGAACGCGGCATAGTCATGCTGCTCTCCAACCCGGTCGACGTTCTTGCCGATGCCCTGAGACAGCTCTCCGGAATCAGCCCGGACCGCATCATCGGCTACAGCCTCAACGACTCCATCCGCTTCCGTGCAGCCGTAGGCCGGGAACTCGGTGTAGCGCCGGAACGCGTTGACGGGCTCGTCCTCGGCGAACACGGTGACGGGCAAGTCCCGCTGTTCAGTGCCCTCACTCAGGATGGAAAGCCCCTGAACCTTGACTCCGACCAGCGAGCCCGGATCACCACGGACATCACCGGCTGGTTCTCCCGGTGGTCAGCCCTCAAACCCGGCCGCAGCAGCGGCTGGACAACGCCTCTGGGCGTCGCCCAGATCGTAAAAGCGATGGCAGCAGGACATATACATCCGGCTACTATCTGGACCGGCAGCGTCAGCAGCCTCCCCGACAGCTTCATCTCCCTCCCAACACGGTTCGAGGATGACCGCGTGGTCTCCGCACTGGAGGCGGTCTCCCAGACAGAAAACGAGGGCCTGACGCAGGCCGCCAAATCAGTCGAAACAGCCGCAGCCCAGGCAGTCCACAACCTCCGCAGCGCTAATTTAGGCAGCGCGGCGCCCACAGACGGTTAGATGGCGGAAAGGGCAGCGGTAGCGCCTCTCAGAGTCCAGGCCTCGTGGATCGCGAGGGAGTTACTGGCGGAGAGAAGATCACTTCCGCGTAGAGCCACGTAAGCATTCAGCGGGAACTGGCGCCGACGAAGCAGTCGCTGTCTGCCGCCTGTTCAAGCTCCTAATAAAGGCGCCCGACCGCATTGATGCACCTTATGCTGAGGATATGACAGGAATGGATCTCAACCTCCTCCGCGCGTTCATGACTATCTACGAAACCGGAAGCCTGACTCGTGCAGCTACCGAGCTGTCCGTCACACAGCCGTCCGTCAGCTATGCCCTTGGAAAATTGCGCAAACAACTCGCCGATCCATTGTTTATCCGCTCCCCCGAGGGAATGACCCCCACGCGGCGGGCAACGGAACTTTTTGAAACGATCAAGCCGGCAATAGCCGTCATTGACGCGACGGTTGAAACCGGACGAACCTTCGACCCTGCCTCCACAGAGCAGGAGTTCCGATTGTGCCTAAGCGATCTCGGGGAACTCACTTTCCTGCCGCCCATCCTTCGCGCCTTCGGAAGCGAGGCCCCCAACGCAACGCTGGAAATCATTCCCATGCAGATCGACTCGGTGTCCGAGTGGCTGACGCTTGGCGAAATCGACGCCGCAGTCGCCAGCGTGCCCATCGAAGGAGCCGAACACCACGTGATTCTCTACGACGAGCGGTACGTCTGTGTTCTGCCTCAAAGCTACACAAGCTCATCCGAATCACTGACCCTTGACGAATTTGCAGGCCTGCCCCACATCGCCATCGACCGGTCGTCCGGACACTATCAAGCCGACCGCGTGCTTGAATCAATGCAGATCAAACGGCGCGTTGCCCTCCGCCTCCACCACTTTTCCGTGCTCCCCGAAATAGTGGCCGGCAATGACTACGCCGCCATCGTCCCTTTGCACGTCGCCGAACGCTTCGCAGCCCAGCAGCCCGTGACTTTCCGCGAACTTCCCTTCCACATGCCAGCGTTCAATGTCTCCCTGTACTGGAACGGAGCAGCGCCAGTATCACCGGCCCGCACCTGGTTCCGAGAAATGATCGCCAACGCATTGAAGTAAAACTTGGCCTCAAGAGCGCATGCGTCGTCGTCGTCCGAGTCCAGGAGTGGCCGAAATGCAGGCCGGCTCTCCTGCCCTGCGGCGCGACGCGCCACACCTACTGGGCTGCCGGAACAGATCCATCACCTGGCCACGAGGTAGGCAATAGATAGATTCTATTTATATGATGTGAAAGTTTGATTGGACCTATACCCTTCGCGGCCTTACCTTCGATTAAGGGCAAAAGGGCGCCGGCATGATGACCCACCAGCGCGCAGCAGGGAAACCACCACAGTGTAAGCCCGTAATCACGCTGCACCCGCTGAGTGCCGGAATCAAGCGAGCCAGGGAGGATTCGCAATGCAGAATGCTCCCACAACTGAACAACCCGTCCCTTGGACCGCACTCGATCGAGGAATCGCCGGCCCGGCCTCACCCAGAGGACCCGGACTCCGAGACATAACTTCTTCAGTACCAAGTCCGCAGTGCGCCAAGCCGGGTTGAGCCCGCAGCCAACTATCAGAACACTCCCTGACTCGATAAAAGGAAGACCATGAGCTACGACCAGCAAACGGCGCCCAGCCGCGCTGACCTTTTCAAAGTCCGCTTCGCCAGCGGGATCGGATCGACGATCGAATGGTATTTGTCTTTCGCCTATATCTCGGCCGCTGGGCTGATCTTTAGCAGCCAGTATTTCGGTGCCCTGGGGCCCAATGCCCTTATCGTCTCGCTTGGCTCAGTTGCCGCCAGCTTTATCGCGAGCCCGTTAGGCGGTGTGGTGGCCGGTCACTTCGGCGACCGGTACGGCCGCAAAGCCACGCTCATCGGCACCTTGGCCGTCATGGGCGTAGCAAGCCTCGGAATAGGTCTTCTGCCGACCTACGATCAGATCGGCCTTGCCGCACCCGTCCTCCTGGTCATCTTCCGGTTCCTCCAAGGTCTGAGCACCGGCGGCGAGTGGGGCGGCGCAGCCCTCATGTCGATCGAATACGCTCCCCGAGCCAAGCGGGGCTTCTACGGGGTGTTCTCCCAGATCGGCACCCCCGCAGGCCTTGTCCTGTCCACGGGAACCTTCTTCCTCGTGCAAAGCCTGACCACGCCCGAACAATTTGAAACCTGGGGCTGGCGGGTACCGTTTTTCATCAGCGTAGTCCTCGTCCTCGTCGGTCTGAAGATTCGGACATCGATCTCCGAGACCCCCGCCTTCGCCGAGATCAAGCAGCAGCACGAAGAAGTGCGTGTCCCGCTCAAGGAGGCCTTCAAGAGCTACTCATGGCACATGTTCCTGGCCGGCGCGTCCTTCATCGCAAACATCCTCGCCGGATACCTGCTCATCGGATACCTGCTCTCTTACACCTCGAACTCGCTCGAGATGGATGCCGGTCCGATCCTGCTCATCCTGATGCTCTCAGCCGTTGTATGGATCGCATTTACCGTTCTCGGCGGCATCTGGTCCGACCGCTTCGGGCGCAAAAAAACGATGATCGCCGGATACATGCTCATGGGAGTCTGGGCTGTCCCGCTATTCCTTCTGATCAACACCCGGTCCCTCTGGGCTTTTGCCGCCGGTGTTTTCGTTCTGGCCATATCGCTGGGCGTCTCCTACGGGCCGCAAAGCGCCATGTTCGCGGAACTCTTTCCCGCACGCATCCGATACACCGCTGCTTCGCTGCCCTACGCTGTGGGCGGCATCGTCGGCGGCGGCTTTGCTCCCGCGATCTCCGAGTGGCTCCTTCAGACGACCGGGACACCGTTCTCGATTTCGATCTACCTGATGCTTTTCGTACTCCTCTCAATTACTGCGCTCCTCCTCCTGCGCAAGTCCTACTTCGAGGGTTTCCCCGAGGACAGCGAAAAGGCAACACAATTGAACTAAACCTGAAACCCGGGCGGCCGGATGCCACCGCGATGAGGGCCATGTGGTGACATCCGGCCTTCTCTCTATATTCGACATGAAACACGACTGAGCGAGTGCACGGAGGCGCCAACCTTCCGTCTGGGGGCGACGGAGCAAGCGCCGGTCCGGGTCGGCGAAATCGATCTCCCAGAACCCTGCTTTCGAGGCGGAAGGTCGTCTACGCCACGGTCGCGGGGAGACAATCGCCCGCGACCGTTTGTCAGACCCAAGCACATAGGGTTGGGCCATACGGTCGCCAATAGTTGTTTTTCCCCTTTCGTTGCGGCCGTATAGCCCAGCAGTCCGATACATAGACAGACCAGATCAACGGATTCAAAAAATCAAACGAGAATCATGGCACGAGTAATTCGACGTACCGCGCGTACCCCCACGAAGGCGTCAACGGGCTTGCGCCGGTGACATTCCTGTTGTGACCCCTACCAGTCCTTGGGAGGACGGATATCTCGGGACCTGCTCGCTGAAAGCCTGCTTGCACACGACGTGCGTTGCCTGTGATCCAGGAAGTTAGTCCTGGAGCTGGTGCCTTGAGCAAAGCTTCCGTCGCGATAGTTGAGCGTAAAGTTTCCCACTCACATCTATCCCGTTTCCCGCGTGATGCTCGAGGGCTGGCCCAGGAACATATGGCTGAGGGTCAGGGTAGATGCCCTGACCCAGTAACGCGCTGCCGCCCGGCTTGCAGCGGCTTGGGTCGTCTTCCGGGAATGGGGCGCCGAAGGAGGATCTGATCCTGCGGATCTCCCCGACCGCCCAGCTTTCGACGATCTCCTTCAATGAGCCGGTATGCCACGGCGCGGGCGATCGCCACGCGCTGCTCCATCCATGCCGCCGGAGTGCTGCCAGGGGTAGGACTGCCGCACGTGGCACGGTCCTACCGCCTCCAGCGCGTCATTGACAAGCTTGTCCCGCTCGGCCCGCGGTTCGGCTTCCTCGAACGGCGTTCGCGGGTGTCCATGCCGCGCGCATTCGAGGCGATGTTTGAGGCTCATCGATTGTGTCTATAGTCATCAGAAAAAATATTTAGTTGCTTGATTGATCTTTGACGCCCTATAGTCGATCTCGCTGCCCAGAACAGCGTGATGCGCGTCGCAGCCCACGTCTATTGGAGAACACATGACCGTCCGAGTCGCCACTGTACAAGCTGAACCCGCTTGGCTCGATGCCGAGGCTACCGCGGTGGAAACGGTCGATCTCGCGGCCGAGACGGCAGACAAGAGGGCGGGGCTCGTCGCGTTTCCGCGCAGCGGCCAAGGAGAACGCAATCGCCGAGCTTCCGGGTACCAACGATTCACAGATATTTCATAGCGCTGAGCACGGCGAGCTTGAACCGCAAGATCCCCCGCCCTCCAGTGCTGGTCCCATTCATCCCATCTAGAGGAAAGATTTTATTGTGACTTTTCCCAACAAAAAGCCGGCCCAGGGCCGGTCATCGCATTCGCGCTACAGCCGGCCGGCGCTCGCCTCCGCCGTTGTCCTCGCAGGGGTACTGGCCCTGACTGCCTGCGGCAATGGCGGCTCCGGACCCGGAGCCTCCGGCGAGGAACAGATTGAATTGTCCGTCTCCACCATGGCAGTTGAGGGCACTCCGAATGCCCTGGTGCAGGACTGGTTTGTCAAGGAAGTCGAAGCCAGGACAGACGGCCGGCTCACCTTCGACGTCATGCCGCCGGAGGCGCTGTGTGCCGCGCCAGAGATCGTGGTCTGTGTCCAGGATGGCCGTGCCGACGTCGGCGTCTCCATCCCCGCCTACACCCCGGACCTTTTCCCCGACTCGGCGGTCGTGGAGATTCCGTTCATCGGGCAGAGCGGCAGCGCCGTCACCCAAGCGCTGTGGACCGCGCATAACGAGCACGAGGGCGTGCAGGCGAATTATGATGAGCTCGGACTGAAGCTGGCGTCCATGTGGCCCAATGGACGTCTGCTGTTCGGCGCCGAGGAGCCGGTCGAAGGTATCGAAGATATTGAAGGTCTGCAGGTGCGGGCATCAGGCACGGGCGTGCAGACTGCCATTGAAGCGGCAGGCGGTAATATCGTTGCCCTGACCATTGCCGAGACCTATGAAGGTATCCAGCGGGGTGTGGCGGATTCGGTCGCAGTGGCGATCGACGGCCCGGTCAACTACAAGTTTATGGAACTCCTGCCCAACTGGACCGATCCCGGTTACGGCCACTACAACACCTTTGCCATGTGGTTCAATCAGGACGTTTACGAAGGCCTACCGGATGACATCCGCAGCACGGTTGACGAGGTCATGGAAGAACTCAATTCCGGTGCCGCGATGGAAGCCTTCTCCGAAGGCACCGATCAGCAGTGCCAGCAGATGCTCGACTCCCCGAATGTGGAGACCATGACCGCCTGGTCTGACAAAGCCACTGCCGAGTGGGAAGAACTGCTCGGCGGCCGGGTACAGGAAGCCTGGATCGAAAAAGCCACGTCCAAGGGTCTCGAAGACGCCGAGGGGTATCTCAAGGGGTACAAGAAGCTGCTGAGCGATTACGAATCCGACGACAAGCTCGATCCCGTCGTCGAGTGCGTGCAGCGCTTCACCGAAAAGTAATCCGATTCCTTTCCCCCGCCGCCGGGAAGCGACGGCGGGGGAAACCTTCCTGTCTGGGGCTGTCTATGGAAACTTTCGTCAATCGAATGGCTGCGTTCATGGCCGTGATCGCCACGCTGAGCACTGTCATCCTGATGTTCACAGTGCTCACCGACGTCGTTGTCCGCAACCTGACAAACAACAGTGTCCCCGGCCTGCTGGAGATGGCCGAAACGTCTCTGGTGTTCGCAATATTCTTTGGGCTGGCGTACACCGGAGCCACTAACGGCCATATTGCCGTAAACCTGCTGACTAACCGGCTTCCGGACCGACTGGCACACTGGACACGGGCAGTCAGCTGGATCCTGATGTCTCTGACCCTGGTATGGCTGATCTGGGCCACGGGCTCGCGGGCTGTCGACTCCGTCAGCTCGGGTGAAACCCGCTTCGGATTGGTCGAATGGCTGCTCTGGCCCTCCCGTTGCGCCATCGTGGTCGGCTTTACCGCACTGTTGATCGTGGCGGTAACAAATTGTTTCCGCCTGCTGCGGGGCCAACATGTCTTGGGATACAAGAGCACCTCAATCGATATCTAACTTTGGTCGACCGACGGCTAAAGCCTCTAGGAGTCATTTAATGGAAATTTGGGCCATCGTTACACTGACCCTGGCGCTACTGGTCTTGCTGCTCGTCTCGGAGATGCCGATAGCCTTCGCCCTTGGCCTGTCAGGCGCCGCCGGTCTATTGCTGCTGCAGGGGTTCGACTACACGACCAACATCCTCGGCTCTGTACCGTTCTCCGTCACCTCAAGTTTCACCCTGACTATCATCCCCATGTTCATCCTGATGGGCTTGTTTGCGGTCAAGGCAAAAATCGCCGAGCAAGTATATGCAGTGGCCAATTACGCCTGCCGCCGGATCCCCGGCGGCCTGGGCGTCGCTACCGTGATGGCGTGTGCAGGTTTTGCCGCGGTTTCCGGCTCCAGCATCGGCACCAGCGCCACAATGTCAAAGCTGTCCATTACGGAGATGAAGCGCTTCGGCTATCCCGAGTCCCTGGCAGCTGGCGTCGTCGCCATGGCGGGAACCCTGGGAGTGCTAATCCCGCCGAGCGTGATGCTGGTCCTGTACGCCATCATGACCGGCGAATCAGTTGCCGCCGTACTGGCCGCCGGGATCGTCCCCGGAATACTCTCCGCCGTTGCCTTCAGCATCTACATCATCGTCCGCGCCAAGCGGACCATCCGACCGCAGCGCGAACAAAGCATGAGCTCCGCTCTGGCGGAGGCGTCGTCCGGTTCGTCCGGTTCGTCCGGTTCCGCCAACGTCACACGGATGGCCGCGTTCGCGGAACGCGGCGCACCTATTCCTGCGGTCCATCCGGCGAGTTTCCGGGACCTGCCGATGCGCGGATTCGTCCGTGTCCTCATTCTGTTCCTCATCGTCCTCGGCGGTATCTACTCGGGCATTTTTACGCCCACGGAATCGGCGGCCATGGGCGCTTTCGCCGCACTGCTGATGCTCATATTTGAACTCCGGCGGGAATCAACGCGTTCCATCTTTGAAGGAATCAAGGACGCGCTCAAGGAGAGCGCGGCAACGACTAGCATGGTCTTTGCCGTCGTGGTGGGCTCGACCATACTCTCGATGTTCTTCATCTCGGCACGGATACCGCAGGCGATCACTGATGCAGTGAAGACCCTTGAGGTCAGCCCGGTCGTGACAATGGGGGTCCTGCTGCTGATGCTGATCCCGCTAGGCATGTTCCTGGAGTCGCTGTCCATCCTGGTCATCACCGTCCCGATTCTGTACCCGGTGGCGATGTCCCTCGGCTTTGACGGCGTCTGGCTGGCGATTTTAATCGTCAAACTGATCGAGATCGGCATGGTGACTCCTCCTGTGGGCATCCTCTGCTTCGTGGTTTCGGGAACGTCCGGAATCAAGGTGGAGCAGGTGTTCCGCGGGGTCCTGCCGCTGGTGCTCGTGGATATCGCGATGCTGGCATTGCTGTACTTCGTTCCGGAAATCACGCTCTGGCTCCCCTCACTCGTTAATCCCTAGCTCCCGCGGAAACCAGGCAACAACTTCACTGATCATGTGCAGGCGGCAGGTTTCAAATTGAAGGAATCGGAGTCCACGGGTGAGCCTCTTCTTGGATAGGGCATGTCCATTGAAAGGCACTTATCGGATCTAGACCCTTTCATGACACCAGTGATTGGCCCACCGTAACTGCAGGCACGGCCCACCGGTGATCGCTAGCTGAGGCGGCCGGTCAAAGCCCTCAAGTAGGAGTACCGAATTCCTCTCCAAGCAGTAGCCCTGGCGGGAGACTCCGTCCTCCTCATCGAGCCGGCAGGCGGCGCGGCGAAGGACCGCGATCTCTTGCTCAAGCTGGCGGATGCGGTCACGGGCCGCACGGAGCTCAGCCGATTCCCGAGTGCTTCGCCCAGGCCTGCGGCCATGGCCGATATCGTCCTAGCGTAGCCGAGAAGGGAGCTTGACCGAGTGGATACCGAGATCAGCCGCGGTCTGCTTGATCTGGCGGCCCTCGCGCACGAGAGCGATCGCTCGTGCACTGAAGTCATGCTGGTAAGGCATAGCGACGAGCCTTCCATGAAGGCTCGGCTAGCGACCACGACTGGAAACCAAACCGTAGGTTAGGTGACCGTGTCCACGAACCGGGGGTGGTTTATCGCCCGGGTGCATTCATGGGTCAGGTCCGCGTCAAAGCCGGGGAGCACCTTCAATGCGGAGAGGACCTCGCTGTCCGGTCCACCGCACGCAGGGTGTGCGGCATCGACCGTGCCGTCTCGGCGATGACGAACGCGTCCCGGGCGTCGGTCTTCGACTTCCCCGGATACAGATCCGCTGCCTTACGCATCTCCAGGCCGGGCAGACAGGCGACATGACAGCCGCAGTCCCGGGTCACAGCGACCGGAAGCTCCGATTGTATTCGGCTGATCCACGATCATGAGTACTTTGCCGTGCTACTGAAGCCCGCTGAACAGTTCCCGCCTGGCTTCGTCCTCCGGCAGCGGCCTGTCGAACACCCGTAGCCCGCCCGTTGGAGGGCCTTGGATCCGAATTGACCGGTTTTGGGGATGCGGCCGGCCCCTGCTCGGCCCACACTGACGGCTTGATCAGAAGAATGCCAAGCCCTGATTCGGGACTGTGGCCCATCACAGGAGTGCCTCGGAGTGACCTCCGCCCGGTGACTCCGGCCGTACCGCGGCCAAAAGGATCTACCCGTTCGCGAGGAAGGAATCCCGGATCACGATGACCACTGTCGCCCGCAACCGCCCCTTCGTCATCGGCGAGGACACACACGCCCGCACCCACACCTATGCTGTGCATACGGCCAAGGGCGAGCATCTGGGCAACGAACGGTTTCCGAACACGCACGCAGGCAGATCCGGTGCGATCGCGTGGGCAGCGCGCCGCACGGGAGGCGGCCTCGGAGCCCTCTGGTTCATCGAAGGGGCCTGCAGCTACGGCGCGCTGCTGGCCGGCATCGTCATACGATCCGGCTACCGGGCCGTGGAGGAACCCAGGGTCAGGGCATACGCGACGGCCCAGCGCGGTGCCGGGAAATCTGATCCGCTGGACGCGGCCGCGATCGCTGCTGCAGCCCTGCCGCTCGAGGAATCCCAGCTACGCATCCCTCGCCAGGACGATGGCTTACGGGCCGCATTGCGCGTCCTCGTGGCCGCCAGGGAACAGATGACGGTGGAGCGCACCGCAAAGGTCAACGCCCTCATGGCCCTCCTGCGCAGCGTCGAAATGGGCGTCGCCGCCCGCAGTTCCTTAACGGACAGCCAGATCATGGAGATCTTCCACTGGCGCAGACGTGAAGAGGAGCTGGCCAAAGCGACCGCCCGCGCGGAGGCGGTCCGTCTCGCCAAGCGCATCATGGCCCTCGACGCAGAACTCAAGGACAACGAGACACATACCACCGAGCTCCTGGCCGCCAGCTGCGCAGCAGCCTTGCTGGAAGAGACCTGGGTCGCCCCGGTCACCGCAACAGCGGTCTACACCGCATGGTCCCACCCGGGCCGGGTCCGTTCCGAGGCCGCGTTCGCCGCCCGCGCCGGCGTAAATCCCATCCCATCCCCGCCTCGTCCGGGAAAACGAGTCACGCCTCCGCAGGTCGCTTGACAGATATCGAAGATTCGCATCATCAATAACAGGGCGAGAAAGTCATACCGGGTCCAGTGACCATATCCCCGGCCTTCGGGGACTGAATAAATAACGGGGTGGGCCCACCTGCCGGAGTGATCGCGGTAGACGGTCACGCTCCTATAAGACCATGACCGAACTCCGGATCGCGCTACGGGGCTGGAACCAGACCGCAAGACAAGTCACGTGCAAAGCACACGGCAGACCCATGGCCAGTCCACTAATGGGTCATTCCTGATGATTCCGTCCCGCACTCCCATTATCAGCGTCAACTCAAAGATAACCTCAGGAATCCGCGCGTGATCGTATGACATTGCAGAGGGCGGATAAAACCGGAGTGGACATACCCACAGTATGAGCTGCCGCCTCCACCGCGCCACCGATTGTCTCTATCTCCGTTTGTCGTCCCGCCTCGACATCAACCGTCATTGAGGTTTTATGCTCGCTATGGCCGCTGACCGCCCTCTCCAACGAGGCCCGGATCCGTTCGTCGGAGACCTCGATTCCGAGGGCGCGTGCAACTTCTAGGGACTCCTTCACGATGGCATCTGCTAGACGACGGGCGGATTCCACTGTTCCACTTTGACCAACCGTCAGTCCGGTAGCACCACCGATAGTGTTCAGTACCGTGTTGAAGATTAACTTCTCCCACACAGGTACCTGCACATTGTGGTGCAACGTAGTGTTCAACCCGGCTGCAGTAAACATATCGGTCACCTTTTCAGCCGCTGTTGAAATCTCATCTCGGGGCATCGCGTCTCCCAATATTACGTATCCGGAGTCTGCGGATTCGACGACGGTATCTCCTAACCGATCTGCGGGATAATCGGTTATTCCGGCCAGTGTCCGTTCCGGCCCGAACTCTGCTAGAAGTACCTTCTCATTGCCCAAACCGTTCTGGAGCGTTAACCCGATCGTGGTGCGGTGGAAAAGATGTCGGGCGGCCTCAACGGCGGCAGAGGTGTGGAACCCCTTGGTAAACACCACTGCGAGATCGACTTTCGTCGTCAGGTCCTCAGGTCGCGCTGCTCTCGCGGGAACAATGATCTGCCTTGTGGGCGTCTTGACTATGATTCCATGGCTGTTGAGAGCATCAACAGTTGAGGGGGAGACATCGAGGAATACAACCTGCTCCCCTGCGTCGATGAGTCGAGCCCCGAAAAGCTGCCCCATCGCTCCGGCGCCGATAATTGCTATCTTCATAACTAAGCTCTTCTTTCAATTGCGGATAAGACGGAAGAAGTCTCTGCTCCTCGTTTTGACCGCCCAGGTACCTTTTCTTCCCTGCTGCGGTGCCATCAGCCTCGATAATGACACCTCGGGGGTTCCAGCCAGCAACCATGTCGCTGAGCCGCGGCCAGGTCCCCTGCAGGTTTTATTTAGACGACCCGAGTGGTCATTTTTCAACAAAGAAGCCACGGCGTCGATTTCAAAGCGGAGATCGCCCACAAACCGGACCTGGGTAGTGGTTCGAACTGGTCGTGGCTCCTCGAACCGCCCACGTATACCTCCTTGAAAACCGCCATGCCTTGATGTCTCGTGGATAACAATCGGTGCGGATTACTGAGGTCATCGAAGAACCTGATCCGCGAAGGATCGATTCCAGAGCGAATCGATTCCGATGTTAATCTCGCCCAACAGGTCAGCTGGCCTTTCGCTCTTGCACATGAGCAGACCTACTTGGCCTGCGATAAAGACCGAGTCCCTTATTCCCAGGACGGGAAGCTCCGCATCGGCCTGAGTGCGTCGCTGAACGACACGCGGGATTTATCCATCGTCTACTCCCCCGGTGCGGCGCAGATTAGCCGGGTGATAAACACTGATCCCGAGCTCGGTTCCTGCTTGCCTCCGGAGCAGAAGGCGGCAGGCCATGTGGGTGACCTGCCGCCGTCGTTCTTCCTGCTGTGCTATTTCAGGACCGTGGTGCTTTCCAGGTTCGCTTCGAGCTGCTGCGGGTACAGGTTTTCGGTCTTGCATTCGAAATCCGCATACATCTGCAGCTGGTCCGCGTAGTGCTCGGACTTGGTGCCGTCGGGAGCGATGAAGCCGCTCTGCCCCGGCGGCGCTACCGTGCACATACTGGCCTCCGAACCGAAGAGCGAGACGATGTGGTTCTGCGCGCCGCGGTTCATGTAGGCGGGACCGGTCAGGTTTTCGTCCGGGTTCGCCTGCGGGACGCCGATGAAGTTCTTGTAGGAGAACTCATGCTGGGGTGTCGGTACGCTCCATGCGGAGCGGTCCGCGCCCTGCTCGGCGGTCAGCTGGGTCAGCGCCTGCCGGTAGGAGTCCAGCAGCACCTGCTGCTTGTCGGCGCCGTTGAAGAAGTCGACGCTCTGCTCGACGCCGGCGTCCTTGCCCAGCAGTGCGTTGTAGACGAGTTTGCTGCCGTTGGCCGGCCGCGCCAGACCTGTGCCCTGAGCGTAGTTCTTGAACACCGACGCCGGAAGGTCGTCCTTGAGCACGGATTCGAACAGGATGGGCAACCAGGTATCCATAATGGCTGCCTGCGGCC
Source organism: Arthrobacter sp. (assembly GCF_031179385.1). Classification (GTDB taxonomy): domain Bacteria; phylum Actinomycetota; class Actinomycetes; order Actinomycetales; family Micrococcaceae; genus Arthrobacter_D. Next base: position 165 of record NZ_JAPSHV010000076.1, on the reverse strand, counting down.
CGTCCAGATCTCCGTCGCCGTCCCCGTCGCGCCGCTGTCCGTCCCACTCCGTGAGCAGCCGGACATCCTGTGCCAGGGAATCCTTGGCCGGAAGCGTCTTCACTGCCTCCTCCAGGAACGGGCGGAAGTAGCGGATATTCAGGTCCGCGAAGGATGTTTCCTCGT
>NZ_JAPSHV010000187.1 GCF_031179385.1 Arthrobacter sp. | reverse complement strand
ACGCCGCCAGTGTCTTCGCGTAACGTCGGCAGTCGTGACCCTCGGGCTGTACCCTTTTCGGGCCTGCCAGCACCGATCAGATTCGGACATCCTAGGAGTAGGATCGCCAGGCTCCGCCTGACACGGAACGAGCCTCCGCCGGGTTCTGAACGCACCTAATGAACGTCCGTAATGTCGGTATTCCCCGCCATGATCGTCACCTTGTTCCGCGTTGCTTGCATCTAGGGAAGGGCTGCGTGAGGAAGACTTCGTCGATCAGCCCGCCGTAGGCAGGCGTGCTTGTGGGCTCCGGTCGTTTCACGTGGAACGCACTCTTCGGTAGGAGCTTCCTAAACTTCAAGCCTAGTGGCTAACTACTGCGGCAGTGGCAGCAATTTGGATTAGGAAATCCAAAACGCATACGGATCGATGCAGTTCTCTTGCGGACTCTCAGACCGAACGCGCCCACGGCTGTCTTTCACGAGTACTAGAAAACTCGTTCTGGCGTCATTTCTGTATGACCAACGGCCCTTCGTCGAACTCGGCAGCGATCGCTCGTCCTGCAACCCGGCTCGGAGAGCAAGGAGCGTCCTGATGCTTCACGTGAAACCGCACGAAAGGCCGATGAGCACTCATTCCCACACGCGGTACACAAAAGCCGGGTCTCCCAATGGGTGACCCGGCTAATGGAGTAGTCGAAACCTATTTCTACAGGAACTGCGCGAACTCCTGCTCCAGCACCTGCTTCGGCTTCGCACCGATCGAGGTGGCTGCAACTTGGCCATCCTTGAAGACGAACACAGCAGGAATCGACGTAATGCCGTATTTCGCCGCAGTCGCAGGATTGTCATCGACGTTCAGTTTGACGACTTCGATCTTCTCAGAGTGCTCCGCAGCGATATCGTCAAGGATGGGAGAGAGCTTGCGGCAGGGACCGCACCACTCTGCCCAAAAATCAACCAGAACTGGTTTAGCAGCGTTGATAACGTCCGCTTCGAACGATGAATCTGTTACTTCTTTAGCGTTGCTCATACTCTCTACTCCTTCTCGAGGGTTAGACGGTAGCCTTTTCAGACACCTGTTCAGCCAGGGGGGTCGGGACTTCCGCGGCGGTCTCTACTGAATCGCCAAGATCGGCAAGATAATGCTCGACGTCGATGGCCGCGACACATCCCGAACCGGAGGCTGTGATCGCCTGGCGGTAGGTGGGATCAATGACGTCCCCCGCTGCGAAGACGCCCGGGAGTGACGTCTTCGAGGTGCGGCCGAGCACGGCGATGGTGCCCTCCTCGGTCAGCTTCAGCTGATCCTTGACGAGGTCGATTCTGGGATCGTTGCCGATAGCGACAAACACGCCCGTGACAGCGAGTTCGCGGGTCGAGTCATCCACAGTACTGGACAGCGTCAATCCGGTGACCTTGTCGGCGCCGTGAATCGCGGTTACTTCAGCATTCCACTCGAACCGGATCTTTTCGTGAGCCAACGCTCGGTCTTGCATGATGCGGGAGGCCCGAAGTGAATCACGACGGTGTACGACGGTGACCGACCGGGCGAACTTGGTGAGGAAGAGTGCTTCCTCCATAGCGGAGTCGCCGCCTCCGATAACCGCGATGTCCTGGTTCTTGAAGAAGAATCCGTCACACGTTGCGCACCAACTGACGCCGTGTCCGGAGAGCCGCTTCTCGTCTTCGAGTCCAAGCTCCCGGTAGGCCGACCCAGTGGAGATGATGACAGCGCGTGCCCGGAAGGTTTCTCCGGTGCCGATAGTCACGGTCTTGATATCGCCCGAGAGGTCAACCGAGGTGACGTCCTCGAACAGAATCTCGGTTCCGAAGCGGGCTGCCTGCTTCTCAAAGTTCTCCATGAGGTCTGGTCCCATTACCCCCTCAGGGAACCCGGGGTAGTTCTCCACATCGGTCGTGTTCATCAGCTCTCCACCGGCGGTGACTGAACTGGCGATCAGCAGAGGTGAAAGGTTCGCCCGGGCGGTGTATACGGCGGCTGTGTAGCCAGCGGGACCGGATCCGACGATGATGACTTCGCGGATGTCGTCGGACGCTTTACTTCCGACTTGTGTCTCGGTGCTCACGGAATGAAGGAACCTTTCTATCGGTCAGTACGACCAAACCTGATAGTCCGATCGCGATCACTTGCATCAACGACACTCCGACCTGCGTTATTCCGCGAGATCGAAGAGCCAGGCGGAGGCGCTAGGAGATATTGATCTCTGCGATGCGCATACCCCAGGGGTACTGTGCCTGGACGTTTGAGAGGCGGGGCAGCTGCGTGAAGTTCACGATTACATACTGAGCTGTAGGCGGTACACCGTCGACATCCGGCACATTGAAGGTTGCTGATGGACTGGTGAACCCCGACTGTGCCACCTGGGTAGCGCCGTCCAGCGTAGGTTCGTCATTCAGCAACACGGTAAAGCTGCCGCCCGAACTGTTCAGCTGTTCAATCACGATTTCGGAGACGTTTGACGGCTCCTCCAGCTCAACTACCAACGCCATATTCTGGGCCAGTCCACCGAAGGTCTCGTTCGCATAGACCAGGGTGCCCCAGAAGCTTGCGGGGTTGTCGTCGATGATTGCGGGAAGATCGGCGTCTGTCTGCGAGTTGAGTTCGGGATTGTCCGGTACAAGACGGGTGACATTCACTGCTACCGGCTCCACCAGTTCAGGCTCAGGAGTGGCTGAACTGGACGCAGGAGGCGTTGCGTTCTCACTGGCGGAGGCTTCCGGGCTGCTCTCTGCAGTTCCACTTTCGTTCGCGACCGGTGGGTCGAAGACAGGCCGAAGCTGAGTTACCGCAAGTATGACGGCGGCGACAATGACAATAGCGAGGACGATACCGACCAGCAGCCTGGTGAAGCGTGGATTGTTCTCGCGGTCTTCATCGTCGGCGTAGTCCTCGTACGCGTCGTCGTCGTCGTACTGGGTTGCGCCGGCGGCAGCACCACCGGCCGCAGCCCCCGCGGGAAAGCGGGACGGCGGCCGCCGGGAGGAAGCGTCCTCTGTGCGGTCCTGTTCGTCTTCAGACCAGAGGGAGACCTTCGGGCGCTGATTCTGCTCGTCCGCCGCAATCACACGGGGAGGCGCGCTCGGCGGTGGGGGCACACTGGCGCTGCCGGCGGGGCGGGATGCCGATATGTTCTGGGGAGCGGTGCCAGGCTCTGAGCGAGTTGACCCAGCCGCCGCAGCACCTGCAGCGGCGCCACCTGCCGCTGCACGCCCGAAGCGCGGCATTCTGGCCTTGGGGAGGCGTGATGGGCGACGCTCCTCCTCGTGGTCATAATGATCGTCGTCGTCGTACGTTTCCGGCTCCGTGGAGCGGGCCACGCCAAAGATCTCCGAACCAAGCGTGTCCGTGAAGAACGGCTCGATGTAGGGTGCGTCCTGCTGGATCACGAGGTCCAGCAGGTCCGCAGCAGGAGCGCGGTTGGTGACGAGGTACGTGCCGGCGTCGGTGATTCCAAGATCGAGCACCTGGATGTTTCCTGGCCGCTCGCCGGTGGCAACTTCTCGCGCGCTGGTAGCAACCTGGCCGGCATTGGAGGGCGATGCCACGAGTATGCT
>NZ_JAPSHV010000075.1 GCF_031179385.1 Arthrobacter sp. | reverse complement strand
CCCGTGACCGTAATGACAAGCCAGCGCACCGCACTGATCCCACTGCTGGTGATCGCTACTGCCCAGCTGATGTTGGTGCTTGATGACTCGATCGTGAACATCGCGTTGCCGAGCATTCAGGACGAACTTGGGATCGACTCCGTCAATCTCCCCTGGGTCGTCAACGCCTACATCCTCGCGTTCGGCGCGCTACTCCTGCTCGGAGGGCGCATGGGTGATGTGTGGGGGCGCCGCCGCACGCTGCAGGTGGGTATCGGCGTCTTCGTCGCTGCATCCTTCGCCGGTGGACTCGGACAGGACGCCATGATGCTCATTGCCGCCCGCGCGGTTCAGGGTATTGGCGCGGCTTTGGCGGCGCCCAACGCGCTGGCGCTGATCACAACTACTTTCCCTGACCGGAAGACCCGCGATACTGCGTTGGCCCTCTACGGAGCCATGTCGGGACTCGGCATTGTCATCGGCCTGCTTCTTGGCGGGTTACTCACGGGAACCCTTGGCTGGCGATGGGTGTTCTTCATTAATGTTCCGATCGGTCTCCTCGTCCTGCTCGGCAGCCGGACTCTCGTCAGCGCTGATAGCCATGGCGGCCGGCTCGGCGCCACTGGAGCACTGCTCGGCACTGGCGGGATGGTTGCCCTCGTTTACGCCATCACCCGATTAGGTGAGGAGGGATTGGGGGACCCCACAGCCTTCCTGCTCATCGGCGCAGCTGCCCTGCTGATTGCGGTGTTCATCTTCAACCAGTCTCGGAGCAGGAGTCCGTTGGTGCCATTGAGCCTGTTCCGCGACCGGAACCGCTCGGGGGCGTATGCGAGCATGCTTTTGTTGGCAATCGGCCCCATGGGAACGTTCTTCGTCGTCACTCTCTACTTCCAGAACGTCCTGGGCTTCGGACCCCTTCAGACCGGCGCGGCATGGCTGCCATTCGCCGGGGGTCTGGTGCTCGGTGCCGGTGCGGCTCCGAAGCTTCTGCTTCGGTTCGCGCCCCGGATCATTGCGGGTGTTGGTGCCCTGCTCAGTGCCTCAGCGGCACTCTGGTTCTCCGTGATAACCGTTGAAGCCAACTACTGGCTGCACCTGGCTCCCGCGATGTTCATCCTCGCCCTGGGGTTCGGGCTCGGCGTCATCGCCCTGACCCAGGCTGCTGTCTACCGGGTCGATCCCGACAAGGCCGGAATCGCGTCCGCGCTGCTCAATTCTGCTCAGCAGATTGGCGTCGCCCTTGGTCTGGCGGTACTTGCCGGCGTCTCCGCCACGGTCACTGCGACGGCGCACCTCGATTCCATGGGCACAGGTGAGGCTCTAGTTGTCGGGTACAGCGCCTCACTCACCGTCGCCGCTGGTGTTCTCGCTCTCGCCGCGGTTCTCGCCCTCACGACGCTCAGCGCAGGATCAACAGCTGAACAGGAACCAGCACTGCGCTAACCCCTCCCCTGGCGCCCGTACAGCGAGATGACTACGAGGATGATGACCCCGTAGATGAGCTGCTGAATGTTCGCGCCTAGGTTCAGCACGGTGACCAGCGTGGACACCTGGGCCAGTACCAGTGCGCCGCCCACTGTACCGACCACTGATCCGCGTCCGCCGAAGATCGAGGCGCCGCCAACCACCACCGCCGCGACTGACGACAACAGATACCCGGCGCCCATGGTTGCCGACGCCTGCTGGTAATAACCGACGATCACGATGCCTGCGAAAGCGGCGAGGACTCCACTGAGTACATAGCCACCAACCCGGATGCGGTCCACCGGAAGTCCTCCAAGCCGCGCAGCTTCTGCCGCGGAGCCGACGACGAAGAGCGACCGACCCCACCCTGTGAAGCTGAGCAGCAGTTGCAGCACAACCATCAGGGCGAGCCCCAACGGAAGCACCGCCGCCATTTCGAGCCCCAGAAATGAAACCTTTGCCGAGGTGATCGCAACGATGAATTCGGGGATTGCCGTCAGTTCCGAGAAGTTGAATACCAGCAGTATGACTCCGAAGAGCAATCCGTTCATCGCAATGGTGGTGACGATCGGAGTCAGTCCAAGCTTCGACACGACGATCCCGTTGAAGAATCCAATGACGGCGCCTGTCGCGAGTGCCCCCACGAAGGCACCAGCAGGGCCCAACGGTCCCACCAGCCCCAGGAAGGACAGCGCGGAGAACCCGATGGTATTGGGCACCGACAGGTCGATGCCGGCCTGAATGACAGCGATTGTCTGACCGAATGATGCGATCGCAAGGATGATCGCGAACGTAGCCGTTCCGATGAGTGATTCGACAGTGATGAGATTCGGCCTGATGACACCGCCGACAGCGAATAGCACCAGGAAGGCGAGGAGCGGCCATACGCTGCGGGGAACGAGAGAGGCAGCCTGCTTGATTGATGCCCGTCCCCGAAGCTTTCCCTGCGGCGTCTCGACCGATGGGTTGTTGGGTGGCGCGGCGCTCACGGTCATGCTCGTGCTCCCTTCACAGCGAAAGCGATCTTGCTCCAGATGACAGGCAGCCCGACAACCGTGAAGATGATGAGCGCACTGATGACGTATTGCCAGTAGGAATTGATTCCGGCGAAGAAGAGCAGGTTACCGATCAGCCCGAGGGTGCATGCAGCAAGCACTGTACCGATGATGCTGCCCCTTCCCCCGGTGAACGCTGCACCCGCCAAAGCAACTGCGGCGATCGAGCTGAGGAGGTAGGCATCTCCGCTTCGGGGGTCACCGGTAACTGTGGAAGCAGCCAGCATCATTGCACCGACGGATGTCACCATTCCGGCTAGCCCGAAAGCGATCAGTTTGGTGAGCCGCGCGTTGAGGCCGGCCGCCCTCACGCTCTCCATGTTGGAGCCGACCCCGTAGATATGCCTGCCCAGTGCAGTTCGTTGCAGCAGCAGCCACAGAAGGACTGCAACGATCGCGAGGTAGACCAGGGAGACGGGAAGGAACGGGACGAGTTCCCCGCTTGTTGCCAGGTAGATTTCCTTGGTCAGTCCGCCGCCCGGCCGGTCCAGCACCTCACTTGCCAGGGACCCGAAGATGAACGCACTCGCCAGAGTTACGGCTATGGCGGGCAGCCCTCCGTAGGCAACCAGAAGTCCGTTGAAAAGGCCGCAGCCGAGCCCGACGCCGAGCGACAGGAGGATTGCGACAGGTGGTGGGACCGCCTCGAGCTGGGTTGCGAACACAACGTTGCACAGGCTCATGATTGCGCCGATGGAGATGTCGATCCCGCCGACCAGTACTACGATGAGCTGCCCCAGGGCTACCAGAGCCAGAGGCACAACGAGATTCGCTGCGGTTTGCAGTTGGAACCGGGTGAGCAGCTCGGGGTTGATGATTACGTAGACGAGAAGAAACACGATGAAGGCCGATACCGGCGCGATCGCTCCTTCTCGACGCAACCGGACCATGCCACCCCCGGAACGCAGGCGCGTCGGGGCCGGCGCGGAAGCCGAAGAGGATGCAAGGACGCTCATGCGGCTGCCCTCAGTCCCATGGCGGCGCCAACCACGGCATCGCCCGTGAGTCGTTCGCCCTCCAGCTCGTCAATAACCGCGCCCTGGTAAAGCACAACGACCCGATGGCATACGTGCACGAGTTCCTCCACTTCAGTTGAAAACCACAGGACACCCACGCCCTGCTTCGCCAGATCGACGATGGCCGCATACAATTCCTGCTTTGCACGTACGTCTATGCCGCGGGTCGGATCGTGCAGGAGGATGACCGTGCGCGAGCGGTCCATCCAGCGGCCGAAGACCAGTTTCTGCTGGTTCCCGCCCGAGAGGGAACCAGCGGCCTCTTTGGGCCCGCGTGTCCGCACCGACAGTGCGTCGAGGATGCCGCTTATCCACCCTCGCTCGCGGGAGAGGAGTGGCCGCCCGCCAAGCTGATAGGCCTTGAACCAGGGAACGAGGAGGTTTTCCCCCACGCTCATCTCGAGCGCCAGGCCCTCCTTCTTTCGATCCTCGGGCACGTAGCCAACCCCATATCGGACCGAGCGCACGGGCGTAGTGCCCGAGATTGTGCGGCCAGCAATCGTCCAGGAATCAGCGGTGGCCGGAGCCGCCCCGAACAGGGCCCGAAGCAATTCAGCCTGACCGTGGCCCTGCAGTCCGCCGACTCCCAGGATCTCCCCGGCCCCGATGGAAAGGCCAATGCCGTGTACCCCATCCGATTTGAGATTAGAGACGGAGAGGGCGACGTCGTCGGTGATTCGAGGTGGCGGATCCGGGAAGAATCGTGCGGCTTCCCGCCCCGCCATAAGCGAAACCAGCTCGTCATCCGTCCATCCGCCACGGACAAACTCCCCCGCGACCTTCCCGTCACGAAGCACCGCTCCGCGATCGGCGATCTCGGCGATCTCGCCCAACCGGTGCGAGACGTAGATGACGCTACCGCCCTCGGCCGTAAGCTCGCGGATGCGCTGAAAAAGCCAAGCAACCCCCGGTGGAGTGAGCGCAGACGAGGCCTCGTCGAGGATGAGCAGTTCCGGCCCGCCGGCCAGCGCACGTGCTATCTCCACCAACTGCCGGTCAGCTAGCGACAAAGAACCCACCGTCGCCCGGGGATCGATATGTGGCAGGTCCAGCGTTCCAAGAAGTTCTGCAGCAGCTGCCACCGACTTCTTCTGGGAGAACCGGTGATGCGGCGCACCGTCGGGCAGGCTGAGGTTCTCCGCTACAGTCCAGTCCGCCACCAGGGCAAGTTCCTGAAAGGCACACCGCACGCCGGACTGACGCGACTTTTTGACGCTGCCGGAGATCAGCGGCTCACCATTGACAGCAATGCTGCCGGACGTTGGCGCGACGGCACCGGCAAGCATCTTCGCCACGGTACTCTTCCCTGCCCCATTTTCACCGACAAGGGCGAGTACCTCGCCCTTGTTGCACTGAAAGCTCACGCCCTGCACAGCATGAACAGGGCCGTAGCTCTTGACGAGGTTTGTAGCCACGAGGAGGGCCTCCGGCCGTGCTGGGCGCTCTCCCTCCGGCTGGAAGGGGATCTGCGCAGGGCCGGCAGTGCCAAGTTGTGCGTCAGTCACTGCGATCTCCTAGGATCCGGAGTAGTACTGCATGACGTCCTCGAGCTTGAGTTCCAGGCCCGGGAAGTCGTAACCAAGCTGGAAGTTGCTCGGCTTGTCATCCAGGCAGTAGTCCGCGGCGTTCTCGTTGGTGATCTCCAGCGGCGGGAAGAATTGCTGCTTCTCGATCTCCTCGCCTTCAAGGAGCTTCACCGCCTGCTCAAGACCCTTCGCGTAGATGGATGGTTGGCCAAAGACCATGTTCCCGGTCAGGCCCTCGCCGTCGTGCTCCACCAGGGCACAAGCTTCGCCGTTATAGCCCGAGCCTCCCACAACCGGAACAAATGGCATGCCGGCTGACGCGAAGGCTTCAGGCACGCCCTGCCCACCGGTCAGGAAGGAGTAGACCCCGCCGATATCCGGATTGGACCGCAGGATCTTCGACATCGACTCCTGCGCCGTCGCCTCGTTCCAGCCGTTGGTGTCCTGTGCGGCGATGGTTGCACCGCCCTTCTCAAGGGTCTCGACGACTCCGGGCATCGACCCTTCATTCAGCGGTACTCCCGCGAGTCCCTCAAGCACTGCAATCTTCTTGTTGTCGCCGAGGTTTTCCAGCAGCCATTCAGCGCCGATGGTTCCGGCGGTCGCCCAGTCGGTGGACACAACGTAGACGTCGTCGCTTTCGTAGGGGCCACCGTTGGCGATTACTGGAATGCCCTGTGCTGATGCCTGCGTGATGGCCGCATCCGCACCGCTCGACGATGCAGGATCGAAGAGAATCAGATCAACTCCGTCGGCGATAAGGTTCTGCATTGCAGCGTTCTGCTGCGCAGCATCGTTGTCGTTGGTCCGAACGATCTTGAGTTCGACCTTGTCCTTGTATTCGGGTGAGTTGGCGAGGGCCTGCAGTGATGCAAGACCCATCTCGCGCCAGGCCTGCCCACCGAGGGGCTGTTCGAATCCAATGACGAACTTTTCATCTCCGCCGGTGTCAGGAGCACCACTCGAGTTCGCCGGTGCGCTGGTGCAGCCTGCAACGAGGATGATGGCCGAGGCGGCTGCGGTGAGGCCCGCTGCCTTACTGAGGGAGGTGCCGAGCTGTGTTCTAGCCATGATTTCTCCTTTGAAGTCTGGGTTTCCATCTGCGTCAACCTGCATCGAATGCTGCTTAGCCTCAGGACGGAACGGGCGTTGACGGGATGTACTCAGCGACACTAGCTTAAAATTGTTAGCGCTACCAGTAGCGCTATCACTAATTCTTGATATGGTGTGAAAACGAGCTTCACCGATCCACCCAGTCCTGAAACAGGTCGTCGCAACGACGCGAATGGAGTACTAGTGAGCAGCACAACCATGGCGGCAGAGCAGTCCCAGCTGTCTCCGAACGTCGAAATCCGCAGCCGCGGTTCCAACGTCGGCTGCATCGGAGCCGGCATGATCATGTCGGACGTTCACCTGGAGGCGTACCGCCAGGCAGCGTTCCCGGTAGTAGCCATCGCCTCACGTACCGAGGCAAAGGCGCGGGAGGTCGCTGCTCGTTACGGCATCCCGACCGTTCATTCGACGCCCGAGGACCTCATCGACGATGCCGCGGTCGAAATCCTCGACATCGCCTACCCGCCGGATCAGCAGCCGGCTCTCATCCGGCGGGCGCTCGCAGCGCCACATATCAAGGCAGTACTCGCGCAGAAGCCCTTGGCGCTGGACCTCGATGAGGCAGTAGCGCTGCGTGACGAGGCAGCGGCGGCCGGAAAGATCCTTTCGGTCAACCAGAACATGCGGTACGACCAGTCCATTCGAGTCCTCCACCAGCTTCTTGAGCGGGGAGAGCTCGGTGAGCCCGTCCTTGCCACCATTGAAATGCGCGCGATTCCGCATTGGCAGGGGTTCCTTGAGAACTACGACCGCCTCACGCTCGCCAACATGAGCGTCCATCACCTGGATGCGCTACGGTTCCTCTTCGGTGAACCCACCGAAATAATGACGGTTGCGCGTGAGGATCCGCGGACCAGCTTCGAGCACGAAGACGGCATCGTGGTGTCCACCCTTCGATTCCCCAACAATCTCCTGGCCGTATCCATGGAGGATGTGTGGAGCGGACCCCGTGAGGAGGGTTTCGACTCCGATATCTACATCAAGTGGCGGGTCGAGGGCACACGTGGGGTTGCACAGGGAACGATCGGTTGGCCCACGGGCGAACCGTCAACCCTTACCTACGCGTCCGCGTTGACCACCGGTGGTGAATGGGTCACCCCCGAATGGGAAACCCACTGGTTCCCGCACGCCTTCATCGGCGTAATGGAACAGGTGCAGTACGCCGTCGAAACCGGCACCGACCCCGAGCTCTCCGTCGCGGACAACGTCAAGACCATGGCCCTGATCGAGGCCGGCTACCGGTCCATCGCCGAACATCGGCCGGTCTTCCTCAACGAGTTCAACCTCTGATCACACAGCAAACCCACCAGAGCACTTCCGTTTCTATTTCAATTCCCACACTCAAAGGAGCAATGGCGCCATGATTCAAGTAGGTATCTTCACGGGGTACTTCCCCTACGAGCTCGAGACGACCGCGAAGACCATCCGCGATCTCGGCTTCAATACAGTGCAGCTGGACCTGCACTTCAAGGACCTGGACCTCTCAGCCGGCCAGATCACGAAGGAAAAGGCGAAGCGCGTCAGTGACACTTTCCGCGATAACGACCTGCCCATCTGTGCCATCTCCGGTTACACGAATATCGTTCATCCAGATCCGGAGCACCGGAAAGCGAACGTCGAGTACCTGAAGGAGATTCTCCGCAACGCCCGTTCATTCGGCACCCCATACGTCATCAGCGAATCGGGCACGTTCAATCCTGACAGTGAGTGGGACCACCACCCCCACAACCGGTCGGAGGACGGATACGAGCAGGTACGGGACGTCCTCGCGGATCTTGCCCAGACCGCCTACGATCACGGAGCCACGTTCCTGCTGGAGACCTACGTCAACAACGTGATCGGTTCAGTCCGTGAGACTGTCCGCGTATTCAACGATATTCGGACTCCCGGCCTGGAACTTTTGATGGACCCGACGAACTACTTCGACGGCACCAATATCGACAGCATGGATGCGGTCCTGAACGAGGTGTTCGACACCCTGGGCGACCGGGTAAGAATCGCCCACGCGAAAGACGTCAAGCGGGCCGGTGAGGACAAGAGCGAGAAGCACGCGGACATCGGTGACGAGAACGCCCTTGCCTCCCACACCTTCCGCGGTGTGGGCGAGATCGAACTGCCCGCTGCGGGCCTGGGGTCGCTCAACTACGACCTCTACCTACAGCGGCTCGCCGAGCGCAACCCCAACGTTCCGCTCATCATCGAGCACCTTGATGAGTCCGACGTTCCGCGCGCCAAGCAGTTCATCGTCGAAACCCTCAAGAAGTACGGAATCTGAGGATGGCGGGAGACGGCGTGCTGCACGAACGGGTTGCGGTGGTTACGGGGGCGGGAGGCGCGTTGGGCCGCGCCACAGCCCTTCGTCTCGGAGCGGACGGCTTTGCTGTCGGCGTATTGGGACGCAAGAGCGTCGAGCTTGAAGAAACAGCCCTTCAGCTCGAAGCAGCGTCGGTGCCGGTTCGCATACTCGAGGTCGACCTGCGGGATTCCGATGCCATCGAAACCGCCCTCACCACCACGAACGAGACGTTCGGCCCGGTCGAAGCACTTGTGAACAACGCTGCGATTTATCCCAGCACGCCGTTTCTCGACATTCCGCTGTCCGAATACGACGACGTTGTGACAGTCAACCAGCGAGCGTACTTCTACGCCGCCCAGGTCGCGGCGCGCGGGATGGTCGAACGGCGATCCGGTGCGATTGTCAACGTCGGGTCGATCACTTGGCATGGCGGCTGGTCCAACCTCGCAAGCTACGTATCGACCAAAGGCGCGGCCGTTTCGCTGACCCGAGCGCTTGCCCGCGAGCTGGGCGAATTTGGTGTCCGGGTGAACGCGGTCTCGCCTGGGGCCTTCCCCACGAAGGCAGAGGAAATCCAGGGCGACGCCGGCGAGTATTCCGCGCACGTCCTGGCGCACCAGTCGCTGAAACGCCGTGGCCGGGACGCAGAACTCGCCGCGGTCATCTCCTTCCTGCTCGGACCGGACGCATCGTTCGTCACCGGGCAGACAATCAACGTCGACGGCGGATGGATCATGGAATGAGGATGCCCGCATGAACATTTTTGGCAGAGAAGTATCGAGGGTAGAGCTCGCAGAGCGCACCGGGGATCTGTCAGCAGTGGCTGGAATTCGCCAGGTCGTGCTGGACAACGGCGTGGAGCGAGGAGTACGGGCGATCGACCTTCGCACCGCCGCGGGCCTCGAGATCGAAGTACTCGTTGACCGCGCTTTCGACCTGGGCTCGGCACGGTATCGCGGCGTGCCGCTGGGTTGGCGCTCAGGAAACGGCTTCCGGCACCCCGGCCTGCATGAACACAATGACGAGGGCGGTCTCTCCTGGCTCCGCGCACTCGACGGGCTGCTCGTGAGCGGCGGGTTGGACCACACACTGTTCGGCGGTGAAGTCGATGCCACGGGCTACGCCTACCCGCCCAAACAGAAGGTCTCACACGGCCTGCACGGCCGCCTGACAGCAATACCGGCCCGCCTGCTGGAAGCGCGTGAGGTCATCTCGGACGACGGGGCCTCCGTCCTTCGGGTAGTAGGCGAGGTAGTTCAAGCCACCTCCTTCGGCGAACACCTGCGCCTGACCCGCAGTATCGAAGTGGACTTCGACGGCCGCGAGATCCGGCTGCACGATGTCGTGGACAATCTCGGATTCGAGCGAACACCGCACATGTTCCTCTACCACCTGAACTTCGGCTGGCCGTTGGTCGACGAGGGCACCGAATTTGTGGCCGCTATCGACTCGACTCTGTGGGCCTCCGATTCCGTTTCGTCCCAGGCGGTCTCCTACCGGAAACTCCCCCAGCCCCAGAAAGGCTTCGTTGAGCAGGTATTCGAGCACGAACTCATTGCCGATGACACGGGCCGTCATCGTGTTGCACTGCTCGCGGCTGACAGCGGTTTTGGCGTCGAGGTGTCGTGGGAAGCAGCAGGGATGCCGCACTTCTTCGAGTGGCAGAACCTGCGCAGCGGTCAATACGCCATCGGTTTGGAGCCCTCCACGCATCACGTGAGTGGCGACGCAGCGGCCCGCGATGACGGCTCGATGATCTGGCTCGAGCACGGAGAATCCCGTGACTACCGCACCACCATCCGCGTCCTCGAGGGTGAGAACGCTGTGGATTCAGTGCGCAGCACCATCCGAGCGGTTGGCGACCAACCCGAGTAGTCCACCGCCGGCACTGAATATAACTTCACACCCAGGGACACACCGTCGATCTCCGATTGACCGACGGATGCTTGGCCCCCCCGAAATAGAGGAAGCACAATGAGTAACCCAATAGACGACGATGCGCCGGAAGTGCTTTCGGGTATCCGTGTGCTCGACTGCTCAATCGCCATGGCAGGACCCTTCGCCGCACAGCGACTGGGCGATCTCGGCGCTGACGTGATCAAAGTCGAGCCAACCACCGGAGAATGGCAGCGCCATGCCGCGGCCGGTGGAGCAACAGGAAACCGAATCAACGTTTCATTCCTGTCGCTTAATCGGAACAAGCGTTCCATTGCGGTGGATCTGAAATCGCTTGAGGGCAAGGACATCATCTACGACCTCGTCAAGACGTCCGACGTGTTTCTCCAGAACTACCGGCCCGGCGTTGCAGCCCGACTGGGTGTGGACTACGAAACGATCAAGGCAATCAATCCGGGCATCATCTACGTGTCGATCTCCGGCTACGGCGAGGACGGCCCCTACCGGAACCGGCCCGGGCAGGACCTGCTGCTCCAGGCGATGAGCGGTGCAATGCTCTCCGCGGGCCGCCACGGCGAACCTCCAGCAGCGGCGGGTCAGTACCTCGTCGACGCCGTGACGGCGTCAACTGCCTTCGAGGGGGTACTGGCCGCCCTCTTCCACCGTGAGCGCACAGGTGAAGGCCAACTGGTTTCGGTCAACATGCTCGATGCGATCACCACCTTGCAGATGCAGGAACTGTCGGTCTTCACGGTGGGGAAGGTTCCGCAGACACGTGGTGCACAGCCCCACGCTCACGTCTACATCCGGGCACCCTACGGCACCTTCTCGACGTCGGACGGTTTCATAGCGCTTGCCATGCCGGACCTTCACCTTCTGGGAGATGTCATCGGTGAGCCTTCTTTCCTGGGGATGGACTCCGAGACCGACAGTTGGACCAGCCGCGACGAAATCTTCGAAAAGACGGCCGCGCGCCTCATTACCCGCACCAGCGCCGAGTGGCTCGAGCTTCTCAGCGCCGTGGGCATTTGGGCCGGCCCCGTCTACGACTACCAGGATCTGATTGATGATGAACAGATCGCGCACAACGGCACCTTCATCGAGTACGAGCACCCCACCGAGGGTCTGGTCAAAACTCCAGGATTCCCCTACCGGCTGTCCGCGACGCCTCCGCGGATTCACCGGGGCGCTCCGGTCGCCGGCGAACACACGCTGGAGATCCTCACTGAACTGGGCATGGCAGAGACCCGCGCGGCCGAACTGATCGATGCCGGTGTTGTAGCCGAGGACGGACCTGTCAGCGCGGGCCAGTCCCCCGTTTCAACCGTGGGCCGAGGGTCGGCGTGAACACCTATCGAGGCATCACGTGGGACCACCCCCGCGGCAAAAATGCACTCCTGGCCGCCGCGCGGGAAGAGCAGCGCCGCGACACCGGGTTCCGCCTCGAGTGGTCAGCGCATTCCCTTGAAGGCTTCGAGTCGCACCCTGTCGATGATCTGGCCAGGAGGTACGACCTCATCGTCCTTGACCATCCGCACTTGGGTGAGGCAGTCGAGCATCAATCCCTGACTCCCCTGGACACGGTGTTCGGACTGGAACGTCTCGAGCAGTGGTCCCGCCAGGCCGTCGGACCCACCTTTGACTCGTACTACCTGAACGGGCACCAGTGGGCGCTTCCGCTCGATGCTGCAACCCAGGTTGCAGTGCGCAAACCTGACCGCGTACCGGACGCTCCGGTTACCTGGAACGACGTCGAGGACATCTCGACCAAGGTTCCGACAGCCCTCTCGCTTGCCGGACCGCATGCGTTTCTGACCTTTGCCTCCATCTGCGCCGCCTACGGTGCACCACTGAGGGACGCCTACGGGGCTGACGCGGGCGACTCGATGACTGAACTGGTAGCGGATGACACGGCCATCCCCGTCCTGGAACTCATGCGGTCAATTAGCTCGCGCGCTCCAGAGGGTTCACTCACCCAGAACCCGATCAGCCTGCTCCAACGCATGACCGACACCGACGACATTGCGTTCTGTCCGCTCGTGTACGGCTACGTCAATTACTCGTCTCCGTCCCTGCGCTTCTCGGATGCCCCCAGCGCCGTCGCTGGCGGTCGCCACGGATCGACCATCGGAGGCACCGGACTCGCCATCAGTGCGCGCACCCAAGTTACCCCTGCACTCATCAGACATGTCGAGTGGCTGATGAGCGCCAGCACTCAGCGCAGTTTCATTCCCCAGCATGACGGCCAGCCGTCCAGCCGGGGTGCTTGGGTGGACGATGAGGTCAATCGTGCATCTGATGGTTTCTACCGCTCCACTCTCGCCACGATCGAAGACTCCTGGGTACGGCCCCGGTTCCCGGGCTACATCTCCTTCCAGTCGAGCGCTTCAGCAATCATTCGGGCGGTGGTCGCCGGGCATGAGCGTGCGGAAAGCGGCCTCGCCAGCCTGCGCGCCGGGTTCGTCAACGCGCTGCCCGTAACCACAGAAAGGGTCTGACCATGCTGTCCCCCATCGAGCTGGAAACCGAGGAGATCATTGTCGATCGCTCGGACTACGTCGCCACCATCACGCTGAACCGCCCACAGAAGCTCAATTCAGTCACGCAGGATATGTCGGACTCGCTGGTCGCGGTGGCCGAATGGGCCAATGAGAGCGATGAAGTGCGCGTTATCATCCTGACCGGAGCCGGAGGACGATCCTTCTGCGCCGGGTCTGACATCCGGCAGTTGGACAAGTACGCCACGCCCTGGGATTTCCGGAATCGCGCGGACTACTGTGATGCGCTTCGCCTCCTGCGCAAGCCTGTCATTGCGGCGGTCAATGGATACGCGTTTGGCGGAGGCCTGGAGACAGCCATGTCCTGCGACATACGGATTGCTTCAACAGCGGCGTCCTTCGCTGCCCCCGAGGTCAAACTCGGATGGATCGGAGGAGGCGGGATGAGTACGTTCCTGGCACATTCGGTGGGATCGAGTAACGCCGCGCTCATGCTGATGACGGGCGAACCGATCGACGCCCAGCAGGCGCTGGCCTGGGGCCTCGTCTCCGAGGTGGTCGACCCTGATGCCCTGCTCCCCCGAGCGGCCGAAATCGCCGCGATCATCGCATCACGTCCGCCGATCGCTGTAGAAACAGCCAAGGCGAACCTGCGCGCCGCGTACAACCTGCCGCAGGACCAGGCAATCGCGTATGAGCGGGATCTGCAAACGATCACTTTCGCGACCGAGGATGCGAACGAGGGCCGCGCTGCCTTCGCCGAGAAACGGCAGGGAAATTTCCGACGCCGGTGAACCAGTCCCAGACACCCCGCACCTAACACCATGCCAGAGCAGATACACGGAGACATGATGAGCATTAAGAAAACAACCGGCAGTAACAATGCGCTGAAGCGGCCGGGTACATCATTCCTTGGTGCAGCCAGCCGGACGCTGCCCGAGGACGGGTACGCGGGAACACTTGTCGGTCGGGTCTGGGATCCGGCGGTAGCGGGCCCCTCTCCTGTCATCCTCCTTGAGGACGGCGTCTTCGATCTGTCAGCTTCCTTCCCAACTGTCAGCGAGCTTTCCGAGCACCCTGATCCAGTTGCCGCTGCACGTGCTGCCGCGGGGGCACGACTCGGTGGCCTTGATGAGATCTACGAGAACACCGTTGCCCGTTCCGGTTCGGGACCGCGTTTCCTCGCGCCGGTTGACCTGCAGACGCTCCGGGCAGCAGGCGTCACCTTCGCAGTCTCCATGATCGAGCGGGTCATCGAGGAGCGCGTACGTGGAGACATCGAAGCCGCAGCCAGGATGCGCGAGAAGATTCTGGCGGAAATAGGCACCGATCTCCACGAGATGCGTCCGGGTTCTGCAGAGGCCGCGGGGCTCAAGAGCTATCTCGTAGCGGAAGGGCTCTGGAGCCAGTACCTCGAAGTGGGAATCGGCCCTGATGCCGAAATCTTCACCAAAGGACCAACGCTCTCTGCCATGGGCACGGCGGCCCAGGTGGGAATCCTCTCCACATCGTTGTGGAACAACCCCGAGCCCGAGGTCGCAATCATTATCGATTCACGGG
>NZ_JAPSHV010000009.1:42899-49149 GCF_031179385.1 Arthrobacter sp. | reverse complement strand
GAGCAGTATGCCTGGATGGTCAACGCCGAAAACATGCAGCCCACGGCCAACGTGGTGAAGCCCGCTCAGAAGTAGTACAGGAAGCGGTTGGGGTGCTGGCCGCTAGGCCGCCACCCTGACTCCTTTCTAGCGGTACTCCCCTCCGCCCTGTGTCAGGCCGGGCAGGAACTCCTCGGGTAGCACCGTAACCGGCACGATCACCATGTCCTGGGCCTTCCAGTCCATCCCGACGCAGGCCTCCCTGGCTTTTTCAATCCTGCGAAGCGTTGCACCGGGCCATTTCCTGGGCACCACAAACGACTCGATGTGGAAGACGTGCCCCTCATCCCGGACCCGTGATCTGGCTTCCCTGACCCAGGGCAGGCTCTGGAGGTACGCATCGATCCGCTCGCCGAGTGGGTGAGGCTCGGAGTCGTCATAAGTCCTGGCCCGCGTGTCAGTCAGACCTCCGATGGCTCCTCGCAGATTCTTGATCCCGTCGTGCAGGATGCTCGTGGAGATGATGAGCGCGGCCACGGAGTCAGCCCACCACAGGCCCATACCGATGCCCAGTACGCCCACGGCTGCGGAGAGTGCTGTCATCCAGTCCGCCTTATTCATGTCGGCGTCGGCGTAGAGCACCTTGTCATGCAGCGTCTTGGCGAGTTTCATCTTGATGATGCCAAGGACCACCGGCGGTCCTGCTGTCAGCAGCATCGCCAGCACCATCAGCCATCCCAGCCAGAAGGTATTGCCCAACAGGGTGATTCCGCCAATTGTGGGATGTTCGGCTGTCACAAGCTTCAACCCTGAGTCGACAAGAAGGTACCCACCCATGACCACCAGCGCCACTGCTGCCACCAGGTGGGCCACGCCGACCGCCCGGTGATATCCGTAGGGATGGGACTCAGATGGACGACGGCGGATCACCCTGGTTGCGACAAGGAAGGAGATTGGAGGCAGGAAGGACAACATGTCTTCAATCCACGCGGCCTTCATGGCCTGCGAGTTCCCCAGCACCAGATACACCAGAAATGTGGAGACGGCCAGGAAGATTATGGTGATCCATTCCCACTTGACCGCCTTCCGGAGTGCGCGTTGCTGCTCCGGCGGCAATGCGGTGTGGCCAAAACGGGCTGCGTCTTTCTCACCGTTGTTCACAGTTGAACCTCCTGCGCCTGAAGGAACTGGTCAAGCTTCAGCAGGAAGGCGTTTTCGCCAAGCGGCACGAGCATGACGTGCTTGACGGTTTTGCCGCGCTCATCAGTGGTTTCCGTGTACGGCCTGGTGATCCCAGCGTCCTTGATCCACGGGGTGTCCGCGCCGAATCCACCGATGGCCAGATCGAGCTCACCATGGTGGAGGTCGTCCGCTAGTTCGTGTTCGGTGCCCTGCACCCACTCGATGCCGGCGTCCAGCGTGTCTGCAAATTCCTCGACCAGCTCCGGTTCAATGCCCTCCGGATCTCCCGACGCAGGCAGCTGGACCCACTCGGCGTTCTCGCTGACGCCTACCCTGAGTGTCCCTCCCGATACCCTTTCGAGCGTTCCTTCCGGGTCCTGTGGAATGGCGATGCCGCAGGATGAGAGCCCCAGCAGGAGCAGCAGCCACGGCACCACCTCGTGAATTCTCAGCATGCTTAGCAAGATACCCCTTCACTAGCTTTTACGCAGGTCAGGGCGGGAATTGTCAGCGTCCGGGGAAGTTGGGGCGCTCCTTTGCGAGGAAGGCACGAGTTCCTTCTACCTTGTCTTCCGTAGCGAAAGCGGCGCGGAATGACTCCGCTTCCACAGCAAGGCCGTCGGCGGTGGTCATACCCTGCGTGGCTGAAAGCGTCTGCTTGACCAGAGCGACGGCGGCGGGAGACTGGCGCCCTACGAGGACGACGGTGCTGTGTGCGCCGTCGAGCAGTTCCTCGACCGTGTCGAAAAGCGCTGTGACAAGGCCTGCCCTCTGTGCTTCCTCGGCATTCAGACGGCGTCCGGTGAAGAGGAGCTCGCGGGCCAAACCCTGGCCCACGTACCGCGGCAGCCGTACAGACCCACCGAAACCGGGAACGAGGCCGAGGCTGACTTCCGGCTGCCCGAACGATGCCGTCGAAACCGCGTAGATCAGGTCACACGCCATAGCGAGCTCACATCCGCCGCCCAGGGCGAACCCGTTCACTGCAGCGATGACCGGAACCGGCAGCTGCTCAATCGCTAGGGTCACTCCGTGCATGCGGGAGCTGTAGGCATGCGCTTCATCGGGACTCATCGCGGTCATCTCGCGGATGTCCGCACCGGCGACGAAGGCCTTCCCCGCGCCGGTGATGATGACTCCGCGAACCGGCCACGCGCCGTCATCGTTCGTCAGGACCTCAGACACCGCAGCAAGGCAATGCTCAAGATCTTCGATCACTCGTGAGGACAGGGCGTTCAGGGCATCTGGCCGATTGACCGTGATGGTCAGCACGGTGTCACGAATGTCGGTGAGAAGAGTGGCGTAGACAGGAAACTGCATGCGGCCAAGCGTAGCCCCCGGCGAAATGTCGGAGGGGGATGACACCTTCGAATCAGTGACACCGAAGGAGAGCACCATGACCGACCTCATCTTTCATCGCCCCTGTTCTTCACTTGAATTCTCGAGCCTGCGACGCGAAGAGGACTTCGACCGGGAACACATCCAGGCCCAGGTGAGGCAGGAGGGGGTGCAGTTGCGCGTCAGCCAGGACCATGGCGGCCTGCCGTGCGCCTACACAGTGGGCCGCACTGAGCAGGGGCTGCCAGAGCTGATTCTCTATGGCCAAAGCTCCGGCCACGTGCGGCATGCCTGGTCACAGCTTGAACCGGAGCTCGCGCGGCTTACCCGGTCGGGAAGCCGGGTGTTTCACGGGCAGTTCGACGGCCACGCCATCGAGGTGCGGCAGGCTTCACTGGGAAGACTCCGTGACGCTTTTTCCTTGTACGGCCGAAACGGTTTTACGGCGCTTCAGGTCTACTGGGTAGTCGGTTCAGACAACCATCTTCCGCAGCAGTGGGAGATCCGCTTCCTTGCTGCACAACCCTTCCTCGGCGGCGGAACATTAGGTGATCTCCTGGAGGGTACGAACGGTTCTTGATCAGGGCAACAGCTCCGGCGGAATCAGCAGCAGCAGTGCAACGCCGGTGCCGTTGAACACTACGTGAGTCACAATTGCAGCACCCAAGCGGCCCGTGATGACCGTCAGAACCCCGCACATCAAACCAACGGTGAACGTACTGACCAGCAGGTAGACGGATGAACGGAGGTCCGGAACTGCACCGGTATGCAACAGGCCGAAGGCAAGGGAACTCACCAGGAGGGCAATGACCGTGGACGTGACAATGGACCTTCTCTGTACGGCGGGGGCCACGGCATCACGCCGGTCCCCGGTGCGCCGAAGCCACAGTGCATTCTGCACCCCGCGCAGCACCAGCCCCCTGTTGAACAGCTCCTCCAGGAAAGGTGCCATCAGGACACCACCGAACACGCCGTTGATAATCAGCCAGACAGTGTCACCGGTGAGAAACAATTCTGCATTGCCCTGGATCACCTCACCGTCCTGCAGCGGCCACAGCAGCGTGAGGATCGCAAGAATGATCGCCAGCACAATACGGGCGGCGATGCCCACGCCAATGCCCACCGCCAGGTCGATCCACCGGAACCGGAGGCCGAAGTCGCGCGTAAAAGAACGGAAGCCATGGCGCCGCGAAGCGTACAGGGTAACGCCGAACATCGCCGTCCACGTCAGCAGCAAAGACGCGAAGATCAGCTGTGGGCCGAAGGGCAGCACCCCGGCAAGTGCAAGCGTTCCTCCCAGCGGCACCAACACCACCAGCACCAACCCAGCCATCGCGAGGCCGGCCCCCCAACGCGGTGCGAGCGGGCCGTCCGGGGTCAACTGAGAAGGATTGGCCAGGCGAAGCGGCATGCGCTGACCAGGAAGAAACTGGCCAAGAGGGGAAGGAGTGGATCGGGCCATGCAAGCACCATATCGGTCTATCCCGAGAAGAAACTGGGCAATGCAGTTGACGGGTGGGGGTGGGGAGTTCTTTAGTGAAGTGATATCGAGACCAGGGAGTGCTGATGAGCGAGTTTGGACTACCCGAGGGGTTTGTATTCGGGACCTCGACGGCAGCGGCGCAGATTGAAGGCGCGGTCAACGAGGGCGGGCGCGGGCCGAGCATCTGGGACGAATACGCGAGCCAGCACAGCAACATCCTGGATGCCTCAAGTCCAGCAATAGCCTGCGACCACTACAACCGGTATGAGGAAGACTTCGATCTCCTCAAGCAGTTGGGCGGGAAAGCCTACCGGATGTCCATCGCGTGGCCGCGCATCCAACCCACCGGGACGGGACCCGCAAATCCGGAGGGGATCGCGTTCTACCACCGTCTACTCGATGCCTTGCTGGAGCGGGGCATCGAACCATGGGTAACCCTGTATCACTGGGACCTCCCACTGGCCCTGCAGGATGCCGGGGGTTGGCAGAACCGGGACACCATCGACGCCTTCGTCAATTACACCCGGATTGTCCGCGATGAGTTCGGGAGCAAGGTTGCCGCCTGGATGACGGTGAATGAGCCCGTGGTGCATACCGGCGTGGGGCACGCCATAGGCAGGGCCGCGCCGGGGCTCATGCTGCTGGGCAGCGCATTCTCGGTAGCGCATCACCTGTTGCTGGCCCATGGGCGGGCCGTACGGGTGCTGCGCGAAACGCTGGACGCGCCCATCGGCGTCGTCAATAACCATTCGCCGGTGGAACCGGCCAGTGACTCTGAGAAAGAGCGGGGACTCGCTCTCCTCTATGACCACTACCACAACGGACAATTTGCGGCACCGCTGCTCACCGGTGAATACCCGCCCGACCTCGCAGGGATTGAAGGCATCTCCTTCGAGGTCATCCAGGAGGGCGACATGGAGATCATTTCCACGCCCCTTGATTTCTATGGGATCAATTACTACTTCCCCACGAAGGTCGGCGCATCTCCGCCGCTGTTCCCGGTTCCCTTCATGCAGCGGGATTACTCGGACGTACCGAAAACCGACTTCGACTGGCCGGTCATCCCCAGCGGTTTGACCACCATCCTCAAGCAGCTCAAGGAGCAGTACCCAAACATTCCGCCGATCTACATCACCGAGAACGGCTGCGCGTACGACGACGGCCCCGGCGGAGACGTGAAAGACACCCGACGGATCGAGTTTCTGGAAAAGCACCTGGCGGCACTCGGTGATGCTATTGCCGAGGGCGTGGACGTCCGAGGGTATTTCCACTGGACCCTCGTGGACAACTGGGAATGGCAGGAGGGCTACACGAAAAAGTTCGGCCTGGTGCGTATGGAACCGGCCACGCTCGACCGGGTACCGCGTGCATCCTTCCACCGATACGCCGAGATCATCGCCCAGCACGGTAGGCAGGGCGTCAACACCGGCGCAGTCATTCCGCCAGTGGCTGCAGAAGCTTCCTGAACCGCTGGTTCCACGCTAACGACGGCGTCCTCGACCACGTGCCCCTGAGGCGCCCTTGGATGTTCCCGGCTTACGGGTGGTGTTCCTCCCGGAAGCGGGTTTGCCTTTTGCGGGTTTGGCTGTCTTTTTCGGTTCTTTGGGGGTTTCCTTCTGCGCCGAGGGCTGCCTTGAGCTACGGGCTGTCCTCCCCCGGACTATGCCGATGAACTCCTCGATGTCGTCCGTGGTGTTGTCGGCAATCCAGGCGACCGCAATGGTCGTTGAAGGTGCGTCCGGAACGACTGGCGCAACCACATCCCGCCGGTTGTAGTGGCGGGCAACGGACATGGGCAGCACAACGACGCCCGCACCTGACGCCGCAACCTCGATGGCCGTTCGGGCGCCACCGCATTCCTGGACATCAAGGACGTTTTCGTCGGCCAGTTCGCTGAGTGCCACCTCGTCCAGCAGGGAGAGCTCATTGTCCTTCGACACCACTACTACTGCCAGTTCCTCATAGAGCGGGATAACGCTGAGGGCGTCCCGATCAATGGGCAGACGGACAAAGGCGATGTCCACTGAACCGTTCCGAAGCGCTGAAGCCAGCGCGTCGTCGTCGTACTCGGTCGCTTCGATCGGAAGATCCGGGTTCCTTTCGCGCCAACGTCCCACCCACTTCCCCGGAGTTACCCCAGGGACAAAGCCGATGTTCAGGACGGAGGGCTGGAACGCGGGCACGTCCTCACAGTAACGCAGTCAGCTATACCGCGTTCCTGGCTTCCACCCCTCGCTACGCTCGGCGCGGGGCCCTCGCCCAGTACGC
>NZ_JAPSHV010000009.1:0-42799 GCF_031179385.1 Arthrobacter sp. | reverse complement strand
GACAAAGCCGATGTTCAGGACGGAGGGCTGGAACGCGGGCACGTCCTCACAGTAACGCAGTCAGCTATACCGCGTTCCTGGCTTCCACCCCTCGCTACGCTCGGCGCGGGGCCCTCGCCCAGTACGCTTAGGAGAATGACCCCACCGAAGTCCCCGCAGACCATGAAGCCGGCTACAGCCGCGAAGAAACTTGGCATCTACCTGCCCGCAACGCCACAGGAATTCCAGGACAACGACATCACCCGCGGCGGCTTCAACGAGCTTCAGGAGAACCCGCCCGAATGGCTCGCGGAGCTGCGCCGTAACGGTCCGCATCCCCGTCCCGTGGTGGCGCACAAGCTTGGCGTCTCGATCAGCGGCCTTGCCCGCGGTGGGATCACAGACCCGCTGACGACGGCGGAAATCACCGCGCTGCTGCAGTCGCCGCCCGACTGGCTGGTGGCCGAACGCTCCACAATGGCTCGGGTGCGTGCGGAGGAAAAGCGCGCCAAGGAAGCACGGCGCGCGAAGGACTAGCTCCTAGGCCGGATTCAGCGGTTCGATCAGGAGAGGGCTGTCGTCCCGGACCGGCCGAACCTCATGGAACTGTAGCCGTTCGGCAACGGGAGTGGAGGCGGCAACCGCTTCATCTGCCAGTTCCTGTGTCCCCTTGGTGGCTGGGTTCAGCCACTCGTTCCAGAACTCACGGGGAAGCGTCACCGGTGTGCGGTCATGGATTTCCGCCACTCCACCTACTGCTTCGCGCGTCAGGATGGTTGAGGAAAGAACCCACCGGTTGGGGTGGTCATCCGGCAGTTCACGATTACGCCACCATGCATACAGACCCGCGAAGACCACCGGCTCGCCGGGTAAGTGAATGTAGAACGGGATTTTGGTTTTGCCTTCGGTTCGCCACTCGTAGTATCCACTGGCCGGAATAAGGGCCCGGCGGCTCTCAAGGGAAGGTTTGAAAGTGGGTTTGCTTCCCACTGTCTCGGCTCTGGCGTTGAAGGTGGGTCCCTTGGTTTTCAATTCCTTCGAGAACGACGGCGTCAGCCACCATCGCGCTGCTTCCATCCGCCGGGTGACCTTGTCATCCTTGAGGGATTCCAGCACCACACGAATGGGATCGGTGGGACTGATATTCCACGACGGTTCGGGGAGGTTTTCACCCACTGCATCGACGTCGAAAAGATCCACCAGGTCCTTGTTTGAGCCTGCCACCACAAAGCGTCCACACATGGTGACAGGCTACTCTGTAGGGCCTATCCACAGGGCAACGGGTCAATTGACTTAATCGAACACGCGTTCGAATATTAAGTGTGAGTTCATCAGCAGCAGCCGTGGTTCAGGCGGCACCCACGGGTCAGTCCCCGCAGGGTGCACGCCGGGTGCTTTCTGCTGTGGATCACTCTGCTGATAAAGCCCGGCTCAAGGCGGAACTGCAATCCAAAATCAACGGCATGCAGAGCAGTCGGCCCTCTTCCCGGCGGTTGCCCACCGTGCCGGTGCTGGCAGGGGTCCTTCCGGGTGGCGGCCTGCAGGCAGGTTCAGCGTATTCGGTGACCAACTCCACCACTCTCGCCATGGCTTTGTTAGCCGGGCCCTCAGGCGCCGGAGCCTGGTGCAGTGTCATTGGCATGCCTACTTTCAGTGTGGAAGCCGCTGCAGGTTTCGGCATCGCACTGGACAGGCTGGTTTTGGTACCTCACCCCGGTGATCAATGGCTCACAGTGACTGCAGCAATGGTGGATGTCGTGTCGATTGTCCTGACCTGTGCACCAAAACACGTCGCTCCGTCCGATGCTTCACGCCTCATGGCCCGCCTGCGTCAGCGAGGGGCTGCGCTGGTGACCATGGGCCCCTGGCCGCACAGTGATGCCACACTGAGCGTGACCGGAAGCGATTGGCAGGGCCTGGGTGCGGGTACCGGACACCTTCGCAGCCGCAGGATGAGAATTACTGCGCGTGCTGCCACCGGCCGTGCCCGCACAGCAGACCTGTGGCTTCCCGGTCTTCAGCGCGGGCCGTGGTCAACATCCACGGCAGCCCCCGCTCAGGCAGAACCCGGACAACAGGAATTTTCCTACCGGTCAGCCCGCGCCTCATGAATCCCACTTCCTTGGGTGAACCCGTACCCGCTTCCCCTACCTCTACCCGCACCATGGTTCTCTGGTGTCCTGACTGGCCCATTACCGCGGCGCTCAGGGAATACCTCCTGCCTGCGGAACATCCCGTGGCATTAATCGAGAAGGGCGAGGTCTTCGCCTGCTCGCCCGCTGCCCGGGAACAGGGCGTCAAACGAGGACTCCGCCTGCGGGAAGCCCAGGCCCGGTGCACCACCCTCACTGTTCTTCCCTATGATCCAGCTCTTGATGCAAGAAGTTTTGAACCCGTAATTGCCGCTGTCGAGGAAATCATGCCCGGGGTGCAGGTCCTCCGTCCCGGACTATGTGCCCTCCATGCCAAGGGTCCCGCCAGGTATTACGGCAGCGAGGAGCATGCTTCAGCTGTGCTGCTCAAAGCCCTCGCCTCCATTGGTCTCACTGCAACCAGGGTTGGAGTAGCAGACAGTCCTTTTGCTGCTGAGCATGCAGCCCGGGCAACCGAGTTCCTGGATGATCCGGGGACGGATCCCGCGTGGATCATTCCACCCGGAGAGTCCGCATCCTTTCTCAGCAGCTTCCCTCTGGAAGTTCTGGAGGAACCGGCACTCGCGGTGGTCCTACGCCGGTTGGGAATACGGACCCTGGGCGATTTCGCTGCTCTTACCCGCGCCGATGTGCGGAACCGGTTTGGGGCGGAAGGCGCACTGGCCCACCTTAAGGCAAGCGGTCTTGACCACCACAGTGTGGTGGAAAGAAAACCACCGGCGGAACTCGACGTCGTCGTTCACTGTGAACCGCCGCTGGCACGCATCGATGAACTGACGTTCACCCTGCGCCTGTCCGCTGAGGAGTTCGTGAACCGGCTACGTGAGGCGGGGTTGGTGTGCACCGTTCTGGTAGTGCGGCTCCACTCGGAATCCGGTGAGGAATCAGCCCGCCTCTGGCGTCATCCACGGTGGTTCGACGCCGACGATGTCCTTGACCGGGTCCGGTGGCAGCTCCAGGGTAGCGGGAATGTAGAACATGGACTGAGCTCAGGGATCAGCAGGGTCGAACTTTCACCCGAGACCGTCGAGGACCTTAGTGACCATGCGGATGGCCTATGGGGAACGGGACCCGATGAGAATATCCATCACGGTCTTGCCAGGGTGCAGAGCATGCTGGGGCATGGTGCGGTGCTGACCGCCATGGTTGCCGGTGGACGAATGCTCACCGACCGGCAGGTTTTCATTCCCTGGGGAGATCCCCCATCGGAAGCGGCGGCGAAAAGTCGGGATCTCCCGTGGCCCGGCCAGCTTCCCGGCCCTGCTCCTGCCACCGTTTTTGATGAGCCTCGTCCCGTTGAAGTTCTAGATGGGACTGGTAGTGCTGTGGATGTTGATGAGCGCGGCCTGCTGACAGCTGCTCCTGCCGTATTGGTCGCGATGCCTCCCCGACAATCCGTCATTTCCTCCTGGGCCGGGCCTTGGCCTATCGTCGAGCGCTGGTGGGATTCGAACGGCCGAGCCCTCAACCGGTTTCAGGTGGTGGATGAATCCGGAACAGCCTGGCTGCTGCTTCTTGAGGATCACCGCTGGTGGGCGGAGGCAAGCTATGACTGAGTCGCAAGGATCCGTACCCTTACGGCTGGGGGAGCCCTGATGGGTTTCAATAATCCCCCTATTTCCTGGTCGGAGTTCGAACGAACCCTTTCCGACCGCCGCCGCCCCGGTTCCCCTCCCTTGGGAGCAGACGGGGGTGATAGCCCTGCGTGGTCACTTAAACGGCATCCATATTCGCCGCCGGAGGAACCCGAGCCTGTAGCGGCGGGTCCCGTGGTGCCCTACGCCGAGCTGCATGCACACTCAAACTTCAGTTTCCTTGACGGCGCAGCTAGCCCCGAGCAGCTCGTTGAGGAAGCCCACCGCCTGCGACTCCATGGGCTGGCGCTGACCGATCATGACGGCCTCTACGGTGTGGTGCACCTCGCTGAAGCGGCGGAGAAACACCCCGGGCTATCCACGGTCTACGGCACCGAGCTATCACTGGAACTGAGCAAACCCCAGAATGGGGAACCAGATCCGGAAGGTCGGCATCTGCTCGTTCTGGCCCGCGGCGCTGAAGGCTACCATCGGCTGGCCGCGGCGATCACCGAAGCACAGCTGAAACCGGAGGCAGAGAAGGGAAAGCCCCGGTACAACCTTTCCGAACTCGCCGGCAGGGCAGATAACAATTGGATGATCCTGACGGGTTGCCGTAAAGGATCCGTTCGGCACGCGCTCCTCAATGGAAGCGTCGAGGATGCGGAACAGGAAACCCGGCTCCTGGTGGACCTGTTCGGCGCGGGTAATGTCGCCGTCGAACTCTACGACCACGGCAACCCACTGGACAGTGCGCACAATGACGCCCTTTGGGATATAGCTTCCCGGCTTAGATTGCCTGTCGTCGCCACCAACAATGTGCATTTTGCGGTGCCGGAACAGCACCGGCTTGCTACCGCCGTCGCCGCCGTCCGCGCACGCAGGTCACTTGATGACATGAATGGGTGGCTGCCGGCGTCGGGCTCTGCCCACCTTCGTAGCGGCGCGGAAATGGCCGCCCGCTTCGCCGCCTACCCGGGAGCGGTGGCGCGGACGGTGGATCTTGCCGATGACCTTTCGTTCCGGCTCAGCAGCGTCAAGCCAGGATTGCCCAAACTGAACCTGCCGGAAGGCCACACCCAGATGAGCTGGCTGAGGAAACTTGTCTGGGAAGGGGCCGCGAAGTTTTACGCCGGCCGCACCGATGTTCACGAGCGCATTGAGAAGGAACTGCGCGTTATTGAAGAGAAGGACTTCCCGGGCTATTTCCTGATCGTGCACGACCTGGTCCAGTTTGCCCGCGGGCGGGGAATTCTCTGCCAGGGCCGCGGCTCGGCGGCGAATTCAGCTGTGTGCTACCTCCTGGAGATCACAGCGGTGGATTCCATCCTGTATGACCTCCCGTTCGAACGTTTCCTTTCCAGCTTGCGGGATGAGGAACCGGACATCGACGTTGACTTCGACTCCGACCGCCGCGAGGAGGTCATCCAGTACGTCTATAACAAGTACGGCCGGTTCAATGCGGCACAGGTCGCCAATGTCATCACGTACAGGCCCAAGTTCGCGGTCCGCGACATGGCCAAAGCACTCGGACACAGCCCCGGGCAGCAGGACGCGTGGTCCAAACAGGTGGAGCGCTGGGGCGCTCTGGTGTCCAGCGATGACCATGACATTCCACAGCCGGTGGTGGAGCTGGCACAGGGCGTGCTGAAGTTCCCCCGCCACATGGGGATTCACTCCGGAGGCATGGTGCTCACTGACCGCCCTATCGGCGAGGTCTGTCCCATTGAGCATGGGCGCATGGACGGGCGCACCGTCCTGCAGTGGGACAAGGATGACTGCGCCTGGATGGGTTTGGTGAAGTTCGACCTGTTGGGGCTCGGCATCATGGCTGCCATTCAGTACAACTTCGACCTGGTCAAAAAACACTTCGGTGAGGCATGGACACTGCACACCCTGCCGCGGGAAGAGCAGGGTGTGTACGACCAGCTGTGCTTCGCGGATTCCATCGGAGTGTTCCAGGTGGAAAGCCGCGCCCAGATGGGGATGCTGCCGCGGCTGCAACCCCGGCGCTTCTACGACCTGGTGATCGAAGTTGCACTGGTTCGCCCCGGTCCCATTCAGGGCGGCGCAGTTCACCCTTACATCAAGCGGAAACTGGGCGAGGAGGAAGAGAGCTATCTCCATCCCAAGCTGATACCGGTTCTGAAACGCACACTCGGCGTGCCGCTCTTCCAGGAACAGCTCATGCAAATGGCGATGGTGGTCGGCAACTGCTCGGGTGCCGACGCAGACCAGCTGCGTCGCGCGATGGGTTCCAAACGTGGGCTTGAGCGGATCGACTCCCTGAAGGAGAAGTTGTACGAGGGTATGAAGTCCAATGGGATCACCGGGGAGGTTGCCGACTCCGTGTATCGGAAGATCCAGGCGTTCGCCAACTTCGGGTTCGCAGAGAGCCACTCAATCAGCTTCGCTCTGCTGGTCTACGCCAGCGCCTGGCTAAGGCTTCACTATCCGGGGGCTTTCCTGGCCTCCCTCCTCCGGGCGCAACCGATGGGCTTCTACTCTCCCCAGACCCTGGTGGCCGATGCCCGCCGGCACGGCGTCACGGTACTTCGTCCGGACATTCTGCTCTCCGGAACCCATGCGGATCTTGAACATGACTCCACCGGCACGGGGACCACAGGCACGGACGAGTGCCTTGCGTTTCATCAACCTCCCGTAGGTAAGTTCGATCGCTCTGTTCCCTTTGATTCAACTGCCCATCGCCGGGACGGAAACTATGCAGTTCGGCTGGGGCTGGACAGCGTCCAGTCAATCGGCAAGAAGCTTGCGCAAGCCATCGTCGAGGAGCGCGAAGCCAACGGCCCGTTCAAGAATATGGGCGACCTGGCACGCCGAACCGAGCTGAACTCCAACCAGCTTGAAGCATTGGCAGCAGCCGGAGCTTTTGACTCAATGGGGCTCTCCCAGCGGGAGGCTCTCTGGCATGCCGGACCAGCCTCCACCGAACGCGAAGGCCAGATCAACGGCACCACGGTGTACATTCAGCCGCCCCTGTTTCCGGATCTAACGGACGTCGACCGCGTTGCAGCGGACCTGTGGTCCACCGGAATCACCACAGATGACCACCCGGTGCGCCACGTCCGGCCCACATTACGACGCCGGGGAGCACTGACAGCCGCGGACCTCCTTTCCGCGGAGTCCGGTCGGCGGGTTGAGGTTGGTGGGGTTGTCACACACCGCCAGCGCCCTGCCACGGCCAGCGGCATCACCTTCATGAACCTTGAAGACGAAACCGGTCTGGTGAATGTCATCTGCTCGGTGGGGGTGTGGCAACGGTATCGGCGGATCGCCCGGGAGGCCAGCAGCGTGCTCGTTCGGGGTGTGCTGGAACGGTCAAACGAAGGAGTCGTGAACCTGGTCGCCGACAAGTTCGAGGTCCTACGGCTCAAAGCCACAACCAAGTCCCGGGACTTTCGCTGACTTGCGTTGAGGCGCCCGACTGGCAACCGCCGCTACCCAGGATGGGCCACCGAAGAGGACAAAGAAAATGCCCCGACCTGAGGCCGGGGCATTCACTCTGGTGCGCGAGGGGGGATTTGAACCCCCACACCCTTTCGGATACTGGCACCTGAAGCCAGCGCGTCTGCCGTTCCGCCACTCGCGCATATTGAGCAAGGACCGTTACAAGAATCCTTCGAATCAGCAGAAACAAGCATAACGGAGCCGTGCCGAAACACCTAAACGTGTGAGCTGCGGCACCCACCGCAACTTTGCAGCCGAACAAAACGTTGAATGTTATCGACGGGCAGGATGCCCGGTTAAGGCCATTTAGGGGACGTCCCAGTAGTATCGAAACAAGACAGCAGCCGCCCGGCTCGCCTCCGCGCGCTTTCGTGCGAGCGCATTCGGGCAATCAAAAACGCAGGTGAGGAGGTAGAACATGGGCATTTTGGATAACGTCGAGCGCGGACTCGAAAAGATGGTCCGTGGTGCCTTCTCCACCGGTTCGCGCTCACAGGTACAACCCGTCGAAATTGCCAGTGCACTCCGCCGGGAGTTGGACAACAAGTCGTTGACGCTTGCCCAGGGACGCACCCTTGCACCGAATGTTTTCACCGCGCGTCTGTCGGATCCCGACTTCGCACTAGCCCAGGAATGGGGAGCGCCGCTGGCCGAGGAACTGTGTGACGTCGTCATCAAGCACGTCAACAGCCAGCATTACACCCTGCACGGCCCGGTCCGCGTTTCATTCACCCGCGACTCGAACCTGAAGCCCGGGGTGTTTGAAATTGATTCCGCCACCGAGAAGCAGTCATCCCAGCGCCCGGCCGCTCCCAATGCGCCCCGACGTCAGCCCACGCGCTACCAGCCGGTGCTTGAACTCGACGGTCAACGTTATTCCCTACACGCCGGATCGATACTGCTCGGCCGCTCGTCAGAGGCGGACATCCTGATCGATGACACTGGCGTGTCCCGACGCCACCTCGAGATCCACACCGACCAGGGACAGTCGCGCGCGGTGGACCTGGGCTCGACGAACGGCAGCTACGTGAACGGCCAGCGGGTTCAGGGCGAGGCTGAGCTGACTGACGGGTCCGTGATCACCATGGGCCGCACACGCATGACTTTCCGACTTGTTCCCGTGCAGAACGGTGGCCGCCAAGCATGAGTGATTTGACCGTAACGCTGTTGAGATACGGCTTTCTCCTGCTGATCTGGATTCTCGTGCTTAGCGTCGTCAGCGCGCTCCGTCGCGACCTCGTCGTCGGTCTCCGCAACCGGACCGGCGCCCCTTCGGCCCGGGAAGCGCGCAAAAACCCGGAACTTGTTGACGAGCCTCCCGCCAAGGCACAGGCACGACGCCTCGTTGTCACGGAAGGTCCCCTGAGGGGCACCTCCCTGGACCTGACCTCCAGCCCCATCCTCCTTGGTCGCGCACAAGAAGCGACCCTCGTCCTGGAGGACGACTATGCCTCCGGCCGCCACGCCCGACTGTTCCCGCAAGGCAGCCGGTGGTTCATAGAAGATTTGGGATCAACAAACGGGACTTACCTCGCCGGGAACCAACTGACCCGCGCGCTGCCGGTAGAACCCGGAGTACCAGTTCGGATCGGTAAGACGGTCATTGAATTGAGGCCATAGACCCATGGCCCTGGTTTTTCGTTTCGCGGCCCGCTCGGATGTGGGAAAGGTCCGCGCCAAGAATGACGACTCCGCCTATGCTGGGCGCTACCTGGCGGTAGTTGCCGACGGCATGGGCGGTCACGCGGGCGGGAACATTGCTTCAGCGTCAACGGTCCTTGATCTCGTGCACCTTGACCGCAAGGATTACGACGACGACGCCGGCACCCACCTGGCGGACGAAATTCAGACTGCCAACTCCCTCCTGTCCGAACTGGTGAGCACCAACCCACAGTTGGCAGGCATGGGAACTACAGTCACCGCGATGCTCCTGAACGGTGAGCAGATCTCGTTTGCCCACATCGGCGATTCCCGTGCCTACCGCCTGAAGGACGACGTCTTCGAGCAGGTCAGCGTCGACCACACCTTTGTGCAACGGCTCATCGATGAGGGCCGGCTCAAGCCGGAGGAAGCGGACATCCACCCGCACAAGAACGTCCTGATGCGAGTTCTCGGAGACGTCGATGCCAGTCCGGAACTGGATCTGACAACCTTCGACGCAACACCCGGTGAACGATGGCTCCTCTGCTCGGACGGGCTGAATGCCGTGCTGAGCGACGCCGCGATCGAACGGGTGGTGAGGGAGACAAAGGACCTGACCGCCTGCGTCACTACCCTCGTCGACCTCACCCTTGCTGGAGGTTCTCCGGATAACGTGACCGTTGTCGTCGTCGATGTGGACACGGCCACCGACGACGATCTCCGTGCCGCTGCCCTGACTGCCATACCGCCCGCTCGGGAAGCTGCGGGAGAAAAAGACACTGCCGCCTCTCCAGTTGAGAAAGAAGCCCCTGGAGCCGCGATCAGGGCGGACGTCATCCGGGAAGACCTCTCCTCCCGACCCCACACGCTCGTTGGCTCAGCGGCACTCGCGACCGAGACCGGACAAATCCCGATCGTTACGCAACGATCCACCGAACGGCGCGCGGCGATGATGCTGACGCACAAGGCTGCCCCTGCAGAGACGACCGACGACGACACTGCAGACGAGGAACCCGCACCGCGTCGCCGCCGATGGCTGCTGCCGGCCGCCCTGGCGCTGATGGCGCTGATCCTCGCCGCGGTTCTCGCCCTGGGGTACATGTGGACCCAAACGCGGTATTACGTCGCAGCCGCCGATAACAAGGTAGTCATCTATAACGGAGTTGCGCAGACTCTGGGACCGATACCCCTCAGCCACGTCGACCAGACAACTGACATCCCGGTCTCAAGCCTTCCCGAGTTCCAGCGCAACCGTCTGGAGAACACTCTTGCGGCGAGTGATCTGCAGCATGCCCAAGAGATCGTCGCGGACCTCCGCGAGTCATTGCGCGCGCTTCCCTGCCCTCCTGCGAGCGAACCCAGTCCTTCCCCAAGTCCCTCGCCGACTAGCTCAGCATCGCCTGCGACGGCCTCTCCGTCACCCTCGCCCTCACCGAGCGCGCGCGCGTCTGCTACGGCGAGTGCTGAGCCAAGCGCCAGCTCGTCCGCGAGCGCAGAAGCCGATTCAGGGGAACCTGCCCTGTGCGGAGGGAGAATCGAATGAGTGACGTCCTGACAATTCCCAAATCGCGGCGGAATGTCGAAGCTCTCCTATTGTTGGTGGCCCTCACCGTTGCCATCGGAGCCAACTGGCTTGTCGGCCTCGACAAAGAGAATCCATTCGACTCCGCCTTTTGGTCCCAAGGAGGGACGCTGGCGGCGCTTGCGCTGATCTTCCACGTGGTTCTGCGCTTCCGGGCTAAATATGCCGACCCAGTAATGCTTCCAATCGTCATCGCGCTGAACGGAATCGGGCTGGCGATGATTTACCGCCTGGATCTCGCTCTGCCGGCCGACTCTCGGGCGGTGGCGCCCAGCCAGTTCCTGTGGACCACAGTGGCGATGGCCGTATCGATTGCCACGCTCCTGGTGATTCGTGACCATCGCATCCTGCGCCGGTTCACCTACATCTCCCTGATCGTGAGCGCCGGTCTACTGTTGCTCCCTCTGACACCCCTGGGAGTGGAGATCAATGGTGCCCGCATCTGGATAAACGTTGGGGTCGGGACATTCCAGCCAGGAGAGATTGCGAAGATTACGCTTGCTATATTCTTTGCCGGGTATCTTTCGACCAACCGCGACCTGATCCTGCTTGCGGGCAAGAAACTGGGTCCGCTGCAGCTTCCCCGATTCCGGGACCTTGCGCCTATGGTCGCCGCTTGGCTGGTGAGCATAGGTGTCCTGATTTTCCAGCGCGACCTCGGCTCGTCCATCCTGTTCTTCGGCCTATTCATGGCCATGATCTACGTCGCCACGTCCCGGGTCAGCTGGGTGCTGATCGGCCTGGCAATGATCGCGGTCGGCGGATTCGTAGCGCTCCAACTCTTCAGCCACGTAGCGCTACGCATCGACAGCTGGATCAACGCCTTCGAACCCGAGGTCTTCAATCGAAACCCGGGCGGTAGCGGCCAAGTCATTCAGGGCCTGTTCGGGCTCGCGAATGGCGGGCTCGCAGGCACCGGACTCGGTCAGGGCAGGCCAGACCTGGTGACATACGCGAACAGCGACATGATCATCGCCGCGCTCGGTGAGGAACTGGGTCTGATCGGTCTGTTCGCGATTGTGCTGCTTTACGTCCTACTCATCTCGCGCGGTTTCCGGGCCGCGCTCGGAACACGAGATGGTTTCGGAAAGCTTCTCGCCTGCGGCCTGTCATTCACCATCGCGCTGCAGTGCTTCGTCGTCATCGGCGGAGTGACCCGGCTTATTCCACTCACCGGCCTCACAACTCCTTTCATGTCAGCCGGCGGTTCGTCCCTTCTGGCGAACTGGATCATCGTCGCCCTGCTCCTTCTCATTTCCGAGACAGCTCGTCGACCGGCAGTCAAGGGACCGATTCGCGAGACATTCCCGGAAGGCAAAGAACACCGTAATTCGCCGGTAACGGATAACACCAGGGAGGTCAGCGCATGAACCAGGCCATTCGACGCTCGTGGATCGTAGCCATCAGCATGTTCGCGCTGGTCCTCGGATCACTTACCTACGTTCAGTTCTTCCAGGCCAGCGCCCTGGAGAACAACGATTGGAACACCCGGACGATTCTTCAGGACTACGGCAAGAACCGCGGCGCGATCCTCGTCGATGGTCGCCCTATCGCCGAATCGGTGCCCTCCGACGACCAGTTCAATTACCAGCGCACGTACAACCAACCGGAAATGTACGCGCACCTGACGGGATTCTTCTCGCTCGTCAATGGCTCCACCCAGTTGGAGAACGTCATGAATGAGGAACTGTCCGGCAGTAGCGACGACCTCTTCATTGATCAGATGGTGCGGCTCTTCTCGGGTGCCGAAGCACAGGGAGCCTCTGTCGAGCTGACCATCGACCCGCAGATACAGCAGCTGGCGTGGGAGATGATTCCGGAGGGCCAGACCGGATCGATCGTGGTGCTGGAGCCGGCAACGGGAAACGTTCTCGCGATGGTATCCAAGCCGTCCTACGATCCGAACCTTCTTGCTGCACATGACACCTCCTTGGTCGTCGAAAATATCGACCAACTCTCGCAGGTTCCCGGGCTGTCCATCTACTTCAACCCGGCCACCCAGTCGCTGGTTGCTCCAGGTTCTGTCTTCAAGCTGGTCGTTGCGGCAGCGGCTCTCGAGTCCGGGCAGTTCGATGCGGAATCGACCATCCCGAATCCTCCGGTCCTTCCTCTTCCGGGAACCGACGTTGGACTCCCCAACTTCACAACCGGCGGGTGCGCTGCCCGGGATACCGCGGACCTCCGATTCGCACTTGAACAGTCCTGCAACACGCCCTTCGCCCAGATTGCATGGGAACTTGGCGAGGAAACCGTCCTGGAACAAGCGCAGGCCTTCGGATTCGGTGAATCTTTCACGATGCCGGTCGACGTGGCCAGCAGTCAGTTCCCAACCGAATTGGACGACGCACAGTTGGCTCAGTCTGCCATTGGCCAGTTCAGTGTGGCGGTCACGCCGCTACAGATGGCAATGGTCAGTGCAGCGATCGCGAACGACGGCGTTCTCATGAAGCCCAATCTGGTGAAGGCCGTCCGCGCTCCGGATCTTTCCATCATCAACGAACCGGAGCCTGAGGTTTATCGGGAATCGCTCAGCGCTGAGAACGCGGACCAAATCACCGAGTGGATGGTCAACGTGGTTGAGAACGGGACGGCGCGGAATGCCGCCGTCCCCGGCGTACAGGTAGCCGGCAAGACCGGCACCGCCGAAGTAGCCGAGCAGGGCGACAATGCCTGGTTCACCGGCTTCGCGCCGGCCGATAACCCCGAAGTAGTGGTTTCCATCGTTATGCAGGACGTCGACATCGCGACGGGTGCCCAGCTAACAAGTCCAAACGCTAAGAGACTCATAGAGGCGGTGTTGAATAGGTGAGACCTACTTCAGGTATCACATTAGGCGGCAGGTTCCAGCTAACTGATCGCATCGCCATCGGAGGCATGGGTGAGGTTTGGAAAGCGCGCGACCAGGTACTGGGTCGCATTGTCGCCATCAAAATTCTGAAAGAGGAATACACGGGAGACCCCGGCTTCCTCAATCGGTTCCGCGCCGAAGCCCGCCACACCGCTCTGCTGAACCACGAGGGTATTGCAAACGTCTTCGACTATGGCGAAGAAGGCGGGTCCGCCTACCTGGTGATGGAACTCGTCCCGGGGCAGCCCCTGTCCACGATCATTGAGCGCGAGCAGGTTCTTGCGCCGGATCGTGCCCTTTCGATCATTGGACAGACCGCCACAGCACTCAGCGTCGCGCACCGGCAGGGGCTGGTGCACCGGGATGTCAAACCTGGAAACCTCCTGATCATGCCCGACGGCCGAGTGAAAATTACTGACTTCGGTATCGCGCGGCTCGCTGATCAAGTGCCTCTGACCGCCACGGGCCAGGTAATGGGTACGGCCCAGTACCTGGCCCCCGAACAGGCCACCGGCCAGCCTGCCACCGGTTCCAGTGATATCTATGCTCTTGGCGTCATCGGATATGAGTTGCTGGCCGGCCGCCGTCCGTTCTCCGGCGAGTCGCAAATTGCCATTGCCCTCGCACAGGTCAATGACGCTCCACCTGATCTCCCGGAGAGCATTCCCCACCCGGTCCGCGCGCTCATCGCCAGCATGCTGGCGAAGGACCCGGCTGATCGTCCCGCCAATGCCGAAGCCCTTGCCGAAGCGGTCGATGCCATCCGACGCAATGACATTCGTGCAGCAGAGGCCGCCGTGCCCGGCATGTTGCTGTTCACTGATTCGACCGGCCCGCTGACCACCCCCGTGCCGGCGCCGACCAGCGCCACCCGCGTTGTGCCCGCCCCGACCACCTCGGCGCTGCCCACCGTTGCCGGCGTGGGAGCAGGTGCCGGAGCGGTCGCCGCTTCACGTGAATGGAGCGAGGAAGACGACATTGACCAGGAGATCCCGCGTGAGGAGGAATCACGGGGGCGCAGTCCGTGGCTGATCGCACTCGTCGTCCTGCTTGTCCTCGCGGCGCTTGCGGCGGCTGCGTTTCTTCTGACGCCGCTGCTCACCGCCGACGACGACGAACCCTCCGCCGCGCCGAGCACTTCGTCGTCGCCATCTCCGTCGGAAACGGAAAGTGAAAGCCCGACGCCGGAGGAAACCACGCCCGAGCCGACAACCCCTGAACCGACGACGCCGGAGGCCATCATCATCGATGCGGCCGCCTACCAGGGACGTCCCATCGAACAGGTTGTGGCCGAGCTGAATCAACTTGGATTCTCCGTCAATCAGCAACCCGAAACCACAGATGAGTTCGAACCAGGCATCGTGCTGTCGCTGAATCCCGTGGGTCCGCTTCCACCGGGTTCTCAAATCACCGTCACCTTCGCCGAGGCACCTGACACCGTGACGATTCCAGCCGGGCTGGAAGGCGCGACCGAGGAACAGTTGCAGCAAACCCTCGCTGATCTGGGATTGAGCGCTGTGCGTTCCAGCACTGAACCTTCGGATGAAGCCGCCGGCACCGTCCTGTCGGTAGATCCGGCGGAGGGCACCGAGGTAGAACCCGGCAGCACCGTACGCTACGTTGTCTCATCCGGCCCGGATGAGACTGAAGCGCCGCCGGCGATTGGTCCCGGCCAGACCCCGCCGCCGAACCAGGATCAGCCTTAGGGACATGTGAAGGGGCACCAGGTGAGCAGCGAGAGAATCCTTAACCGGCGTTACGAAGTGGGTGAACTGATCGGCCGTGGCGGTATGGCCGACGTTCACCTCGGGCGCGACGTCCGGCTCGGGCGCACGGTCGCGATCAAGATGCTGCGGCAGGACCTGGCCCGGGACCCGCTGTTCCAGTCGCGTTTCCGGCGTGAAGCTCAGGCAGTCGCCGGATTGAATCATCCAACCATCGTCTCCGTGTATGACACCGGGGAGGAGGAGATCGACGGCCAACATCACGACGACGTCCGCGTTCCCTTCATCGTGATGGAGTACGTTGC
Source organism: Arthrobacter sp. (assembly GCF_031179385.1). Lineage (GTDB taxonomy): Bacteria > Actinomycetota > Actinomycetes > Actinomycetales > Micrococcaceae > Arthrobacter_D. The sequence continues at coordinate 27,525 of NZ_JAPSHV010000009.1, read as the reverse complement.
CGGACGGACTCTGCGCGACCTTCTCAAAGCCGGTGACCTGACACCGGAGACGTCCGTCGACTACCTCCTGGGAGTGCTCTCGGCCCTGGAGTACAGCCACCGCGCGGGAATTGTCCACAGGGACATCAAGCCTGCCAATGTGATGATTACCCCGGAGGGCCAGGTAAAGGTCATGGACTTCGGCATCGCACGCGCGATTGCCGATTCCGCGGCCACCATGACACAGACTCAGGCAGTGATCGGCACTGCGCAGTACCTCTCCCCGGAACAGGCACGCGGGGAGACCGTCGACGCCCGTAGCGACCTGTATTCCGCGGGTTGCCTTTTGTACGAACTGCTCACCGGAAGACCGCCCTTCATTGGCGACAGCCCTGTTTCGGTTGCCTACCAGCACGTCAGGGAGAAGCCCACTCCTGCCCGGGAAATCAACGGAAGCATCCCGCCGGCAATCGAAGCCGTGCTGCACATTGCGCTTGAGAAAGACCGAGCACATCGCTTCCAAACCGCAGCCGATTTCCGATCGGCGTTGCTTGATGCGCGCAAGGGCATTCGGCCCGGTGCACAAGCCGCTCCGACTGAAGCAATGGCCGCGGTCGCGCCACGCGCGGACGACGACGACGCCCCACAGACAAGGGCCCTGGCGAAGGTGCCGGCGGGCGGCAGCATCGCAGCGGATTCCCTGGCAGTGAACGAAGAAACCGGCTCGCTCCCGGCGGCTCATGCGGCGCAGAGTCGTCATGACGCCGATGATCGGCGGCGCTCGCGGCGTCGAGGCTGGATTGCAGTGTTGCTCGTGCTGCTGGCTCTGCTGCTGACTGCCGGCGGCGTTGCTTACTTCGGAATCCTCAATGCCCAACCGGAAGAGCCGGTACTCACGTCAGTGCCGGATGTTGATTCCATGACCGAAACCGATGCGAGTAACGCGCTTACCGCTGTGGGCCTGCGCCCGCAGGTCGAACAGACCTTTCACGATGAGGTCGAATCCGGCCTTGCAATCGGCACCGACCCCAGCGCGGGCAGTGAAGTGGAACCTGATTCGCTGGTGACGCTGCAGATATCCAAGGGCCCTGCCAACCGAACCATCCCGGAAGAGATCTTCCAGATGACGGAGTCCTCCGCCAGGGACGCGCTCGAGTCGGTCGGTCTGCGCGGGGGGAGTGTCAGCGAAACCAATAGCGCCACGGTTCCGGTCGGTCGGGTCATCGCAACCGAGCCGGCACTGGGTTCTTCGGTCCCTGCCGACTCGGAAGTGAACCTGGTGCTCTCCACTGGCCAGGTGACGGTTCCGCGAGTCGTCGGTCTCACGAGAGATGAAGCCGTGGCTATTCTCGAAGATCCCACCCGGGCGCTGGTGCCGCGCATCGAAGAGGAGCCGAACGCCGTCGTCGAGCCTGGCCTTGTAGTGCGGCAGGAACCGGACGAGAACACCAACGTCGCACCGGGCAGTGAGGTAGTGATCTACGTAGCCGTTGAGCCTCCCGCCGAAGAGCCTGCGGCACCTGCCGCTCCCACCACCGCTGCGCCGCCTCCCCCTGAGGAGGAAGAAGAACCCGGGAACCAGGGACGCGGGCGTGGTCAGGGGCAGGGGAATAACGACCCGTAAAATGCGGACTCCGGAAGGGTCAGGATCCGACCTGCTGGTGAATAAGCGGGCTCAGGGTAGCTGACCGCTCCGCCGCGCCGGCGAGACCAGTCTGCTCAAGCCAGTTGCCCAGCATCCTATAGCCACCCTCGGTCAGCACGGACTCCGGGTGGAATTGCACGCCGCACAGGGGAGCGGAGCGGTGCTCCAGACCCATGATGACCCCGCTGGCCGTTTGCGCTGTGACACGCAGTTCACCGGGGACGTCACCGACCGCGGCCAGCGAGTGATAGCGGGTCGCCGTAAGGGGGGAGTTCAGCCCCTGGAAGACATTGGTCGAATCGTGCTCAACCAGGGACGTCTTGCCGTGCATCAGTTCCGGCGCGTGCGTAACCGAACCACCGTACGCTTCGGCGAGTGCCTGATGACCCAGGCAGACCCCGAGCATCGGCTTGTTGTTCTCACCGCACCACTTGATCAGGTCAATACAAACACCGGCTTCTGCCGGAGCGCCCGGCCCGGGAGAAATCAGCACGCCGTCGCGCACTTCCGCCAGGGCGATCGCCTCCTCAAGGGTGACGTCGTCATTCCGTACAACCGTTGTTTCCGCGCCGAGCTCCTGCAGGTAGCCGACAAGGGTGTACACAAAGCTGTCGTAATTATCCACAACCAGGATGCGGGTGGGGCTGTTCATGATCAGGAACCAATCGTTGAATCTGTCAGTGGGCTGAACTGGGAGAGCCAGGGGAATACCCAATTCACAAGTGCCGTCAGGGCCGCGGCGAAAAGCAGGATGGACCAGATGACCCGCAGCCAGAGCGGACCGGGGAGGTGGCGGAAGATGAAGGCGTACATCAGGCGGCTCCTTCGGCAATTTTAGCGACTTGTGCCGCGATCTCTGTCGGCGGTCCTGCGTCCAGGGACTGGAAGGTCTCCATCACCGCATAGGCGATGATCCTTTCCTCTGCACCGAAGCGGGGGTTGCAGCTCGTGAGAGTGAGAACCCGTTCTGCAGGCTCATTCTCCGGTCGGGTGGGTACGGGCGCAAGCACATCAACGCGGTCAGGCAGCACGATCTGCGTGTTCCGATAGATGTAGGTGTAGTAACCGTCCTGCGTCTGGACATAAATCCGGTCGCCCGGGACCAGAGTGTGGATGTTGTCCAGCACCGCCCCGTTCGTCTGCCTGTGGCCGGCCAGCGCGAAGTTGCCAACGACGCCCGGCATACCTGTTTCCGGGTAGTGTCCGAGACCGAGATTGTCGAGAACCGCCGTCGTTACGCCGCTGGTTATCGGCCGGGTGAAATTGTCCCCGAAACGCGGAATGTAGATGACCGCAAACGTCTCACCCTGCGCTCGACCATCCATCACCGGCACCTGCTCAGGTGCCACGGGTTCCTGCCCCTGGGCTGGCTCCGGACGAGTGCTTCCCTCACCGAGGTCTGAGAAGAATTGCTCTACCGCTTGATCCTGCTTTGCATTGGATTCGACGTTGGTCCACCACAGTTGCCAAGCCACGAAAAGCAGAAGGACCACACCTGCGGTAATGAGAAGCTCACCGAAGACCTGGGCTGCGATGTGAAGGAATCCACGACGCCGGTGCCGGTCCGCGGGCATGCGATGGGAACGGTCACGGAGGGTCACCGCGATACCGCCGCCGAGGTTGCTCAAACCTTCTCCCTGCTTACGGATCTGCTGCCGGGCGTTGTGGCCTCGGTTCATTAGCTAGAATGGGCAGCTAGAACGGTGCCGATGACAATAGCCTCATTTCAGGATAACCGGTGTCATCGTCGCTTTCCGAGCCTGTATGACCGCAAACACAGTGGTTGGGTTAGCAGCCCACCGTCTAGGAGGATCCGTGCCCGAGTCGAAGTCCCGCAAGAAGCAGGTCGAGTCACAGACGCGTGCCGCTGCGGAGCCGAAGCCGAACCCTGTCTGGTTCAAGCCGGTGATGTTCGGGCTGATGATTCTCGGCCTGCTGTGGATTCTGGTGTACTACATCTCCGAAGGACGGTTCCCGATCCCCGAGATTGCGTCCTGGAACATCCTCATCGGCTTCGGAATTGCGATTGTCGGGTTCCTGATGACGACGCGCTGGCGGTAGCACCCAGGGAGACGAGACCCACAGGAGGCGCCCTCTAAGGGCGCCTCTTTGCGTTTAACTGCCCGCTCTTCGTACTGGCTAGTCACATCGGTACGCGCACGCGTGGGACATCCTGGCAACCTCCATGGCGAATGGAACTCGTCCGCTGGGTAATACACACGTTGTGCACCGAGTTTTCCACAGCTGTGCGTAACTTCGACTCCACGCTCAGTGTTTTTCGTGTGAATTCGGGAGTCTGCTTATCCACACCTGTGGAATTACATGTGTGTAAGTTTTCCCCGATGTGGATAAGCCCTGTGGAAAACTAGAACGGCGAGGCCACCAGATTGGCTCCTACAACGGTCAATGCAACCAGCACGAGTGTCAGGCCGGTCAGACCGGCCCACTGAATCAGGGAACGCCTAGGACTGCGCGGCGTGTAGGCGATGATGGCTGCGGCGGCGCCTCCTGCGAGAAGACCACCCAGGTGGGCCTGCCAGGAAATGCCTGGCACCACAAAACCTAAAACGGTGTTGATTGCTATCAACACGACCAACTGCCGGACGTCACCACCGCGTCGCCGCTGCACGATCAGCATGGCGCCGAACAGCCCAAAGACGGCTCCTGAGGCCCCTACAACGCCTTGGAGAGGGTTGGTGAGCAGAAGCACTGCAACCGAGCCGCCGAACGCTGCGATCAAGTACAGGGCGAGAAATCTGGCTCTGCCCAACAGCGGTTCCAGGGCCTGTCCCATAATCCACAAGGCGTACATGTTGAAACCGATATGAAGCAGGAATCCCGTGGAGTGCAGGAAGGCAGCCGTGACCATGCGCCACGGCTCCGGCGATACAAATTCCGAGGTGTAGATGCCCGCGTACGCGAGCGCATCGGTCACCCCTGGTAGCGCCATTTGGGCCACGAAGAGCGCCACACAGGCGCCGATGATCGAGAACGTGACGAGGGGGCGTCCTTGCCGGACGGTTCCGCCGAAGAGTGTCCTGGAAACCGGAGCGTTTCGCTGCGCCTCCCGAACGCAGTCAACGCACTGGATCCCGACGGCCGCCGGACGCTGACACTCCGGGCAGGCAGGCCTGCCGCACCGTTGGCACCGCACATAGCTCACCCTGTCGGGGTGACGTGGGCATACGGGAACGTCCTGGTCCGGCTGGTCCGCCGGGAGTCCATAGGTCATGCGGTGTTAGACCTGCTCAATGGTGATGCTGCTGATGACGACGTCTTCGAGCGGTCGGTCACGACCGTCGGTGGGGATGGCGTTGAGCTGATCGACGACGGCTCGTGACGCTTCATCTTTCACCTCACCGAAGATGGTGTGCTTGCCCTGCAGCCACGTGGTGGGAACCGAGGTGATGAAGAACTGCGAGCCGTTGGTACCACGTCCACCCTGAATTCCAGCGTTGGCCATCGCCAATTTGTAAGGAGTGGTGAAGTCGAGATCGGGGTTGATCTCGTCATCGAACTGGTAGCCCGGGCCACCGATTCCCTGGCCCAGCGGATCGCCGCCCTGAATCATGAAGTCCTGGATAACACGGTGAAAGACTGTCCCGTTGTACAGGGGGGCGTTGGTCTCCTCACCCGTCGCCGGGTGAGTCCAGGTGATGTCACCGGTGGCAAGCCCAACAAAGTTCTTGACGGTCTTCGGCGCATGGTTGCCGTAAAGCTCTACCTTGATGTCACCGAGGCTGGTATGGATAGTTGCGTGTGCAGTAGCGATTGCTGTCATGGGCTCCATTGTTCCACGCAGGGCTAGCGGTTTAGCTGGAAGTACCGCGTTCCGCGCACAGTGAAAATGCTGTGAAATGAATGAGCGGATAGCACGTAACTCCAGATAACACGTAGGCTGACTAAGAACAGTCACTATCCCTGGGAGGTAGTTGTGAAGAAATCCGAACACGTTGTCCGAACGCTCGAGAACAACGTTCTGATGGGCGTCGGCACGGCACGGGATTGGGCCGCTCCGCGTGTGGATGCAGCCAGGGTCTGGGTTGCTCCACGCATCGAGCGAGGGATTGAAACCGCCGCACCGAAGATTCAGCAGGGCGTGAACCGGGCGGCACAGAGCCTGAATGAGGGCATCGCGGTCGTTACACCTCGGATCCAGGAGAGCCTGGATCGTGTAGGGCCGCGCTTCAACCAGATCGTCGACGGAACCGGTCCACGAATCCAGGAGACTCTGGATCGTGCCACCCCTGCAATCAATCAGGCACGTGACCGCGTAGTCACCGAGTACATCCCGGCCGTCTCGTACCGCCTGGGGGATGTTGCGGACTCTGCGTCCCGCTCTCTTGCCGCTGCAACCGTCCCGGCAGGTGTGGCGGGTGTGGTCACCAGGGTTACCGGTGACAAGAAGGCCGTGAAGAAGTATCAGAAGGCCGCCGTCGTTGCAGCTCAGCGTGCAGCGAAGGACCTCCGGCGCAGCAAGAAGAGTCAAGGCAACAAGGGCTGGTTGATCGTCGGCATCATCGCCGCTGCTGTGACAGCCGGCATCGCCGTCTGGCGTGCTTCACAGCCGGTGGAAGACCCGTGGAAGACGCCGGCCCCGGTTGAACCGAAACCAGTGGCCGACGTCGCTCACAATGACGAAGCGAAACAAGCGGTCGTCGACATGAAGGAAGCCGCTGATCGCGCCGCGGAGAAGTCAAACGACGACGACGCGGGCGCACCGAAGGGACCTGCTGTCTAGGTCGCACCGACCCACTTTCAAGCGGGAAAGATCCACCGATGGGGGATCTTTCCCGCTTTTTCGTTGCTTCCCGCCTGACGTCGGCTGGCTGGTGATAGATTTACGGCCGTGCACCCCGCGAAGCCGTCCGTGTCGATTGTGATTCCGGCGTACAACGAGGAAGGCGTTATTCGCCAGTGCCTCATTGCCGCTATCTACCAGTCCCTCCCGGCTCACGAGATTGTGGTCGTGAATAACCGCTCCACCGACCGCACCGCGGAGATCGTCCGCCAGATGCAGCTGGAGTATCCGGAGAGTCCCATCCGCCTGCTGGAGCAGAACGAGATTCAGGGGCTGATCCCCACCCGGAACTTCGGTCTGGATCATGCAACCGGAGATGTGCTGGGCAGAATCGACGCTGACTCTGTCCTTGAGCCGGACTGGGTGGAAACGGTACAGGCAGGGTTCTGCGACCCGAAAGTGGCGGCCGCAACGGGACCAGTGGTCTATTACGACATGCCGATGCGGCGTTGGGGTCTCAAGGCGGACGACAAGATGCGCCAGCTTGTTCTGAAGCTCGCGCGCAACCAGTACCATTTCCTGTTCGGTTCCAACATGGCGCTTCGCCGCACGGCCTGGGAACAAATCCGCGACCATACCTGCCTCGACGAGCAGGATGAGATGCATGAGGACATCGATATCTCCCTGCATCTGGCGGAACAGGACCTGGTCATCCGGTACATACCCGGGATGATCAGTGGTATGTCCGCCCGACGCCTTGAGAACTCTCCCAAGGACTACCGGTACTACGTAACGCGCTTCGACCGTACCTACCGCGCACATCAGATCGACAAGAGAGTGCTGAAGATCCCCATGTTGATCTTCATGTCCATCTACTACCCGGCGAAGGTCCTGCGCGCCGTACACACCGCGCGCGCTGCGAGGTCGGCTACGGCGCATCGCTAGCGGCGGATGCGAGGCTACTCGAGCCGGTGAGAGCGGGTCCTGAAAGTACAACTTCAGATAAAAAGGAAGGGACCCCAGCTAGTTAGCTGGGGTCCCTTCCTCTTACGGTGGAGGCACGGGGACTCGAACCCCGAACCCCCTGCTTGCAAAGCAGGTGCGCTACCAATTGCGCCATGCCCCCGTAAAACGGAACCTGATCAGTATACCTGATCCGTGAAGCGAAACTTCACTCGACCGGATCGGTCGCCTCGCTCCACACTTCTTTTTCCTTCTCGGATTCCTGCCACCGCTTGTAAGCGAAGATTCCTGCGACAGCGGCTGCCGCTACCAGCAACTTCTTCACAGTGCTCCTCACTTGCAGTTTCCTGCCGGTTTCAGGATCCGTGGGCGTACCAGGACTTGAACCTGGGACCTCTTCGTTATCAGCGAAGCGCTCTAACCGCCTGAGCTATACGCCCCCGTACCTCATCGGGCCGAGATACGACTTTACAGCAGGCCCTCAGCGATCCACAAATTGAGGACCTGTGTGCACTCAGTCGTCCGTAAGGGTCACACCGATACCGCCCACAAGAGTGGACGAAATGTTGTACAGCACGGACGCCAGCATTGCCAGGGCGGTCAACAGAACAACGTTCACCACAGCGATAATCGTCGCGAAGGAGACAACCTGTCCAAGGGACGCGAACTGTCGAAGGTCGAAGCCGGCTCCCTCGGATCCGGCGATCTCACCAAGCAGCTGATTAACCCGATCGAAAATTCCCGTCAGATCCAGCACTGTCCAAATCACAATCGCGGCGACGACTGTGACAATGCCCAGCGCCACGGACAGGAGGAACGCCATCTTCAGAACCGACCAGGGGTCGATTTTGCTGACAAGCAACCGCGCTTTACGGGCTTTCGCCTTCGGGGCAGGTTTCACCAGTCCCGGTCTGTTGCCGGTAGGCCGTGCTCCTGAAGATGCCGGCCGCTGAGGTGGCCGAGCCGGTGGATTGACCCGAGGTCCTCCGCCTGATGACCGCACGGCACTGCCCGCAGCAGCGCGCGGATTTGAGTTGGCAGAACTCACTCGGAACCTCCAATATCGCTTGGCTCAGCCGCCGGCTGAGCCGTTTCTTCTGACGACAACGGTACTTCATCTCCGCCATCCGGCGCAGGTGACGCGTCATCCACTCCCATGACTGGAATCTCGTCGTCTGTCGTCAGCCCCCGCTCGGTGTTGCGGGCGACAGCGATGATCCTGTCGGACTTATCCGGCTTTGCGAAGATGACACCCATGGTGTCGCGTCCCTTTGCCGGAACGCCCGCCACGGCGGAGCGCACAACCTTACCGCCGCCCATGACGACGAGGACCTCATCCTCTTCCTGGACGACGAGGGCCCCCACGAGGTCTCCACGCACTTCGGCGAGCTTCGCAACCTTAATACCAAGACCGCCCCGGCCCTGGACACGGTACTCGTCAACCTTGGTTCGCTTCGCGAAGCCACCCTCGGTCACGATAAAGACATAGGAGTCGTCGCTCACGACATTGGCTGCCAGGAGCTCGTCGTCCGGCCGGAACTTCATTCCGGTCACGCCTGACGTCGCTCTTCCCATTGGACGCAGCGCCTCGTCCGTGGCGCTGAAGCGCAGCGACTGTCCCTTCCGGGACACGAGCATCATGTCGTCGTTCTCCGAAACCAGCTGGGCCGACACCAGTTCATCACCGTCACGCAGGTTGATGGCGATCACGCCGGCGGATCGGTTGGTGTCGTAGTCCTCCAACCGTGTCTTTTTGACCAGTCCCCGCTTAGTCGCAAGCACCAGATACGGAGACTGCTGATAGTCCCGGAGGTCGAGTACCTGAGCGATGGTCTCATCAGGCTGGAATGCCAACAGGTTCGCTACATGCTGGCCCTTCGCATCACGAGCTGCCTCGACGAGCTCGTAGGCCTTCGCCCTGTACACACGCCCCAGGTTCGTGAAGAAGAGGAGCCAGTGGTGCGTGGTGGTGACGAAGAAATGCTCGACGACGTCGTCCCCGCGCAGCTGCGCGCCGCGTATGCCCTTGCCGCCGCGGGCCTGCTGGCGGTAGTTGTCGCTCCGTGTGCGCTTGACGTATCCGCCGCGGGTAATGGTGACAACCATTTCCTCTTCAGGGATGAGATCTTCCATGCTCATGTCGGAGTCATAGCCCATGAGAATCTCGGTCCGGCGGTCATCGCCGTGCTTGTCGACGATTTCCTGCAGTTCCGTCGAGACGATCTCGCGCTGCTGCACCTCGGAGGCGAGGATCTTCTTGTATTCGGTGATTTCAGCTTCGAGCTTGGCGTGCTGATCCTGAATCCTCTGGCGTTCCAGAGCCGCCAGGCGGCGAAGCTGCATGTCCAGGATTGCCTGCGCCTGGATCTCGTCGATGTCCAACAGGCCGATAAGACCGTTGCGTGCGTCCTCTACGGTGGAGGACCGGCGGATGAGCGCGATCACTTCATCCAGCGCGTCGAGCGCCTTGAGCAACCCACGCAGGATGTGGGCGGCTTCTTCAGCCTTGCGGAGCCGGTACTGGGTCCTGCGGACAATGACTTCAAGCTGATGGGTAACCCAGTGACGGATAAACGCATCGAGGCTGAGCGTACGGGGAACATCGTCAACGATGGCGAGCATGTTAGCGCTGAAGTTTTCCTGCAGCTGCGTGTGCTTGTAGAGGTTATTCAGCACAACCTTGGCGACGGCGTCGCGCTTCAGGACAATCACCAGACGCTGTCCCGTACGTCCGGACGTTTCATCCCGAAGGTCCGCAATCCCCGAAACCTTGCCGTCCTTAACGAGGTCGGCGATCTTGATTGCCAGGTTGTCGGGGTTCGCCTGGTAGGGCAGTTCAGTGACCACCAGGCAGGTGCGGCCCTGAATCTCCTCGACGTTGACCACGGCACGCATGGTAATGGATCCACGGCCGGTTCTGTAAGCATCCTCGATGCCCTTGTGCCCCAGAATTTGTGCACCGGTGGGAAAATCCGGACCCTTGATGCGCTGAATCAGAGCTTCAAGCAGCTCTTCCTTGCTCGCTTGCGGGTTCTGCAAGTACCACTGCACACCGTCCGCCACCTCACGCAGGTTGTGCGGCGGAATATTGGTGGCCATGCCTACGGCAATACCTGAAGAGCCGTTGACCAACAGGTTCGGGAACCGCGACGGCAGGATAGTGGGTTCCTGGTTCTTGCCGTCGTAGTTGTCCTGGAAATCAACTGTTTCTTCGTCGATATCACGGACCATCTCCATGGCCAGCGGAGCCATCTTGGTCTCGGTGTACCGGGGTGCGGCCGCGCCGTCGTTTCCGGGAGACCCGAAGTTTCCCTGACCAAGCGCAAGCGGGTACCGCATAGTCCAGTCCTGGATCAGACGAACCAGCGCATCGTAGATCGCGGTGTCACCGTGCGGGTGGTATTGACCCATGACTTCGCCAACCACGCGCGCACATTTATTGAATGAGCGGTCGGGCCGGTAACCGCCGTCGAACATGGCGTACAGGACGCGGCGGTGAACCGGCTTCAAGCCGTCCCTGACATCAGGCAACGCCCGACCGACAATGACCGCCATGGCGTAATCGAGGTAGGACCGCTGCATCTCTGTCTGCAGGTCCACCTGCTCGATGCGGTCAGTCAACACCGCACCCTCGACGGGTGTTTCGTCCCCGGGAACCTCAGGCGTTACTTCGTCACTCATCTAGTTCGTTCCATTTCGTGAAGGCGTGTCAGGAACCGGTCATTGAGAGGTGCTCGACCGGCCATGTCAGTTCGGCATCGATCAGATGTCGAGGAACCGTACGTCTTTAGCGTTCTGCTGAATGAAGTTGCGGCGCGACTCGACGTCCTCGCCCATCAGCACCGAGAAGATCTGGTCAGCTGCGGCGGCGTCGTCCATGGTGACCTGCAGAAGGGTCCGGTTATCCGGATCCATGGTGGTTTCCCACAGCTCGGTGTAATCCATCTCGCCAAGGCCCTTGTAGCGCTGGATGCCGTTTTCCTTGGGCAACCGCTGGTTGTTGGCCAGACCCATCTTGATGGTCTCGTCCCGCTCGCGGTCGCTGTACACATAGGAGTGCGGAGCGTTGGACCATTTGATGCGGTACAGCGGCGGCTGCGCCAAATAGACATAGCCGTTCTCGATGAGCGGACGCATGTAGCGGAAGAGCAGCGTGAGGAGCAGCGTGGTGATGTGCTGCCCGTCGACGTCGGCATCCGCCATCAGGACGATCTTGTGATACCTGGCCTTCTCGACATCGAAATCCTCGCCGATACCCGCGCCGAACGCGGTGATCATCGCCTGGACTTCTGCGTTGCTGAGTGCGCGGTCGAGCCGGGCACGCTCAACATTCAGGATTTTTCCGCGCAACGGCAGGATTGCCTGTGTTTCCGGGTTACGACCACGCACAGCCGACCCACCCGCAGAGTCACCCTCCACAATGTAGATCTCCGATTTCGAAGGATCCTTGGACTGGCAATCCTTCAACTTGCCCGGCATGCCGCCGGACTCCAGCAGGCCCTTGCGCCTGGTGGACTCGCGCGCCTTGCGCGCAGCCAAGCGGGCCTGCGCGGCCTGGATCGACTTGCGGATGACGTCGCGGGCAGGACCGGGGTTCCGCTCCAGCCAGTCACCCAACTGGTCGGTGACAACGCGCTGCACGAAGCCCTTGGCTTCGGAATTACCCAGCTTGGTCTTGGTCTGACCCTCAAACTGGGGCTCGGACAGTTTGACCGAGATGACGGCGGTGAGCCCTTCGCGGATGTCATCACCCGTAAGGTTGTCGTCCTTCTCCTTGATGATGTTCTTTTCGCGTGCGTAACGGTTGATCAGGGACGTCATTGCGGCACGGAACCCCTCTTCGTGGGTGCCGCCCTCATGCGTGTTGATCGTGTTCGCGTAGGTGTGCACGCTCTCGGAGTATGCGGTAGTCCACTGCATGGCCACTTCCACAGCGATGGAGCGGTCGGAGTCCTCCGTCTCGAACGCAATGACGTCTTCATGAATGACGTCCACGCGCTTCGACGAATTCAGGTGCTTGACGTAGTCCAGCAGGCCGTTCTCGTAGAGGTACTCAACGTGCCTGTGCTTGTTCTCTTCGGACTTCTCCGCCTCGGCATGCGCGGCGTCCGTGATCTCTTCGGTTTCCACCTCGGGAACGCGCTCGTCCACAAGGCTTATCCTCAGGCCCTTGTTGAGGAATGCCATCTGCTGAAAGCGTGCCCGAAGGGTTTCGAAGTCGAATTCAACGGTCTCGAAGATCGACGCGTCCGGGTAGAACGTCTGGGTGGTTCCGGTCTCACCGGTTTCTTCGCCCTTTTCCAGCTGACCGACCGGTTTGCCGCCCTCTTCGAAGGACTGCCGCCAGACATGTCCCTGACGCCGGATTTCCGTGTCAACCCTGGAGGAAAGCGCATTCACGACGGAGATACCCACACCGTGGAGGCCACCGGAAACGGCGTATCCACCCCCACCGAACTTGCCGCCCGCGTGGAGGATGGTCATGACCACTTCCACGGTGGGCTTACCCTCGGTGGGATGCATGTCGACGGGGATGCCGCGCCCGTTGTCTATGACCCGTACACCACCATCGGCAAGCAGCGTGACCTTGATATGGTCACAGTAGCCTGCCAGGGCTTCGTCCACAGAGTTATCCACAACCTCGTATACGAGGTGGTGCAAACCGCGCGGACCGGTGGACCCGATATACATACCGGGCCTCTTGCGAACCGCTTCAAGTCCTTCCAGGACCGTGATGTCGCTCGCGCCGTAACCCTTTGGTGCGCCGGAACCACTTTCCGGCATGCCGGCAGATTCCACTTCGTTGTCGTTAGCCACGGACGCTGTCGACTCCTTGTTGTCCTAGTGTTGCCTAGTCTCAGAATGAAGGCATCCCGGAAAGGAATGCCCACGGCTCCCATTCTACCGTGCACGCTGTCACAACACCGCGCCAATTGCCCCCTGGCGGTGAATAAACCGCCATTTAAGCTCACAGCAGGGGGTCGCGTGGGGGCGTATACGTCCACTGGGGTCCGCTGGGCGCTGTACGGCATTCATCGAAGACCCAAAGCAGCCCGATCAGGAGGGTTACCCGTAGGTGTCCCGGGGCCCACGCCCACGAACCGATCGACCACCCTTTCGCCAGGATGGAGCGGACGGGCCGACGACCTTCATTGCCGTGACTACTCCGGGTCCGAGCTCGCTCTCAAACCGTTTGAGGAGGTCGGGGCTGATCAGCCGGAGCTGTGTCGCCCAGGCGGTCGAATCACACCGCACCAGCAGCGTGGTCTCGTGAAAACTCTCCGGGGTGCAGTGCGTGGAGATGTCCGGGCCCACCAACTCCGCCCATCGCGCCATCACTGATCCTACGGCCACCGGAGAATTCCACCCGCGTTCGCTCAGGAGACGCCCGAAGACCGCGCCGACCCCCTGCGGATCGCGTCCGGAATAGGAATCCTGGATCGTGGAGCGACGCGATGTGCTCTCAGTACGACGGCGGCGCGCGGCCGGAATTCTAAGATCGCCTCGCGCTGCGGACGCGTTTCGTAGCCGGTTCAGCAGTAATCGCGGTGCGTCCTGACCAGAAGTGTCGGATCCATCGGGAAGCGACACGCTGCCGGCGTCGTTGTCTGTCGGTCTACCGTGGGCTTTGGCGGCTTCGTCTTCAGGCCGGTATTTCACGGAACCCTCCCGGGACGACCGAGAATTGCCGTCCGTCAAGCGCACTTGGCACGTCGTCACCTACCGCTGCTGTCACGAGGACCTGTTCAGCACCGGCCACCACCGACGCCAACCGTTCCCGGCGGTCAGCGTCGAGTTCAGCGAAGACATCGTCGAGGATGAGCACCGGCGAAGAACCCGGCGTCTGGTCGTCATCGTTGAGGAGGTAGTACGAACCGAGACGGAGCGCGAGAGCCATGGACCAGGTTTCGCCGTGGGAGGCGTATCCCTTGACGAGCGCTCGACCGAGCATCAACTCGACCTCGTCGCGATGCGGGCCGACAAGGGAAATCCCGCGTTCCGTCTCGCGTCGGCGCTGTTCAGCGATCGCTGCCAAAAACCGTTCGGTAATCTCATCGACGGAGAGAGTACTCAGATCTTCCGCAGTCGGCGCCGACTCGCCGTCGTCGTCGGGCAAGGGGCCGATGAGGGACGAACGATACGCTGCGTTGGCAACCTTGGTGCCGTCGGTCAGCTCGCGGTAGGCCTTCTGGACGTGCGGCAGAAGTCTGGTCAAAACCGCGAGGCGCGCGTGCAGAAGCTGGGATCCGACTGTCGCCAGATGTTGGTCCCATACCTCGAGCGTCGCTTGATGGGCAGTGGACAGTCTGCCTCCGCGGAGGGACTTGAGCAGGGCGTTGCGTTGTTTCAACACACGCTCATAATCCGCCCTGATGCCCGCGTGGTGCGGAACCAACTGCACCATGAGGTCATCCAGGAACCGCCGACGATTGGAGGGATCTCCCTTCACCAATGCGAGGTCCTCGGGCGCGAACAGAACCGTCCGGAGAATGCCGGCAGCATCGCGCGCGCGCACGGGGTTCGCACGATTGATCCGCGCACGATTACCGCGGTCTCCGTTGATCTCCAGTTCGACGCTCGTAGCCTGCGCCCCACGCACCAACCGCCCACGAACCAGCGCCCGTTCGGCATCGAAGGCGATGAGCGGCTTGTCCGTACTTACGCGATGCGACGACAAGGACCCCAGGTATCCGATGGCCTCGACGATATTGGTCTTGCCGACTCCATTTGGGCCTACGAACACCGTCACGCCGGGTTCGAGAGCCACGTCAAGCTGCGAATAACTGCGGAAATCTGTCAGAGAGAGATGCTGGACGTACACCGCGACTCAATCATGCGGAATTCCGGGGCGGACGCACCGCGTGGCCGCCGAACTGGTTCCGCAGCGCGGCCACCATTTTCAACGAGGGTGCATCTTCCTGGCGTGAACTGAAGCGTGCAAAGAGCGCTGCTGTGATCGCGGGCGCTGCCACTTCGTTGGCGATAGCCTGCTCAACGGTCCAACGGCCCTCACCGGAATCTTCGATGTACGCACCGACATTGCTGAGTTTAGGATCTTCCTCGAGTGCCTTGACCAGCAGGTCCAGTAGCCAGGATCGTACGACGGTGCCTTTTTGCCATGCCCGGAAGGTACCGGGGACGTCCTTAATGATGTCTTTCGCTTCGAGCAGTTCATACCCTTCCGCGTAAGCCTGCATCAGGCCATACTCGATGCCGTTGTGCACCATTTTCGCGTAGTGCCCGGCGCCTGTCTCACCTACGTGAACAAAGCTTTCTTCGCGTGCTCCGTCGGGGCGTAGCGCGTCAAACACCGGCATGAGACGTTCGACGTCGGCCTCAGCGCCGCCGACCATCAGGCCATACCCGTTCTCGAGTCCCCAGACACCACCGGAAACCCCGCAGTCGACAAAGTGAATGCCTTTCGGGGCGAGCGCTTCGCTGTGTTCCTGGTCGCTGCTGAACTTCGTGTTTCCACCATCGATGACGAGGTCGCCTTCAGCCAGCTTCTCTCCGAGCTCACTGATGACCTGGTCCGTGATGCTGCCCGCCGGCACCATGACCCAGACAACACGTGGCGTAGGCAGAGCAGCGATGAGGTCATCGACGGTGGCGACGTCGGAGACATCCGGATTCCGGTCATACCCGGTTACTTCAACACCGCGTGAGCGAAGCCGCTCCCGCATGTTGTACCCCATTTTTCCGAGACCGATCAGGCCGATGTGCATAGTGTCCTCCATGGTTCGGTTGACTGGGGGCGGGCGACGACTCTACTGGTTGGGTAGCCTCACCGGCATGAGCAGGTATCGGTAGTCTTCGCGGTCCTCACCGGTAGCTTCTTCCTGAGCTGAGATAACAGCGGGCTTCGGCGGAGTCGTGAAGGAGAAACGTACGAATTTGCTGCTGAAGGCGCCGAGACCTTCGCTCAGGTAGTGCGGATTGAAAGCGACGGTGATGTCGTCCCCATCCAGCGTTGCTTCAATCGCTTCCGAAGCCTGCGCGTCTTCGCCTGTACCAGCATCGAGCACTACCTGGCCTGCGCTGAACGCAAGCCTTACAGGCGTATTGCGTTCTGCGACCAGGGCAACGCGGCGAACTGCTTCGACGAGCTGGCTGGTCTCCACAGTCGCATGGATTGGCGTATTTTCCGGGAAGAGAGAACGGATTTTGGGGTAGTCACCGTCGACCAGCAGCGATGTTGTGCGCCGGCCGCCGCTTTCAAAGCCGATCAGTTCGCTGTTGTCGGAGAGTGCGATCTTGAGATCTCCCGCACCACCAAGCGTCTTGGCTACCTCACTCAACGTTTTTGCCTTCACCAGAGCACTGGTTGAGATTCCCGGGTTGGTGGGCTTCCAGGACAGTTCGCGGAGAGCAAGCCTGTACCGGTCGGTGGCGAGGAACGTGATGAGGTCTTCCTCGATCTCCATACGGACACCGGTCAGAATCGGCAGAGTGTCGTCACGGCTTGCTGCAATGATGACCTGTGACACGGCTTCGGCGAATGCATCTCCGTCGACAACACCGCTGACATCAGGGAGGGCCGGAAGTTCGGGGTACTCCGCTTCGGGCATGGTTGCGAGGTTGAAGCGGCTGTTCCGGCAGGTCAACGTGACCTTCGAGCCATCCGTTTCCACCTCGACCGGCGCAGACGGCAAGCTGCGGCAGATATCGGCGAGCAGCCGTCCGGAAACGAGGATTGTGCCCTCTTCCGCTATATCCGCAGGGATTTCAAGACGGGCCGATATCTCATAATCGAAGCTCGCGAGGCTGAGGCTGCCGGCGCCGGCCTTGATCAACAAACCCGAAAGCACAGGCACGGGAGGCCGCGGTGACAGGGAACGAGCCGTCCACGTTACGGCCTCGGCCAGGACATCGCGCTCGACTCGGAATTTCACTGAAGGGTGCCGCCTTTCGCGAGGTACATCGGGGGAAGTCACACATCCTCGACCCTTCCGGCAAGGAGGACGGGTGAGCGAAGGTCAACTCTACTGAGTCACAGCTTAGCGCGACACAGTGGGGTGGCTTGCCGGGGCGGACGAAGGGGAAATGTTATTTGGACAAGATCGGGGTTTAAGGATCAGTAGTGTTAATAACTCCTGTGGATACTGTGGATAACCGGAAGGATCGGTGCGGTTCCGGGAGTTTTCCCTGTTGACAGGTTGTGCACTCAGGACGCCGGCTGCGTCTGCACGGTGTGTACGACATCCTTGTGATTCAGCGGGTCCACAGCCTCGACGGTGCTTGTCCTCATTAACGTCCACCACAAACAAAGGGTTATCCACAATTCTTTCCACAGCTGTTAATTCAGCTCGCTGCGGCGCTTGAGGTCACCTACGCATCCTTGCGGTGATGCTTGATTCGGTTCGTAAGCTCGGTCACCTGGTTATAGATGGCGCGGCGTTCGGCCATGAGTTCGCGGATCTTACGGTCAGCGTGGATGACCGTCGTATGGTCCCGGCCGCCGAGTTCGGCTCCGATTTTGGGAAGAGACATATCGGTCAACTCCCGGCAGAGGTACATCGCGATCTGTCGAGCCGTAACGAGGGTCCTTGTCCGTGATTTGCTGCATAGGTCATCCAGCGTGATGTTGAAGTACTCGGCCGTCTGAGCCATGATCAGCGCCGATGTGATCTCCTGGGCGCCGTCGTCGGTGATGAGGTCCTTGAGTACGATTTCTGCCAGATTCTCGTCGACTGCCTGGCGATTCAGGCTCGCGAACGCCGTAACCCGGATGAGGGCGCCTTCCAGCTCGCGGATATTGGTGGAAATCTTCGACGCTATGTATTCGAGAACCTCGTCCGGGGCACTCAACCCTTCGCTGATTGCCTTTTTGCGAAGGATGGCGATTCGCGTCTCGAGTTCGGGCGGCTGGATATCAGTCAGAAGTCCCCACTCGAAGCGGGAGCGCATTCTCTCTTCAAACCCGGACAACTGCTTGGGCGGCAGGTCGGATGTGATCACTACCTGCTTGTTGTGGTTGTGGAGGGCATTGAAGGTGTGGAAGAACTCCTCCTGGGTCCTGTCCTTGCCGGAGAGGAACTGGATGTCGTCGATGAGGAGAATGTCGACGTTCCGGTAGGTCTGCTTAAAGCTCGTCCCTTCGTCATCCCTGATTGAGTTGATGAAGTCGTTGGTGAACTCCTCTGAATTCACGTACCGAACGCGAATACCCGTATAGAGGTGCCTGGCATAGTGCCCGATGGCGTGCAGCAGGTGGGTCTTCCCAAGTCCCGAGTCACCGTAAATGAACAGGGGGTTGTACGCCTTGGCAGGTGCCTCGGCTACAGCGACCGCCGCCGCGTGGGCAAATCGGTTCGATGAACCGATCACGAAGGTGTCGAAGATGTACTTGGGATTGAGACGCCCGAACTCGTGAGAATTGCTCGGCGGTGTGGGTGAAGGAGCCTGATCGCGCTGCGCAATTTCCTCCGGAACCTCTTCTGGCTCCTCCTCGATGATCGGAGTAAGGTCCGGGTCGATGACGAAAGCGCACTGAATCTCTTCGCGGAAAACGTCACGCAATGCGTCATTGAGCGGGCTCTTGAGCTGACTCTGGAGCACTTCACGTGTGAGTTCATTAGGAACGGCGACGAGAAGCGTTGTGCCAATCAGTCCCTGCGCCTGTGCGAGGACCACAAATCCGCGCTGGCGCGGCGAAATCCGATCATCCTGTTCAAGGGTACGAATCACCTTGCGCCAGGAGCTGCCTACATCGTTGATCTCGTCGGTACTCACTCGCGTCCTCAGTTGGAAGTTCAGCCAGCCCATCCAGGCCCCTACACAGGCACCAATCCACAGACTTATGCACAGCCCGTGGATAAATACGCCACCCGGCAACACTAGACGATGAAAATTACAACGGATAGCTGGCGGAAATCCTGTGGATAAGATCACGTGAACTGCTACCGAGAGCCGGCGGGAAAGGCGCTTGAAGCCACGGTTGTCCACATGCCCCGCCCTACCATGGGGACAGGAGCCGTCACTGAACCGGTTTGACCCTGCTGTGCCCGGTGCCCTAACGTTATGTAGTCCTTTATGTCTGCATTTCGCATGCCTCCATACCAACGGCTGATCGCTGAGCAGTATGCCGTGGGCAGGCAAGGCAGATGTACTACAACTTCATTGCGCCGGTCCGTTCTTCCCCCTTGTTGCAACGGCAGCGCATGCCAAGAACGTTCTGGAGTATCACAGTGAGCAAGCGGACCTTTCAGCCGAATAACCGCCGTCGTGCCAAGAAGCACGGTTTCCGCCTTCGCATGCGTACCCGCGCCGGCCGCGCCATCCTGGCTGCGCGTCGTGGCAAGGGACGTACCGAGCTTTCGGCTTAGTATCAGTTAATTCACCCACCGGCGCTGGTCCTCTGACAGCGCCCTGACCGTCCCGGAGCTCCAGGTGCTCTCTACCGCCCACAGAGTGCGGACGGCCACAGATTTTTCATATACCGTTCGTTCCGGTGCCCGATCAGGGTGCCGGAACTTGGTGTTATATGCGGTTGGAACCGATACGGACGCACCCTCCAGGTTCGGATTCATTGTGTCGAAGAATGTTGGGAACGCCGTCACAAGGAACCTCGTTAAGAGGAGACTGAGAGAAGCAGCGGCATCTGCTCTGGTTCAACGACCGGAGGGGATCGATGTTGTTGTGCGCGCACTGCCCCCGGCAGCCTCAGCGAATTGGTCCGACCTCAGGGCGGACTTCGAGCGGTGTCTGGCATCAAGCGTGAAGCGGTTCAGCAAGGGCGGCGGCAGAAAGGGAGACGGTAAATGACAGCGGATCATTCGCCGTCGAGTCTCTCCCGGTGGGCACTTATGCCCCGCGCCGTTCTGGCCGGTATTCTGATGGTGTACCGCAAGTCGATTTCGCCTCTTTACGGTCCGGTGTGCCGATTCTTTCCTTCCTGCTCGGCATATGCGCTTGAAGCAGTGACAGTTCACGGCGCTCTGAAAGGTTCGTGGTTCGCCGCTAAGCGACTGTGTCGCTGTCATCCCTGGAACGACGGCGGTGTTGATCATGTGCCGGTCGGAGGAAGACGTTTTGCACCGGGCGAAGAGCCACAGATTGTAGTGCTGAATCACCCGGTGATTCCTGCAGATGAGGAAAGCCGCCCCGCGGCCTGAGGAGCAATAGATTATGGATTTCTTCGAGACGATTCTCCTGCCCTTCCGGTGGCTGGTGTCCTGGGTGATGTGGGCTTTCCACGAAGGATTCACCTTCCTTGGTATGGACGCAGCGTCGGGGTGGACCTGGACTCTGTCCATTGTTGGTCTCGTTGTCGTAATCCGTGCGGCGCTGATTCCGGTCTTCGTCAAGCAGATCAAGGCCCAGCGTGGGATGCAGGCACTTCAGCCTGATCTTCGGAAACTGCAGCAGAAGTACAAGGGCAAAACGGATCAGCTCTCGCGTCAGGCCATGACGCAGGAGCAGATGGCGCTCTACAAGAAGCACGGAACCAATCCGTTCGCCGCATGTCTGCCGATCCTCATCCAGATGCCGTTCTTCTTTGCGCTCTTCACGGTTCTGAACGGCGTGTCGACCGCCAGTGACAGAGGTGAAGGCATCGGTGCCCTCACCGTCGAGGATGTTCGCCAGTTCGATTCGGCTGAGATCTTCGGAGCACCACTCTCCTCTTCATTGCTTCACGGGTTCGGTACCGAAGGTCATACATCGGTCGTGGTCCTGTCCATCATCATGATTCTGGCGATGACGGCTTCGCAGTTCATTACGCAGAAGCAGATCATGGCCAAGAACATGTCGGAAGAGGCCATGCAGAGCCCCTTCATGCGTCAGCAGAAGATCATGCTTTACATCCTTCCGCTGGTCTTTGGCGTAGGCGGCATCAACTTCCCGATCGGTGTACTCATCTACTGGACCACCACCAACCTGTGGACCATGGTGCAGCAGTTCTATGTGATTCGTCGGATGCCCACTCCAGGTTCCCCAGCTGCGAAGGCCCTGGCGGAGCGCCGCGCGAAGAAGGGGCTGCCGATGGTGCCGCTACTTGGCGAAAAGAAGGCCGAACCCGCTGTTGAGGTAGTAGCGCAGCCCAAAGCTCAACGAGTACAGCCGCAGCGCAAGAACAGGAAACGCAAATGAGCACTGACAACATGCAGGACGAGACTCTCGAAGCCGTTGACGAGCAAGCAGCTGTCCAGGACGGTGGGGGCTCCGCGGAAGATGAAGGTGACATCGCTGCGGATTACCTCGAGGAACTCCTGGATATCGCCGACATAGACGGAGACATCGACATCGAGGTGCGCAACGGGCGTACGTACATCTCTATCGTGTCCGAAGACAATGACGCCCAGGGCTTGCAGGCCCTGGTGGGACACGACGGAGAGGTCCTCGAAGCTCTGCAGGAACTGGCCCGGCTCTCCGTGCTTACCTCGACCGAGCATCGCTCACGACTCGTCCTCGACATTGACGGTTTCCGTGACGCGCGCAACAAGGAGCTTCGCGAGATTGCCGAAGAAGCTGTTGGCAAGGTCAAGGAAACTGGCGAAGAGGTCGCGCTGGCCCCGATGTCTGCTTATGAGCGGAAGATCGTGCATGACATCATTGCTGATCTTGGCATGGTCAGTGAGTCTGAGGGCGAGGGCTCCCGGCGCCATATTGTAGTCTCGGCCGGCTCCTGAGCTCGGCTGTCTTTTCCTAGGAGGGCTCGCGCTTGACGATCGAGATCGGTAGCAAGGAATTAGAGGCAGCTCGCAGCATATTCGGGGATCGATTCACGCTCGCCGAGCGCTTTGTGGAACACCTGGCCACCTCGGGAATCGAACGGGGACTTCTGGGCCCGCGTGAATTGCCGCGGCTATGGGACCGCCACGTATTGAACTGTGCAGTGGTTGGAGAGCTGATCCCGGCAGATGCGGCAGTGGCCGACGTCGGTAGTGGAGCTGGTTTGCCAGGGCTGGCTCTGGCGATTGCGCGCCCTGATGCGTCCTTCGTTCTGATTGAGCCGCTCGAACGCAGGGTCAATTGGCTGCGTGAAGTGACAGATGACCTTGGCCTCACCAACGTGGAGATTTTTCGGGGGCGTGCTGAGCAGGCCGTGGGCAAGTTCGAGGTAAATGTCGTCACTGCGCGCGCAGTATCAGCTTTGTCCGGCCTGGCCACCTTGACGATGCCGCTCCTGAAGCGTTCCGGAGAGGTGCTCGCTATCAAGGGTCGAAGCGCGGCCGAAGAGGTGGAAAAGGCAGCCAAGGTCATTCGTCGCCTGGGCGGGAAGAGCACGAGTGTAGAAACGGCCGGCAGCGCACTGCTGGACGAACCGACGACTGTGGTCCGCATCGTCGTCGTCCGCTGATCCTGTCAGCGATCCGGAACTTCGGAATACTGCGGGTTGCCTGCCGAGGTAATGGGGCTATACCAGATAACCTAGAGTGGACCCACCCGGCACCTGAAAGTGAGCGAGAAGCTTGTGACGAAAGATTCTGCCACGCGGCGTGAGCAGCCTACGTCGACGATGGGCACATCTCTGGCTATCACAATCGCTGATATTCAACCTGAAGTGTTTTCCAATCCGGTCAACACTGGCATCGTTTCACGTGAAACAGGTGTCGCAGACATTTCGAGCAACTCAGGCTCGAACGTCAGCGCGAAATCGAACAGTACGAAGAATGTGATCGACGTCCTGGACGACAGCACTCCGCTAGCCCGCGAGCTCGCTTCCGAAACACGGCGCCGTGAGAAGCTGTCTGGACGTAAGCTCCCTCGCCCGGCCGAGACCCGGGTGCTCACCGTGAGCAATCAGAAGGGCGGAGTGGGTAAGACCACCACAACGGTCAATCTCGCGGCAGCTTTGGCGTCCGCTGGGTTGAACGTGTTGGTCATCGATATTGACCCACAGGGCAACGCTTCTACCGCCCTTGGCATTGAGCACCACGCCGAAGTCGACAGCATCTACGACGTACTGATCGATGACCTCCCCCTATCCAGCGTTGTGGCGCCCTGCCCGGATGTTCCCAATCTGATCTGTGCGCCTGCCACCATCCATCTGGCTGGTGCGGAGATCGAGCTGGTGTCGCTGGTAGCTCGTGAACAGCGTCTCCGTCGCGCGATTGAACTGTATGCGAAGGATCGCAAGGAGAACGGGCAGGAGCGGCTGGATTACATCTTCATCGATTGTCCGCCGAGCCTCGGGCTGCTGACGGTGAACGCATTTGTTGCTGCCCGCGAGGTGCTGATTCCGATTCAGTGCGAGTATTACGCGCTTGAAGGGCTAAGCCAGCTGCTGAAGAACATAGAGATGATTCAGAAGCACCTCAACGCGGACCTGGTTGTGTCAACCATTCTGCTCACGATGTATGACGGTCGCACTAACCTTGCTGCTCAGGTAGCGGCCGAGGTTCGTGAGCACTTCCCGCATCAGGTATTGAAGGCCGTAGTCCCTCGATCAGTGCGCATATCCGAGGCTCCAAGCTACCAACAGACCGTACTTACGTACGATCCATCCTCCAGCGGCGCGTTGTCATACCTGGAGGCAGCGGCAGAAATCGCCGAGCGCGCCTAGAGCGCCTGCGCTGATAAGCAGGGCGATCACAGTAGACTGGACGCGATATCAATCGCTGCAGTTTGTCTGCTCTCCTTTGAGAGGAACCGTTTCATGCCTGAGAAGCGTAGGGGTCTAGGTCGGGGACTGGGTGCTCTCATTCCGAGCAGCGCAGAGCAGCAAGATGGCTCAGCATCGAACGGTGGCACCAGGGTAGCCGAACGGGGTCGGCCGGTTGACCTCTTCTTTCCCTCGCCTGAGCCGAAAGAGTCGGCTGAGAACGATGATTCTGGCACGCAGGGTGCCCGTGCGCGTACCGCGCCAGGCCGTACTTCCATCAATAAGGATGCGCTGACGGCGCCATCCAAGAGGACCAGTGGACGCGCGCAGGCAGCAGTGAAGCGCGGGCCAGCAGCCAAGCCAGCGAAGCCCAAGGCCGGCGCAAGCGTCAAAACCGGCGGGAAGACCGCGGCCGATAAGGTGCAGGAGGACTCGGCAGTAGCGGACGCCGCGGTTCACGAGGTTGCGACTGAACCTGCTGATGATCGTACGCCGTCTACCGCCTCTGTAGACCTGGCTGCAGATACTCAGCCGACACTGGCTGCAGCGTCCGGAGAAGCCACTGACAGCGAAGCAGCACAGGTTTCCGTCGGAGATTCTGGACATTCCGTAGACGAGAAGAACGACTCCATCGAGGTTGAAGCGTCCTCCTCGGTGATAGCGGAAGACGAGGACGTCTCGGGTGTCGACGTTCCACGTGAAACGCTCAGGGAGGTGCCCGGTGCGCGCTTCGCTGAGCTTCCGATTGACTCGATTCATCCCAACCGGAAGCAGCCGCGTACCGTCTTCGATGAAGACGAGATGGCTGAACTTGTTCACTCTGTTCGAGAGATTGGCGTGCTCCAGCCAGTCGTGGTCCGTGCCTCCTCAGAGGGTGGGGAACATGCCTACGAACTGGTGATGGGTGAGCGTCGTTGGCGCGCGTCGAAGGAAGCTGGCCTGGAAACAGTTCCGGCGATCATTCGAGATACGACTGACGATGACTTGCTTCGTGACGCGCTTCTCGAGAACCTGCACCGCAGTCAACTGAATCCGCTTGAGGAAGCGGCGGCGTACCAACAACTGCTCGAGGATTTCGGTTGCTCGCAGGAGGAGCTGGCCGTTCGAATTGGGCGCTCACGTCCGCAGATTTCGAACACGCTCCGGCTCATGAAGCTGCCCCCTCTTGTACAGCGTCGCCTTGCTGCGGGTGTGCTGAGCGCGGGGCACGCTCGTGCTCTACTGGGTCTCTCTGATCCTGCTGAAATGGAGAAGCTTGCGCAGCGCATAGTTGCAGAAGGGCTATCTGTACGGTCGACGGAGGAGATCGTTGCAATGAGCGACGGACTCCGGCGTCCGACCAAGCCCTCAAACCCGCGGGCGGGTGCTCGACATGAGCGCCTCGATTACCTCGCCACCTCACTTTCGGACCGGCTCGACACCAACGTGAAGATCACCCTGGGTGCCAAGAAAGGCCGCGTCAGTATCGAGTTCGCAAGTGTCGATGACCTCAATCGCATCATGGGCGTTCTTACTCCGTCCTCATAGGCAATGTGGAAAGGCACCGTTTCACGTGAAACGGTGCCTTTCGCTAGATGACCGGGGTAGCAACGTCGCCGGGCCGGTGAGCATAGTCGTCCGGTTCATTGCCAGGCCCGACCACACGTCCGAACGAGGCATGCTGTTTGTGGGGTGGAGCTGATCTGAGCGCTACTCCATCGGTCCTTCTTCGATCCGCAAGCGTGGCTGTTCATATGACGCTGTAAGTCCCCCCACCACGAACTCTCTCCAACCGGGAGCACCCGATCTCACAGGCTCGCTGATCGTCCGTCTCAGAGTGTTAGTCAACTGGTGATCCCCTACGCCGAGCGCAATCGAGGCTTGTTTCACGTGAAACGGCCTGTGCGTACTATGTGGGTCGTGTCTGGGGCAAGATTTCGCCAGCCTGTCGTAGTCCTCAAGGAGGGATTCCACCAGGCTGTTCATAGGGAGCCGGGAAACGCTCGGCCAGCGCTTGTTTGCATTCCTAGTTCCTGATCCGCAGCACAGCCGGATGGCACTTCAACCGCGCCTGGACTGAAACAATAACGGAACGGATGTCGCGCCACTGAGATCCCGCACTTTCATTCACCCTCCAACCGGGGACCCAGGCGCTCGGTGACACGACAGTTCCGGCAGTAGCTCAAGGCGTTTCACGTGAAACGATCGGCGGGCCCAGCATCGTCTCATGGAGGCGCGGTCGCGGTTTGCGCATCGACGTGGTGAGCATTGCAGCGGCGCCAGCACGGCACTGGGAGGGACCCGCCCGATCTCTCGGATCCCCTATCGGCAAGGGCAGTAGCTTTCGTGCGGTCTCTGCGGCTACGTTCAGTACCGGCTCCTCCGCAGCGTTACCTAGTCCTATGTTGGGCCTAGCATGACCGCACGCTCTAAGTGCCGCCATTATGGGCTCCAGCTCAACTTATAGGTGAGGTTGTCTGCGAGACTGAAGCGGGCAGCGCACAGGCGCTGCGACCGAGCTTCTGCTTCGCCTCGTTCTCGGTGCTTCACGTGAAAGAGCGAACGCCTGCCGCGCACACTTCTGTTAAGCTCCGAGTGCCTTTGAAAAGAAGGGAAAAGAACGAACCAAAGCGCGCTTGAACTAGGGCGGATGCCTGCGTGCGGTACCAACAACCGAGAACAGCGGTTTTCCACTACGTTCCTGCGTGCTGAGGGCCCCCCTGCCCATACGCCAGCCAGTGGAGTATCGGCTCGGAGACTGCTGATCAGCTCGTTCTTCGGCACAGGCTGGCTTTCGCCCTTGCTGTTAGCGGTGAAACGCACGTCATATCCGGACTCGCTACTTTAGTACGGTGGAACTACGGTACCGGCCCCTCATGCGGCAGGAAGGATTGCTCCTTAGAGTTTAGAGCTTAGAGCTAAGGGCTAAGAGGGAAGAGCGTTTCACGTGAAACACCGCGGGGAAAGTATCAGAGCGCGATCATTCCTGACTGATCAGACAACGCTAATAGAAGTACATAACAACCAGCACTGCGCCGGCTCTTGTGGTCGAGCGTGGTTTCGGAAAGTCGAGCCGTGTACGAAGCGCGCCGTGATCCTCTATGCGCCCAGTGGTGACCAGTCCTCTCAAGGTGATGTTCAATTTGAGCAGAGGGCTACCTGAACGGTCGGGCTCGCTCTTCTCTGGTGTTGATCCTCAGATCGAGACGTCGCATCAGCGTCCCAACGGTGGTGTTCGCTCGCGCCGACTTGGCTTTGGGTGTAATCTCACGAACCGCGACGTCGGAATACAGCCAGCATACGGCGTCCCCTTCCAACCGGTGCACAACGTATGGTCCACCCGATGGGCAGCTGTTCTCGTGGTCAGTTTCACGTGAAACATTGATAGGGTGGCCCAGGCCTGCGTCACCCTACCGCCGGTGCGATGCTTGACGCCAAGCGCCTAGGCATCATCGCTTTGTACCGCTTCCCCGTGACCCAGAGCGCGGGCAGGGATTCATCTCGTAACCTAGAGACTACTGGCGGGCACGGGCAAACGTGACCGTACGCCGCCAGTGTCTTCGCGTAACGTCGGCAGTCGTGACCCTCGGGCTGTACCCTTTTCGGGCCTGCCAGCACCGATCAGATTCGGACATCCTAGGAGTAGGATCGCCAGGCTCCGCCTGACACGGA